>DATFDL010000545.1:0-4484 GCA_035252155.1 Pirellulales bacterium | reverse complement strand
CTGTTCGATCGCAGGCGCTGGTTCAGTGCGGCGCGGGACTTCAACGTCCGCCGCCGAGGGCTGTTTTTCTTGATTCGGAGATTCGGTGGGCGCCGCCGTCGGCGATTGTTTCAGCGCGGCATGCCGGCGGTGATTGATCGCCGCTCGCGGCACGCGCGCTGGGGCCTCGGCACCGCCAGAATCGGCCGCGGCCACCTGCCGTGGACGCCGGTCCCACCGCACGGCAACAAGCGCGCCAATGCCCAGTAGCCCCAGCAACACCGCGGAAATCGTTCCCCAGCCAAACAGCCGTCCCGCGCCGCCCGCGGTAATGGTGGTCGCCCGGCGCGCGATCGATTCCGGCGAAAGATTTACTCCGCCCAGCGCCTCGCTCAGCGCTTGATCCAACTGCAAGTGTTCGAACAAGGCTTGCCGCAACTCGCCCGACTGGGGCAACCGGCGGCGAAGCTCGCGGATCTCATCCCGCGAGAGGTCTTCGGGCGGTGTTTCGCGCAAAAGTTGAATCAGCCGCTCGTCGTTCATGTCCGCTTGCCGATCCGCCTTTCAAGACAATATTTGATCGCTTGCCTGGCGCGGAACATCAGCAGCTTGGCGGCGCCTTCGCTGCGTTTCAGCCGCTCGCCGATTTCGGCCAGCCGCAGCTTGCAGGTGTAACGCAAGTTGATGGCCTGCCGCGCGCTGGGGCCGAGCGACTCGATGCAGCCGGGCAAGTGGACGAGCATCTCGTCGTATTCTTCCGCTTCGCCGCGGACCAATTCATCGAGCTCCAGGCAAAGCTCGGTCCAGGCCACTTCGCGGCGGCGGTGCTGCCGGCGGGCGTGCTCGCGCAGCAAATTGCGGGCAATGCCGATCAGCCACGGACCGACCATGCCCGAACTGTCGAACCGCGCCCGGCTGGTGTAGCACCGCAAAAACGCCTCTTGCGTGAGGTCTTCGGCGTCGGAGGGTTGCAAGAGCCTCGCCCGCAGATAGCCGTAGACGGTGCCCTGATACCGCTCGACAATTTGCGTGAAAGCGGCGGCATCGCCGCGCTGCGCCGCTTCGAGAAGCTGAGAGTCGTCACTCACTGTGCGTCGAGTCTCAAGAGACACTTTTCTACCGCTCAATCAAGGATCAGTGGGACGCGGAAGTTCATAGTCGGGTGCCACGGCATCCGCCGCGGCGCGGTTGGCTTCGCCCCAATGCTCGATGCCAATCGCCGCGGCGGACGCCGTGCGGGGCCGATCGCCGAGCCAGCCCGATCGGCAAATCCGCACGGCGTCCGTCGCAGCGGCCACGTCTGGCGTTAATTGCAACATCACCCGCGCTGCGACGGATGCCGTGGCACCCTGGCTCATCTCTCGGCCGTTGTTTCGATTGATTTCACCATTATTGACGATCCAGCCCGGCGAGGAATTCGGTCAGCGCCGCGTTGAACTCCCGCGGATTTTCCAGCGGCGAGAGGTGGCCCGCTTCTGGTAGGACGACAAACCGCGCATGAGGAATCGCCTCGGCGATGTGGCGCATTTCATCGGCCGGCGAGAGCGCATCGTCGGCCCCCACCATCACCAACGTGGGCAGGTCGATGCCGGCCAACATGTCGCTGACGTCAGGCCGGGCGGCCATGCCACGCTGGGCCGCCGCCACGCCGGTGGGATCGGACGAAAGAATCATCGCCCGCACGGCCGCCACCACCTCGGGCCGCTCGGCCATGGTGCGAGGCGAGAGGGCCTTGGCCAGCATCCCGTCGGCCACCGGTTGCATGCCGTCGGCGATGACCTGCTCTGCCATTTTCAATCGGCCCGCGGCGGCTTCGCGCGTGTCGGCCGCCGACCGCGTGTCGCACAGCACCAGGCCGCGCACCCGCTGCCGATATTTGCGCAGGAATTGCCAGCCGATGTAGCCGCCCATCGAGAGCCCGCAATAGACGATCGGTTCGCGCACCTGCACGTCGTCCAAGATCGCGGCCAAGTCGTCAGCGAAATCCTCCATCGATACCGTACCCTCGGTATCGACGCTCGATCCGAAGCCCCGCAAGTCGGGCGCAATCACGCGGCGCCCAGCGGCGAGCACCGGAAGCTGCGCGTTCCACATCGAATGGTTCAGCGGAAAGCCGTGCACTAACAGGACCGGCGTACCCTGGCCCTGATCGACCACGCCAAACTCCAAACCGCGGGCAAAAACGCGCTTCATCATGGTTGCCCTCACTTAGCCTCTCCCGGAGGGAGAGGGACTTTGTCGCGGGCCGCGCGAAATTCATGGAGCGCCTTGTACATCAGGCCCGAATGGCGGTCGAGCTTGACGGCCCGCGACTGATACTTCACCGCGTTCTCATAGTCGCCCAGAGCAAAATAGCAATGACCTAGCGTATCGAGCAGGCTGGCTTCGCTGCCGGCCGCGTCGGGATCGGCCCGCACCAGCTCCAACGACTTTTGCGAGCAGCGCAGGGCTTCGTTGCGATCGCCGTCGGTGTTGGCGACAAGCCATGCCAATTGGTTATAGGGACTGGGGTTGTCGGGCTCCTGCTGGATCTTGCCGCGAAATTCATCGGCGGCCTTGAGGATCCGTTGAGCCGTCGCTTCGCGCTGCGGGGGATCGAGCTGTTGGTCGCGATAGAGCGCAATCAGCACGTCGGCGTCGGTCTCGTCGGCTTCGATGGCGGCGAGCAGATGCTCGATCCGCTTTTTGTGGTCGCCAGGCGCCGAAAGCGCGCAGGCATGGAAATAGTGCAGGCGGGCCCGCATGGGATTGAGAAACCCGCCCAACCCTTCGACGGGCGACTGTTCCAAAGCGGTCACGCCCGTTTCGAGCAGTTTGGCCGCCGCCAGGTCTTCGCCCTGATCGTGCAGGATTTCGCCGAGCTTGAAGCGGGCCCACATCGCCTCTCGATCGCCCGGCTTGGCCAGGTCGATCATCCGCCGCAGCTCGGCGATGGCGAAATCCGACCAATAACGCTGGAGCAACTGCATCGCCACCACGTAGTGGCCAGCGGCGCCGTTGGTTTGCCCGTCGCTGAACGCGAGCGCCTTGTCCACGGCCTGGCGGGCCAACTGGTTTTCGCCCTGCTCTTGCCGGATGCGGGCCAAGGCGTAGAGCAGCAACGGCTCTTCGTCGAAACGCTCGCTGAACCGCTGGGCCGCCCGATCGACGGCGGCGTAAGCCCCTTGGCCGGCCAGCCAGTCGAGCAGCTCCATCAGGTCTTCGCTGGCGGCCGTCTCCGGCTCGCGGGCGACGATCTTGAGCAGCAGGGCGTCGGCATCGGCTTCACGGCCGCTGCGGCGCAAGAGCACCGCCAGCTCGCGCCGCAACGCGCCGACCAACTCGGGCCGGGTTTGTTGCGGCGCGTCGAGCGCCAGCCGTTCTTCGCGCGCGAGCAGTTTCTGCCAAGGATCCAGGGCGGCGGCAGGCTCGCTGAGCGCAGTCAGGTAGCTCTGCAGCCAGACCGCCGCCGGACGCGTGGCTCGCCCAACGATGCGGCGAATGACCTGCTCGCGGCGTCGCGCGCCGGCTTCGTCGTCGGCGGCAGGCGCCGCGATGATCGCCGCCGCGGCTTGCTTCGAGAGAATCAGCGATTTTTCAAACCGCACCATGCGGCAGAGCACCGCCAGGCCGCCGTCGTCTTCCAGCCCGGCCAGTCGCTTAATCAGCGCAATCCGCTCCGGCTCGCTCTTACTGTCGTAGTCGTCCAGCAGCGACTTGACTTCGGGCGGGTCGCTCTCGACGACCCAAGCCACTTGCATCAGCCGCACCAGATACCTGGCCCGCAGGCTGATCTCAATATCCTCGTGGTTTTCGGCCTCGGAGAGGGCGTCGAACGCTTCGAAGCCGATGGCGGCCAGCTCTTGCTGAGCCCGCTGCCGCTGGAAATAGTCGTCGGCGCCCAACTGCGCGATCAGAGCCGCGATCTGCCGCTGCCGCTCGTCTTGATCCGCCCCGGATTGCTGGCCGGCTTGCTGCTCAGCGGGTGCGGAGCCAGCGGCGGGTGCGTCGTCGGCCGCCGCGGCCCGGCCGGCCAGGCAGAGCATCACCGCCAGACCGCACATCCAAGTAACGTTTTGCCGCGCTCTCATCCAAGATTCGCCTGATAGTGGGTGCTTCTGGTACAGCATAGCTGACGCGGAATCTACGCCACAAGCCGCGCCGATCGGCGGTCGTGAATTTGCTTGCGGAGAACAAGCCCCCCGCGCCGCCCTGACGCGCCGCAATCGACTGAACTGGAACGACTTGTGGCCACACGCCAATAGATCAATTGCTGCTTATGCAAGCGCTTTCGCTAGTAATTCCAAGGTCGGCATGATGCAAACTGAGACATGCCTTTTCTTGGCCTGTCAAGCGGTATTTCAAAAGCGGAACAGGGTCCCCGGTCTCCGTACCTCGAGCGTGCGTTTTTTTCGAATCGAAAAAAACGTGAAGTTTTTGGTACGTGGTTCAAATGGCTGGGTTGGAAGTTGATCAATGTCGTCGTCTCGCTCGGCTCCGTGGTGCTGGGCAGTGCCGAGTCGGGT
>DATFDL010000544.1:0-8970 GCA_035252155.1 Pirellulales bacterium | reverse complement strand
GCGATAGTTCCGGCCCGTTCCACACGTGGCGATCGGCAACCCAAAGGCCGCTAGTTTGCCGGATACATGGGAGTGACCTGCGGCCCCGGCAGGGCTGCGCCATCGACCGCGGGGGCCGACAGGTAGGGATCGGCGCAGGCGTCGACTGCGGGCGCGGTGGTGCAGGGGTTGCACTGCGCGCCGCGATTAAACCAGCGCCAGCACCCCGTCGCGCTGGCCGTCACCAGCGACAAAGTCGCTACGATCAAGAGCCTCTTCATGGCTGCTGTTTCCTTTCCGAAGAATCGTTACTGCCAGGCGAGGCTGTGGGTCAACCAACTCTACAACACAACCCACGATGTGCAAACGCAACCAACGGATTTTTTTCGCATCGCGTCGTTTCTGGGCAGCATGACGCGAATTTGGGTGTAGAGTTGCTTGACGGACGGTGGCGCACCCACGGATTGGCAGCTCGATGCACGGTTGTTTCGATTCTCTTGGCCGCGTTTGGCCTTCCTCGCTGCTGACGGTAATCGCGGTGTCGATGTTCGGCGCCGCGGCTTTGGCAGACGAACCGTTGTTTGATCCGCCGGCGTTTGTCGCTCCGGCGGTCCTGGACGCCGACCAGGACGCACCACTGCCCACCGACGAATCTCCGCCCAATCAGCTTTGGCTGATCAACACTCGCCGGCTGCCGCGCGCCGGCCGCCATCCGGCCGGCCAGCCAGCGCCGGAGATCGAACATTACCACGCCGACGGCCAATGGTCTGACGCCTCGCTCGCCGAATTAAACGCCGCCTACGATCCGCGCCTGGCGACGGTACTGCTGGTTCATGGCAATCACACCGATGAAGCCACGGCGATCTCGAAAGGGCTGACGGCGTTTCGAGCGTTGACCGAGCCATCGCCCGGCGCGAGGCCGCTGCGATTGCTGGTCTGGTCGTGGCCGACCGATTTCATTCCCGGCACGGTCCGCCGCGATGCGCGCGTCAAAGCCGAATGGGCCGAGGATGAGGCGTTTTACCTGGCGCGGTTCATCGCCGGCCTCGATCGGCGTGAAGCGGTCACGCTGGTCGGCTATAGCTTTGGAGCACGGGCAATCTCCGGCGCTTTGCACCTGCTGGGTGGCGGAAGTCTCGCACATCGCCGCTTGCCGAGCACGGGTGACGACGAGCGGGCGCCCCTGCGGGCCGTCCTTCTAGCCGCCGCGGTTGATGACGACTGGTTATTGCCAGGCCATCGCCATGGCCGCGCGCTGGCGGCCGTCGAGCGGATGGTGGTCACCGTCAACCCCCAAGACCGCGTGTTGCGATGGTATCGCTTCCTCGTGCCGGGCAGCCAGGCCACCGCCTTGGGCTCGCACGGGTTGGGCAACCAAGCCACCCTGGGCCAACATGCCCGCAAGCTCGTGCAGTTGAATGCGCATCAAGCCGTCGGCGGGCAGCATGGTTGGGCCAGCTATATCGGCTCGCCGGAGGTGGTCGCACAGCTTCGCCGCGAAATGGTGGTCAGTTCCACTCGCCGCCATCGCACCGCCAGCCGACCATAACGCGAACGTCAAAGAGGCCGGTGGGAGTCGAACCCACTTCAACCGGGTTGCAGCCGGTTGCCTGGCCGTCTGGCTCCAGCCTCTCGCCCCCCTGAGTGGCGTTATGCCACGGGCGAACGTTATGCTTTTATCGGTTATGCGACCCTTCCGCTTGAGCGCGGCTTGGGGGCGATAGGACGAAGAGGCGAAGAGGCGACAAGGCGAAGAGGGGACGGGACAAATGGGGCGAAAAGTGAGGAGCGTCGCCCCCTCGCCATGTCGCCCCCTCGCCGTGTCGCCCCCTCGCCGTGTCGCCCCCTCGCCGTTTCGCACCCTCGCCGTGTCGCACCCTCGCCGTGTCGCACCTTTCGCCGGGCTCCGGGGGTTTTAGCGCTGCGGCGGAGACAATTAGCGCTGACAAAAATAAAAAACACTAGCTCGCTATTACTTACGTAACCTCTTTTAATGAAGCAGTTTGCGCCCTCCGAGGCGAATGGCAATGAATTGCCACCGCAACCATAATTCTGGGGGGTGTGATTGGGGTCGGCATTCGGGGTCTGGAAGGTACGGCCCAAGTCGCGCGGACCACGCGTGGGCCATTCAACCGGCGTTGCTCGCCATGCCGACAACCGCTATAGGTTTCGACCAACTTTGCCAGTGACCATTTGGAGTCACGGATATGCGACGGCTTACCTGCGCGGCTCTCGCCATTCTCTGCGTGGGAGTATCGGGCTGTGCCACGCCCGCTAATTGGTGGCCGTTCGGCGGCAGACGCACCCAGAATGCCGCCGGCACGTACAAGGGTGTCAAGGAAGACTGGGGCATGCAAGCTGCGAATATCCAGGCTCCGAAGGATTTGGAAGATACTTCTTCCACCTTCGGGTGGTGATACCATATGGGGTATCATCACCAAGTTTCGGACTGAGGCAAACGCAAACTACAAACGTTAGCCCTTATTCCGCTTGGCCCCGAACGCAAGCACCGACGTCCGACCGCTTTCTTCTCCCCTTCTCTCCGCATTGTCCCAGGTAAGTGGCTTCATAGGTTTTCCGGGTGCGGCGGCGGTCCAGCGAGTCCGTCGCAAACCGCTGATGCGCATACGGTTACGTTAAGATGGCAATTGCTGAATCCGTTTGACTCACAAATCCCAAAAAAGACGAATTGACTTGACTGCGCTGTGTCGCGATCTCGCGGCGCTTCGTTCCCGTCCGACTTTCAAATTTCATCATGCTGCTTCGGCCGCTTCGCGAGTCGATTGGCCGAATCATGCAAAGCCTTCTCCCCTTATCCAAAACGACGCACATCTGCTCACGGTGCTGCGGTATATTGAGGACAACCCGCTGCGCGCCAGAGTCGTGACCCGCGCCGACGATTATCGTTGGAGCAGGTATCTCGCGCACGGCGTCGGCCAACCCCGCCCTCTGCATGATCCGCTGATCACCTTCCCTGGGCAACATGATGTATTAGGGAATTCCATGCAGAGCGAAAGTAACCCATACGGATCCCCAAAGCAGCCAGTAGCAGATGAAAGGGAGACGGTCGACGGTTGGAGCCCGCTTCGAGTGCTTTGGTTGTTCGCAATCGCGGCGATCATCGCATTTGTGCTACTGAAGGTTTGGATGGCCACTGCATAAACCAGCGGATGGCGAACGCGGGGCAGCTAAACGGGACAAGTCCGAATGGCATCAAATACCGCTCTTGAATGCCAAAATCGCTCAGCGGTCAATAGAATTCACCAGTACCCGCAAATCTCCCTCGCGGCGGGTGAAGCCGATGCGATCGAGATACTCGCAGATGGGTACGGCGTATTTTCGGCTGGTGCCGAGGACCTCCCGAATCTGACTCACCGTCATGCCGCCGCCGCTCAGTTTTTCGGCCAAAACCGCGCGCAACCGCCGCTCGCTCTCGGCGTGCAAGAACATCTCGGGCGCGATTTCGACCAGCTCGCCTTCGGCGGCGGCCAGCGCGATCAACTGCGGCACCACCTGCTGATTCTTGGCGGCTTGCGACCGCACTTCGTCGACCGAGGGCGGTTGATAGCCCGCCTGCCGAAAACCGTCGATGATCTGGGCCAACAGTTTTTGTTCGTTGTTTGAGAGCTTGGGCCCGCGGCCTGGCAGGGCCACGCCGCGCTGGCCGGTTTGCAGCCGGCCGGCCCGGCTCATGGCCGCCAACACCGCGTCGATGACGGCATCATCACCGAGATAACGGATGCGGCTGACCAGCCGTGAGCGGTCGAGCATCGTCCGCAGTGGAAACTCTTCATGTTCTTTGGCCAGCACGGATTCGATGCGATTGAACAGATCGTCGAGCGCCCGCCGCGCCACGCGAAACGCGCGACTCGGCGAGATTCTTAGCTCGACCAATTCGCCACGGCGAGAAAGCTCTTCGATGGCGGTGGCCGCGTCGCTCACCCCGGCCGCGCGGGTCAGGTCGGCCGGTTGCCACACACCCAAGCCGATGAAGTAGAGCGCCGCCGACGCTCGTTCGAGCGGGTCGAGTGACGCCAGTTCCGCCAGCCGATCGAGCACCGGCGGCTCATTGCGGCGAAGGCGAGGCGCATTCGGGTCGAGCACCATGCCGCCGCCCAGCGTGGTCACCGGCGACTCGCTGCGGATCACCAGCGGCTGGCCCCAAACCGTCGCGGCCGGCTCGCTTAGCAGAATTTGGGCCGGTGCGGTTTCGCCCGGTTGTAAACGATCGCGATCGAGCAATGCCACGGAGGCGATCAACTCGGCCGTACCCACGTGGCAGCGGACGCGAGCCCGATGCTTGAGCGGACGTTCGGCCGACGGCAACAGATTCAACCGCGCCGAGAGCAACCGGCTCGGCCGCAAATAGCCGGGCGTGGCCAACTCTTGGCCGCGTGCGATCTGGTCGTGATGGACTCCGGCCAGGTTGATGGCGGCGCGCTGACCGCGGTGAACCTCTTCGGCGGGACGATCGTGGTTTTGCAGTCCGCGGACGCGCACCGCCACGCCGCCGGGTTCGAGCGTCAGTTCGTCGCCCACCCGCGCCCGGCCGCTGGCCACGCTGCCGGTGACCACGGTGCCGTGGCCGGCAATGGTAAAGGTGCGATCGATCGCCATGCGGAATGGCCCGCGCAGACGGCCGGCCCTGGCCGAGCGAGCCGCCGCCGCGGCAGCTTCGGCCAAGGCCGACCGTAGTCGGTCGAGCCCTTCGCCCGTCGTCACGCTGGTGCGGACAATCGGCGCCGACGCCAGAAAACTGCCCGACACCAGGTCGCGCACTTCGGCTTCCACTAGCTCCAGCCACTCGGCCTCGGGCAGGTCGCACTTGGTGAGCGCGATGACCCCGTGCTCCAAACCCAACAGCCGCAAGATCTCCAAATGCTCGCGAGTTTGCGGCTTGACCGAGTCGTCGGCGGCCACCACCAGCAGCGCCAGGTCGATGCCAGTCGCGCCGGCGAGCATGTTTCGCACAAAACGCTCATGGCCCGGCACATCGACGATGCCCAGCCGCACATCGCCCAGCGGCAGCTCGGCAAACCCCAGGTCGATCGTGATGCCCCGCTGCTTTTCCTCCGGCAGCCGGTCGGTATCAACGCCGGTGAGCGCCTTGACCAGCGAAGTCTTGCCGTGGTCGATGTGTCCGGCAGTGCCGAGAATGAGGTCGGTCATGCTGACCTACGGGCGCACAAACTTCACGCAGACCGGCTTGGGAAGTTCGATCTCATGTCCGGTCGGCGCGAGCTGCCCCGTGGAGCCGTCGATCTTGAAGACCACGATATTGTCGGAGTCCTGGTTGGCGGCCAGCAAGTACCTGCCCGCGGGGTCGATGCCGAAATTGCGCGGCGTCTTGCCTTGCGTCGCTTGATGGCCGGCGGCGGTCAGCCGTCCCGTGTGCTCGTCGACGGTGAAGATGGCGATGCTATTGTGGCCACGGTTCGAGCCATAGACGAACTTGCCCGACGGGTGAACTTGCACTTCGGCGGTGCTGTAGTCGTCGCGCTTTTCGTGCGGCAGGGTGGTGATGGTTTGCAATTCTTCGAGCGTGCCATGATGCGGGTTGTAACGAAACGCCGTGATGGTGCAGGCCATCTCGTTGATCACGTAGGCGAGTTGGCCGTTGGGATGAAAGGCAAAGTGACGCGGGCCGGCGCCGGGCTTCACACGCGCGGCGGGTGGGTCATTGGGCGCCAGGGTGCCCTTGGCGGGATCGAAGCGATAGACCAGCACCTGGTCGAGCCCCAAGTCGGCGACAAATGCGAACCGGTTGTCGCGATCGAGGTTCACCGAGTGCGCGTGCGGGGCTTCTTGGCGTCCGGCATCGACACTTTTACCGCGGTGTTGGATCACCGCTGAAGCCTTGCTGAGCCGTCCTTCTCCATCGATCGGCAGCACGCAGACGCTGCCGCCGCCGTAATTGGCCGCGAGCACGTTTTTGCCTGCGCGGTCGACGACCAAGTGGCACGGGCCACCGCCGCCCGAAGATTGGCGGTTCAGGGCCTTCAGCGCGCCATGCGGACCGATGGCAAAGGCGGCGACCGCCCCTTTGCCGTTATCAAAATCATCGACCTCGCACACCGCGTACAAGTAATGCCCGTTGGGATGGAGGGCCAAGAACGACGGATTTTTGACGCCCGACGTACCGCCGATTTTGGTGAGCTCGCCGCTGGCCGTGTCGAGTTCGAGTAGGTGAATGCCTTCGTGCTGATCGTCGGAGTAGGTGCCGATGTAGAGGCGCATCTTGGCCGGGGCGTTTGGGGACGATGGATCGGGGTCTTTGGCCATGATCGTTGCTGAATTGAGAAAAAGAAGCGGAAGCAGCAGGAGGCAAGCCGCGAGGGCGCGTGGTGAAATCATGGGTGTTGATCCTTTCTCTGTTCGTTTCAGAACATGATGGCTTTAAGTCGTCTAGCCCACCGGGTGCGTAAGGGGCAACGCTTTCGCGGCCGTCACAGGATAACCCATACACAGAGAAGAGGCCACCGGTACTGCACGGCGATGTGAGCTCGCGACCCTCGCGCGGCATCAGGTGACGCAACGCCGTGAGCGCGAGCAACAGGGCGGTATACGGCCATCCAGACGGTCATCGCCCCGGCAGACGGCCTGGAAGGCCAGCCTGCAAAGGCGGTGGTCGAATCAGCCTGATTCGCCGTTACATCACCCGCCAGAGGTGCAGCACGAACAGCGCTGCCGTGGCCGTCAGAGCGGCCTTGTATTCGCGGTTATCGAGCCATTGGGCCAGCGACCACTCGCACCGCCAATCGGTGAACGGGCGGTACGGAAAGAACTGCGGCGCGGTCGCCGCGTATTGCGCCCAGGCCGGCCCATATCGCTCGGCGAGCCGCCGCTCTTCGCGCCGCATGGTCAACAGATATACCCCCAGCATCGGCCCAAAAACGACCGCCGCATCGGCCAAGCTGCCCAAGAGCACGCAAAATCCGAACATCATGGTCAGCGAACCGAGATAGAGCGGATGCCGGCAGAGACGGTAGGGCCCGCGGGTGGCCAAAACCTTGGTTTTGTTGATGACGCCGGCGGCCCACGAGCGGATGACCAGACCGATCAGCACGGCGGCCAATCCAGCCACAGCCAACGGATCGTGGACGTCGGCCGTGTCGTGCGGCCGAGTGCGGAGGACCACATCCTTGACGATCAGCGTCGAAAAGACAAACAGCGAAATCGTGACCCGCTGTTTAACGAGAAATTCGCGGGTTCGCTCCCAGTGATTGAACGTCAGCGGTTGCGTAGACATAGCGGCTTGCTCCAGAAGTGTGGCAGCTTATAGAGGCTGGGTGAAATCAGGTCAAGAGTGGCGCAGCCAGTTTGGTAGCACCGAAATCGCCTCCGATCAGCTAGGACCCCCGAAACCGGCGGTAATTCTGACGCTCGACGTCTGTAGGGAACGGACTCTGTGCCGTTCCGTGTACTGCGATTCGGCCGTGCGTCGCCCCTCGCGGAACGGCACGGAGTCCGTTCCCTACAGAGGCTAGTTCCAGAGTGGCAACGCACTAACCCGAAGCGTAAGCGAGGACGAACAACGAGCTTGCCTCGCTTGCGCTTCGGGTTGGCGTTAGGCCGCCGTGGCACGAAGATCAGGGCTGATTAGTTAAGCCAGGCCGGGGCCGGCCACAAGGGCCGGGACTACCGAGCCTGTGGCGTCAGAAGTTTATGTGAGCGGGTTGACCAGCGTTTCGGACCACGGCACATTGAGAGGCATCAACAGGGCGATCTTTGGAGCAAAGTGCTAGCACTTCGCTAGCTAGCACTCCACCTGCCACCAACGAACGAGCGAATCACGGATGGCGCTAGGTTTGACGATTTTGGCCAGCGGCAGTTCGGGCAACGCCACGTTGCTCGAAGCCGACGGCTTTGACGTGCTGATCGACGTCGGGCTGGGACCGCGGCAGCTCGCCGCCCGTTTGGCGACCGTCGGCGTATCGTGGCCGCGCATTCGCGGCGTGCTGCTCACTCATACGCACGGCGATCACTGGAACAATCGCGTCTTTGCCCATCTGCTGCGGCAGCGCATCGCGGTCTGGTGTCATCGCGAACATCTCGCCGTGCTGCGGCAGCATTGCAACTGTTTTGCGGCCATGCAGCAGGCAAAGCTGTTTCGCACCTACGAGTCGGGCCAGGAGTTCGCGTTGACGTCGCTGGTGCGCTGCCGGCCGCTGCCGGTGCGGCACGACAGCGGCGCGACGTTTGGCTTCCGATTTGACGGTCAGGCCAGTCTGTTTGGCGAGGGTTGGTCGGTGGGATATGTTTCCGATCTCGGCGTCTGGGACGCCCGCTTGGCCGAAGCGCTGACCGACGTGGAGCTGCTGGCGATCGAATTCAACCACGATGTGGCGATGCAATTATCCAGCGGCCGCTCGCAACTGTTGATTGACCGCGTGCTGGGCGACGAAGGGCATCTCTCGAACGAGCAAGCCGCCGAATTGTTGAAAGAGGTCGTTCACCGTTCGACGCCTGGCCGGCTGCGGCAACTGGTGCAACTGCACCTCAGCCGGCAATGCAACCGTCCGGAACTCGCCCGGCAGGCGGCGCAAGCCGTACTGGCGGCATCGGGTGCGGAATTCGAGATCCACACCGCTCGTCAAGAGATCGCGAGCCAGCGGTTTTTGCTCGGCGCGCGCGAGGCGGCGTCGCCAGCGGCGTAATCCGCCTCGCACCAGCCTGTAGCCGACCTCGTGAGAAGTGGGCCGTGGTAGCGAATTTCGGCCAGATCGACGATAAAACCTAGCGTCGCCTCAGCCAGCGATCACCTGAACTTGTCCCGGAGAGCGCGGGTGAGGGCGTGAAATCGTGATCCGCACGTCGCAACCCAGCGCGTTCAGAAAACGAAACAGCCGATCGGTCGAAAAGCCATCGAGGTGGCCGTTCAAAAGCGCCGACACTTTAGGTTGGTTGATCCCCAGGATTTTTCCCGTGGCGGCTTGCGTTAGCTTCCGCCGCTGCACGATCTTGAGAATGCGCGCCGCCAATTCGGCCTTC
>DATFDL010000543.1:0-4616 GCA_035252155.1 Pirellulales bacterium | reverse complement strand
GCGCCGGCGACGGCGCGCTGGCCCGCGCCATCCTCTTGCCCGAACCGCCGCCCGCCCCACCCGCCGAGGCCGAGCCGCCCGCCGAGGCCAAGTCGCCTAGCGACGCCCAGTAGCCGGCTCTTGTGGCCGGATAAAAGGTAGTAATCTCGTGCCGCGGCAACCTGACGGTAACGCGCCCGTTGCCGGTTGCGGTTATGGTGCGTTCTGGTGAGCTTTCAAGTTCTTCCTCGAGCGCTATGGTGTCGAATACGATGAGCGGTACGTTTGGGATTGACGACCGCGGCGTGGCATCTCGGCGGCCGGCACGACTATCATGGATGTCATGCATGAAGAGGCTCCCCGCTCGGATGCTCAAGTTCCGGTTTTGATCGTGGGCGCCGGCCCCACCGGGCTGGTGCTGGCGCTGTGGCTCGCCAGGCTCGGCGTACGCGTGCGGATCGTCGACAAGACCGCGGAGCCGGGCACCACGTCGCGCGCCTTGGCCGTCCAAGCACGCACGTTGGAGTTCTATCGCCAGATCGGCATCGCCGAGGCCACCGTCGCCGGCGGTGTGCAGGTGCAAAACGTCAATCTCTGGGTGCGCGGCGCCCAAGCGGCCCGTGTGCCGCTGCACAACATGGGTGAAGGATTGAGCCCCTTCGCGTTCGCCTTGGTTTTTCCCCAAGACGCCCACGAGCAATTGCTGGTCGAGCGACTCGACGCGCTGGGCGTGCGCGTCGAGCGGCAAACGGAATTGCTAAGCTTCGAGCAACACGACCGCGGCGTGCGGGCGACGCTCCGGAGGCCCGACGGTCGCGAGGAGATCTGCGAAGCGACGTATCTGGCCGCGTGCGACGGCGCGTCATCGACCGTCCGCGAATCGCTGGCGATCGGCTTTCCCGGCGGAACGTACACCGGGCTTTTCTACGTCGCCGACGTTGAGGCCGCGGGACCTGCCGTGAATGACGAGCTGCACGTTGATCTGGAAGAGGCCGATTTTCTGCTCGTCTTTCCGCTTAAGGGGCCCGGCCGCCTGCGATTGGTCGGCACCGTGCGCGATTTGCCCGAACGCGATCGCGACGAGCTGACGTTCGACGACGTGGCGCACCGCGCGATCGAACGGCTCAGGCTCAACATCGCACGCGTGAATTGGTTTTCGACCTACCGCGTCCATCACCGCGTCGCCCACCGCTTTCGGCGGGGCCACGCGTTTTTGCTGGGCGACGCGGCGCACGTTCACAGCCCCGTCGGAGGCCAGGGAATGAACACGGGCATTGGCGACGCCGTGAACCTGGCCTGGAAGCTCGCCGCGGTGCTCCGGCAAGGCGCCCCGGAGATTTTGCTCGACACTTACGAGCCGGAGCGCATCGGGTTCGCGCGCCGGCTCGTGGCCACCACCGATCGAGCGTTTACGCTGGTGACCGCGCGGGGCACCGTCGCTCGGTTGATTCGCACGCGGCTCGTGCCGTTGGTCGTGCCCGCGTTGTTCCGCTTGCCAGCATGGCGGCGGCTGATGTTCCGAACGGTGTCGCAAATCGGCGTCAACTATCGCCACAGCGCCCTTAGCGCCGGCAAGGCGGGGGCGGTTCGCGGTGGCGACCGTCTGCCCTGGGTCGAAACGGCAGACGGCGCCGACAACTTCGCGCCGCTCGCCTCGCTGGCCTGGCAGGCGCACGTGTATGGCGGCGTGCAACCCGCCCTGGAACAAGCTTGCGCCGAACTTCGGTTGCCGCTGCACTGCTTTGCTTGGCGGCCGGCGATGCGGGGCGCCGGCCTGCGCCGCGGCGCGCTTTATCTCATCCGGCCCGACGGATACGTGGCGCTGGCCGAGGGCGACGGCAATCCGGCGCCGCTGCGCGGGTATTGGCGGAACCTGCGTCCGACGTCTGTAGGGAACGGACTCCGTGCCGTTCCGTGAAGGGCGAGTTGATGTCTTCCCGCCTCTCCGCGCATCGTTACCGAGGGAAAGCATCGATCCGGGTCTTCAGTCGATCAGCTCAAACGGCGGCAACTCATTCGACTTCGTTTCGACCGTGGCATGCTGCTACCCGGGCTGTCGCGCGTTTCCGCGGGCCGGTGTTAGGAACCCCTCAGGCAGCCTCGGTGGAACGGCGTTGCGCGAACTCTGGTTGGTCGCCCTCAAGCGACTTGGCGAAACCGGTCAAGACTCTGCGAAACTCCTCGTGATGTTCAAAGAGGCCGCAGTGTTTGGATGATTCCAGCGTTACAAGATCGGAGCGTGGAATGGCCGCGGCCATCGCGGCGCTGGCAGCGGGCTGACAGGTCGTGTCTCGGTCGCCCGCGATCACAAGCGTCGGGATTTGTATCAAGGGCAAAACGTCACTGGCGTCATACCGAAACATGCCGAGCATGCCGCGTGCGACGACCGCCGGCCAGGCCGCCACGTAATACCGCGTGAGAAACTTCAGTTGTTCGCGGCTTTCGTTGCCCGAAAACGCGCTGCGGTGTGTGGAACGGTGGGCCGAGCCGTTGAAGTACGACAACCAGTTGAGCAGCCAGACGAGCGGAGAAAACCAGATCATCAGGTGGCAGAGAGGCTCCAAGACTGGCTTCTGCAAGGCGGCATACAAAGTCGCCAGAGAGGTCGTCTGGACGGGATTGGTGTAAGTCGACTGCGCCAGCACCAGGCCGCTCACGCGGCTGCCGAGGGCCTCGCGGAAAAGGCGGCAATAGGTGAGTAGAATCATGCCGCCAATGCTGTGGCCCACAAGGATCGCCGGCCGACCGCCCGCCAAACCAATCACCGCATGCAGATCTTGGGCGAGTTTTTCGAGGCTCCAGTCTTTGTTGCGCGGGCCGGTCGAGCGCCCGAGGCCGGGCAGATCCCAGACGATCAGACGGTATTCCGCCGCCAACGCATCTTTGAGATAGCAAAACTCGTTGTGGTCCAAGCCCCAACCGTGAGTCAAGACGAGCGGTACGCCGTCGGCCGGCCCCAGCACCTCCGCGACAATCGTCGTGCCATCGGGCCGCTCAAGCCGATGTGTGACGCCTTCTACTTGCGCAGGGGGCGCATCGCCACTAGGGCGCCACAGCACCGCCGGCGTCAGGCCACCACCGAGCCCCCACATGAGCAGCCCGAGACCGGCAATGAAAAGCGCATACTCTCGAGCCTTGCGACGTTGCGCGGCTGCAACGGCAGCGGAGTCATCGCTGGCAACGTCGCTTGAAGCCGGCGATAGGCCGCGTTCTGCGTGGGCTGGGGCGATGTCGGTCGCCGCAATCTCGTCGGGCGCGTCTCGTCGAACGCTATACCACTGGTAAAGCAGAAAGCCGCCCGCCACCAACAGGGCGAGCGAGAACCATCCGCGCAACCAAACGCCCAAGACCTGAAAGGGCATGAAAAACATGTGAAAGGCTCCATCCGCGGTGAGTGGGTTGTCGATGTCTCGTTCGCCCGCTTGCGCGGGGCGGACGACTGCTCCGTCAAAGTATGTTTTGCCGGCGTCCCGGTGCTGCGACAATAACGGTTGCGCCGATGGACCCACCCCCGCGTCGCAAACCTCATACCCCCAACTGAGCAGCGGTTGTGCCCCCAAGGTCGTCGACTTATATTTCGAAGCACAACCCGCCAACGATCTAACCGTTTATTTTCCAATGCGCCATCGCCGCGGACTAACCCTGATCGAGCTTTTGGTGGTCGTCGCCATCATCGGTATTGTGGCCGCCCTGCTGCTGCCGGCGGTGCAACATGCGCGGGCAAGTGCCCAGCGCATGGAGTGCCTTTCGCACTACCGCCAGATCGGCATCGCGGTGCATCAGTACTACAACGCTTACGACGGGCATTTTTTTCTGCACCATCCGTTCGACGCCGACGTCATCTCCAACGTCGGGCTGGCCAACTCGTTCGCCGAAATCTATTGGGAAGACAAGCTCATGCCCTACATCGGCGGCAGCCAGGAAGCCGACGAGCGACTGGCCAAGCAGGGCGTCTGGACCTCCAGCGAGGTGATTTACCGCTGCCCGGACGATCTTTCGACCATCAAGCCGTACATTGACCCGGCGACGGGCAAAACCGACGGCATCGAACAGCGCACCAGCTACTTGCTGAACTCGCAGCTCAGCCACAAGACCCGCCGCTATGGGCTATGGACGCTCGATCGCTTCATTCGCGAGGTCGGCACTTCGAGCTTCGTCAGTTTCTCGGAGCGCAACGCCGACGCGTTTTCGTCGGCTTCGGGCGAAGACCCTCGCCAGGACGACTACGACATCTGGCTGGGCACCGATATTTTTCAGCCCTGGCTGGCGTTCGAGCGGCACTCGGGCATGGCCAACTATTTGTATCTCGACGGCCACGCCCGCACGCTGCGCTGGGCCGACGCCGTGCGCGACATGTTTCCCGACAAGCATGTCTTCACGCAAGACATGAGTTACCCGTAGGGTGGGCCGAGATCAAGTTAAGCGAGCAGCCGCCTGTTTGCTCTGATCGGTTTTGACATTCAAATTCGGCAATTGACCGATATCAGTGCATCGTAGGGTGCCACGGCATCCGTCGCGGCGCGCTCCGTGTCGCCACTCCCGCAAACGCTGCCGCCGCGACGGACGCCGTGCTGCGTTGGCACCTCGGGCGGCCGGTGCGACCCCGCACGGCGTCCGCCGCGGCGAGTTGTGTCGCG
>DATFDL010000542.1:0-28074 GCA_035252155.1 Pirellulales bacterium | reverse complement strand
TACGGGCGGGCGCAGTTGGCGGCAGTTTTCGTCAACCGCTCAGTTGATCGCCGGCCTGTCGAACCCCAGCCTGGGGCTGGCCGGCGAATACGGGGCCGACGTGCGGGTGGCCATTCACTCGCGCGTGGTGCAGCCGTTGCTCGACCTGACGCTACTTTTTCTGGGTCTTCCGTTGGTGCTCAGTGGCACCAACCGCAATGTTTTTGTGGCGATCGGGCTTTGCGGCCTCGTCTGCACGGCGTTTATGATGGTAGTATTGGGCTGCCAGTATTTGGGCGAAATCTCGCTGCTCGAACCGGCGCTGGCGGCCTGGGCGCCGTTGATGGTTTTCGTGCCGGTCGCCGTCGGGTTGTTCGACCGCATCGAGTATTGAGCGGTTCTTGCGTCATGAATCCCTGGGTCGATGGACTCACAATCGGCGAGGCGCTAGGGCGGACGGCCGCTGAGCATGCCCTCCGCGACGCCCTCGTCTTTCCGCAACTTGGCCTGCGCTGGAATTATCGAGAGTTCAATCATCAAGTGGATGACGCCGCGCGCGGCCTGCTGTCGCTGGGCATCGGCCGGGGCGATCATGTGGCGCTATGGGCCACTAACGTGCCCGAATGGGTCGTCTTGCAGTTCGCCACGGCCCGCATCGGCGCGGTGCTGGTCACGGTCAACCCGGCCTATCGGCCGTTCGAGTTGCGGTATGTGCTCGGGCAAAGTGATGCGGTGGCTCTGTTTCTGGTCGATCGGTTCAAAACGTCCGATTACTTCGCCATGCTGAGCGAAGTTTGCCCTGAACTGTGCGGGGCCGCGCCGGGGCGGCTCGAGTCGGCCGAGTTTCCCAAGCTGCGGTGGGTCGTTTCGCTCAAGGGCCAACCGCCGAAGGGTGCTATATCGTGGAGCGAGATGTGCCGCCGAGGCAGCGAGTCGGCAGTCGCCGATCCCGCCGCGTGTCAGGCCGAGCTGTCGGCGGACGACGCCATCAACATTCAATATACATCGGGCACCACCGGCTTTCCCAAGGCAGCCATGCTCACCCATCGCAACCTGCTGCTCAACGCCTTTTACGTCGGCGACTGCCAGCGATTCACGGCCGACGATCGTGTTTGTATTCCGGTGCCGTTCTACCATTGTTTCGGCTGCGTGCTGGGCACCATCTGCGCCGCGGTGTACGGTGCGGCGATGGTGATCCCCGCGGAGTCGTTCCACCCCCTCGCCACGCTTGATGCCATCGAGCACGAGCGCGTGACGGCTATCTACGGCGTGCCGACCATGTTTATCGCCCAATTGGAGCACGAAACATTCGCGAGCCGCGATCTCTCGTCGTTGCGGACGGGCGTGATGGCGGGCAGCCCTTGCCCGATTGAGCTGATGAAACAGGTAGTCGACCGGATGGGGGCGCGCGAGGTGACCATCGCCTACGGGCAGACCGAGGCCTCGCCGGTGATCACGCAGACGCGCACCGACGATCCGCTGCAACTGCGGGTCGAGACGGTGGGGCGGCCGTTGCCCGGCGTCGAGGTTCGGCTGGTCGAACCGGCGACGGGCCGCGTGCTGGGCGACAACGAGCAGGGCGAGCTGTGCACGCGCGGCCACGGCGTGATGCTCGGCTATTATAAAAACCCCGAGGCCACGGCCGCCGCCATCACGCCCGACGGCTGGCTGCACACCGGCGACCTAGCGGTACGGCAGAACAACGGCTACTACCGCATCACGGGGCGAATCAAAGACATGGTGATCCGCGGCGGCGAGAATGTTTACCCGCGCGAGATTGAGGAATTCCTTTTCACCCACCCGGCGGTCGAACAGGCGGCGGTGTTTGGCGTGCCCGACGTGAAGTTTGTCGAAGAGCTTTGCGCTTGGATCAAGCTCAAGTCGGGGGCGACGGCCAGCGAGGAGGAGTTCCGCAATTACTGCCGTTCGCGGCTGGCGCATTACAAGGTGCCGCGGTATATTCGCTTTGTCAGCGAGTTTCCGCAGACCGTGACCGGCAAGATTCAGAAGTTCAAGATGCGCGAGGCGATGATTGCCGAGCTGGGTCTTCGCGAGCACGAGACAGCGTGAGAGGAGGGGCTAGGGGCGCAGTCGGCGTCGGTACGGCGTACAGTAGCCATCACGCTCCGCGTGATGCCGGCCCGGCGGCAGGCCCGCGGTGCGAACTTTCGGCGCGGGCGGTCGCCGTCGTGCGGCCCCCTCACGCGGAGCGTGAGGCCTACGGTACGCCGCACGGACAACCTAAGGAAGGTCATCCTAGGCGCTTCTCACCGAACTTGTTTGTCAAAATCGATCAGATGCCCCCATGTACGCTTGTTTGTCCCAGCACCCAGTCCCTAATTCCAGCCCAGCCCCCAGCCCCTCTCTCCATGCCCCGTTTCGTCGTGCTCCACCACCAGTGCCCGCCCGGCTATCCGCGTGCAAGCCATTGGGACTTTATGCTCGAAGCAGACGGAACGCTCCGCACTTGGGCACTCGCCGCGAGGCCTGACACGGATTCGCCGATTGATGCCGAAGCCTTGGCGGATCATCGGCTGGCGTATCTCGAGCTGGCAGGACCGCTTTCCGGCGGACGGGGCAGCGTCTCGCGCTACGACCGCGGTGAATATCGGGCGGAACAGTGGAGACCCGAGATGGTCGTAGTGCGGTTGTCCGGGGCCCGACTGTCCGGTCGGGCAACCTTGCTGACGGACGGCAGCGACGCTCAGCGTTGGCGGTTTTGGTTCTTACCCGACGCCAGCGTTTCGGCGGGCGGCGATGTTGGCGACACAGGCGGCTCGTCGGCCTGACCCTGCGTGGTGCGCCCCGCCACGAACATCTCGCCTTCGCCCAGTTCCAACGTCTCAAGCTGGTAGAGCGTGTCGTGATCGTCGCGTGCCGGATGCAGCCGGACAATCGCCACCGGATCGCCTTTGGCTTGCAGCCAGCTTAACTGCAGTTGGGCTTCGGCCGCCGCTTTGGTGAAGCCCTCCAGAACCGTTGCCATGGGCAGCGGCAGCGCCCCGGCCCGTGCCCGGCGAAAGCGGATCGACAGGACGTTCGGTTCTTTCACGTAGGCTTCGGCCTCGATCGAGACGACGGTGTCGACCGCGCCGCCCAGACACCGCCCGGCCACGGTGATGCGGCCGGGCGTGATCCGCACTCGCGGATCGACCACGTTGTCGGGCAGCAGATCGGGCAAGTGCTTTTCGAGATCGGTGCTCAAAAAACCGTTGATCTCATCCGAAGTGAACAGCGCCTGCCACTTGCCTTCTTTTCGCAGTCCGCTGGCCAGGGCGGCTGCATTTTCGATCATCCGCTCGCCCAGTTCGCGGCGCGCCTCGGCGGGCGCATCGAGCGCCTCGGCATAGTAGTGGGGCACATGTCGGGCAGCGCCGTAGATTGCGCCCGCCACGCACGCCGCCAGGCTGGCGATAACGCCCGAGAGCAGCATTGCACGGCGTCGTTTCATGCGGACCTCCGGACGCAAAGACGGTATGAAGCGCCAGGCCGGAAGGTGGGAGAAAGTCCCTGGGCGAAGTGCGCTGCTGCCGGCGTGCGAATAGTAGGCCCGCCGGCCCCGCCAGTCAATGCGAAGAGCCGAGCACCCCCGGCGAACTACTGGACCACGAGCCGCGTCGAAACGAATAGCGGAACCTCGTTTTTTCCTATGTGCTCGGATCCTGACCTTCCCGGCCGGTATGCGGCGCGCGGCCTAAGATTGCGTCGCACCCCTCACCCCCCCAGAATTATTATTGCGGCGGCTTTGCCCAAAAAATGCCGCTTGCCCAAGAAATGGGGCGTCTGCCCAAAAAATGCCGGCGGGCTGGCGACGGCCGAAAGTGGCGCGGTAGGCTACCCCAATGACCCGACGGTTTCAGTTCAGCTTGCGGGCACTTTTGGTAATGACCGCCATCATCGCGGCATTCTTTGCCGGTGAATCGGATGGCCGGAGGCGAGAGAATTACCGCGTGACCCGCGTTTATGAACTTCGGGAGGACCTGGCGTGGTTCAGCAGGCAGTATAGCAATCGGCGGCTGATGCCGCCTAATGTGAGACGCGAGTACGAAGAGACGGAAGACGAACTTAAGAAACTTTTAGGCATAGACTGGTGAAACGCCCCCAATTCACCGTCCGCGCGTTGCTGGTTTTGATGCTGGTCGTGGCCGCGTTCTTTGGCGGGATTCGGTTTGGCGAGCGGCGCGAAAGGGATCGGCGAACCAGAGAGGACGATGCTCGAGCGAAGAAAGTTATCGCGGACATGTTAAAGTTCCAAGCGGATATGGAGGAGGTCTTTCCCCTTAGGCGCGAACATGACGGGTTACCATCGCGAAGAAGAGCAAGCGAGGCGGACAAGATGACTCGTCAGAAATTGAAGGAGGTAGCTAAATAGCTGCTCGTTTTGCCGGCATCCCCAAAAGCCGCGCCCAACTCGATCATAGCGCACTATCAACCAAACAATCACTCGGCTGCCAACTGCCCCCGCGGCACCCCGGCCGCCTCGGCAAACCGGCGGGCCGAGAACCGCCTCGGTCAATCGAGCGTGCCCGCGACGTTCTGGGCAAAACTGCCGCTTGCCAAAAAAGTCGGCCGAGATTGGGGTTTTTTGGGCAACGCCCTTCAGCGGCAACTGTTTTCGACGCCACGGTAATTCACAAAGCTGCATGCCACTGCTACCCTGACCCCTGACCTCCGACCCCTGACCCCTTCCCCCATGACCTGGCAAGGCATCGAAGGACACGACGCCGTCGTTGAACAGTTTCGCATTAGCCTCGAACGCGGCAGGCTGGCGAGCACTTATTTGTTCGTGGGGCCGGAAGGCGTCGGCAAGCATACGTTTGCGCTGCGACTGGCTCAGGCCCTGCTCTGTCAAACGCGGCCAGCTGAGCGGCTCGACCCGTGCGGCCAGTGCGCCGGCTGCTTGCAAGTGCTGGCCGGCACGCATCCCGACCTGCTGCGCGTGGCCAAGCCCGGCGATCGCAGGTTTATCCCCGTCGAATTGCTGATCGGAAGCGGTGACAAGCGGATGCACGAAGGATTGTGCCATGATATTTCGCTGAAGCCCTTCATGGGCGGGCGGCGAATCGCCCTCATCGACGACGCCGACTTGCTGAACGAAGAGGGGGCCAACTGCCTGCTCAAGACGCTCGAAGAGCCGCCGCCCCGGTCGGTGATGATTCTGATCGGCACCAGCGGCGAACGGCAGTTGCCCACCATCCGTTCGCGCTCGCAGATCATTCGATTTCGTCCGCTGCCGGCCGAGGTGGTGGCACGGCTATTGATCCAAGAACAAGTGACCCCCGACCCGGCCGAAGCGCGGCGGCTGGCGGACTACAGCGAAGGCAGCCTGGCCAAGGCGCGTGAATTGGCCGACGCCGATCTGTGGCGGTTTCGCGGCGAGCTGCTCGGGCGGCTGGCCGAGCCGCGGCTCGACAGCGTGCGGCTGGCCAAGGCGGTAGCCACGTTCGTCGACGAGGCGGGCAAAGAGGCCGCTCCACGCCGTGCCCGTGGCCGGCAGTTGGTGGTGTTTGTGGTGGAATTCTATCGGCAGCTTGTGCGGCAGCTTAGCGGGGCAGCGACCACCGACGACGCCGAGTTGAGGCGCGTCGTCGAAGCGGCGGCAGCCCATTGGTCGGGCGATGGCGAGGCGGCAGCCACCTGCGCCGAGCGATCGCTCGAGGCGCTATCGCACATCGATCGCAACGCCAATCAGTCGGCTTGGATCGAGGCCTGGCTCGACGACTTGGGGCGGATGCGGCACTGAGAAAACATTGACGATTTGGAATGTAAAAACGCAGCAAAAGCAAAGTCACGCGCCGAGGGTGCCAATCTAGCGCACTGGCGATATAATGCGATGGTCGTCACGCCGTAATTCTCCATCGACGCTTAGCAAGGAAAAACCATGCGGCAGCGGACCTGTATCCCTTGGTTCATCGTGGCAGTGAGCCTGTGCGCGGCGGCGTGCGGACGGGCCGCCGATGGCGATCGCCGCGACCGCCAAACGCCGTCGGACGAAAGCCGCGACTCGCAAGCCGAAGCAACCGATGGCGTTGAGTCCAACAGCCCGGCCGATGAAGACGCCGAGTTCGTACCGAAGTCGAACCGCGAGTGGCGACGAATTCTTTCCGCCAAACAGTATCGCGTGACGCGGCTGAAGGAGACCGAGTTGCCCGGAACGGGCAAGTACCATCATTCCAAAGTGCCGGGCATGTACCATTGCGTCTGCTGCGGCGCGGCGCTGTTCGATTCAACCGCCAAGTTTGAGTCGGGCACCGGCTGGCCCAGCTTTTGGCAGCCTGCCGACAAAAAGTACATCAAGACCTCGCTCGACATGAGCGCCCCCGAGCTGCGCGTCGAGGTGAGCTGCGCGCGGTGCGACGCGCACCTGGGCCATGTGTTCAGCGACGGTCCGCCACCCACCGGCCTGCGGTTCTGCCTCAACTCCGCATCGCTCGATCTAGTCGAGAAAGGCCAGCAGCCGCGCATCGGCCGCGAAGCCGTGGGCCCGCGGTCCAAACCCAAGAAGGCCCGCCCCAAAAAGCCCGCCTCGGAAGACGCCGACTCGTAGAACGGAATTCATTCCGTTCCCCGGATGCACGGTTCGGCAAACGGAATGAATTCCGTTCTACAAGCAGCCGGGGCGAGCCGGGCAAGATAGCTGAACTGGCCCATGCCGGGTAGCAAAGCCCGTGGGAATCCTGGACCTAACTTGCGCTGTCGGCCTGACTTCTCACGAAGTCAACTACCGACGTTTTGAGTCCCGATCAGGTGGCCACGATCGGGCTGAATTGATCGGCTCGCGCAACCGATAGACTAACGTGGAGAAAGCTTACACCCAGCCGAGGTGATCGCCGGTGCAAATTCATCCCCTGGCCGTGGTTCACCCGTCGGCCGAATTAGGCCGCGACGTGGCCATCGGACCCTTCTCGATCGTCGAACGCGGCGTGACCATCGGCGATGGATGCACTTTGGAAAGCCACGTTGTCATCAAGCAAGGAGTGACGCTCGGTCCGGCCAATCACCTCTTCGAAGGGGCCGTTGTCGGCGGTTTGCCGCAGCATTTGCGGATGCCCGAACGAATCGGCACGGTGATGATTGGTGCCCACAACACCATCCGCGAACACGTGACAATTCACCGAGCCTTGCACGACCACGAGTCGACCACGGTCGGCGACGGCAACCTGCTGATGGCCGGGGCACACATCGCCCATGATTGTCGGGTGGGCAGTAACGCGATTTTTGCCAACAACGCGCTCTTGGCTGGGCATGTGCTGGTGGAAGACCGGGCCTATCTGTCGGGCAATGTGGCCGTTCATCAGTTTTGCCGGGTAGGTTGTTTCGCGATGGTGGGCGGGCTAGCCCGCGTCGTGAAAGACGTGCCGCCCTACGTGACGATCGACGGCAGCAGCGGCTATGTGGTCGGCCTGAACACTATCGGCTTGCGCCGCAACGGCTTCAGCAACGAAGAGATCGCCCAGCTCAAGGGCGCCTATCGGTTGATTTATCGCAGCGGTCTCAAATGGACGCAGGTGCTGGCCCGACTGAAGGCGGAGTTCGCGTCCGGCCCGGCCGCGCGGTTCGCCGAGTTCTTCGCGGGCGGCACGCGGGGCATTGTGCCCGAACGACGCATTCCGCCGGCCGCGACACTCAAGCTGCCCGAAGAGGCGCACGAAGAGCACGGCCTGCGCGTCAAGGCGGGGTAGCACGCCGTTCCAATCGGTTTCGGTATTCGAAATCGGCAAGTGGACCAGCCGACCTCGGCTGGTTCCGCGACGCCAAAGGCGCCGGCGACACAGCCGGGGGCGGCTGTGCCACAGTCGCGTAGGTGGGACGAGCTTGCGAGCCCCCACGCTTTCGTTACGATCATCTTTTTGCCCCTAATTCTTTTGCCTTCTGTGTTTTGATGCCCGCTCTGTCTCGCCCGCGCGCCGTGGTGTTCGATCTCGACGGGCTGCTGTTTAACACTGAAGAGCTGTATCAAGAGGTCGGCAGCGAGCTGTTGCGGCGGCGCGGGTGTGAATTTGGCCCCGAGTTGCTGCACGCCATCATGGGGCGGCCGGGTCGCGTGGCCCTGCAGATGATGATCGACTACCACGAGCTGGCCGACACAGTCGAGACGCTGGCGGCCGAAAGTGAGCAGATTTTCCCGGCCATTCTCGACGCCCGGTTGGAACTGATGCCGGGCGCCGCCGAGCTGATCGCCGCACTCGAGCAGGCGGGCGTTCCCAAGGCGATCGGCACCAGCAGCGGCCGGCGATTTGTCGATCGCGTGTTGGGACGATTCGATCTGGCCCCAAAGTTTCAATTCATTCTCACGGCCGAAGACGTGAACGAAGGCAAGCCGAACCCGGAAATCTATCAAAAAGCGGCCGCGAAATTTGGCCTGAATCCGGGCGAAGTGTGCGTGTTGGAAGATAGCCAGAACGGCTGCCGAGCGGCGGTGGCGGCCGGAACGATCGCCGTGGCTGTGCCCGGCGATCACAGCCAAAACCACCGCTTCGATGGCGCGGCGCTGATTGCCGAAACGTTGGCCGATCCGCGGCTTTACAAGTTGCTAGGCTTGTAGCACGGAATTCATTCCGCTCGCCTGAGATATAGCCTGCGACAGTGGGAACGGAATAAATTCCGTTCTACGACGGGCTCTTCAAAAATTCTTCGATGCGGGCCAGGCCGGCGTCGAGGTATTCCAGGCTGGTGGCGAATGAGAGCCGCGCGTAGCCCTCGGCGCCGAATGCCGAGCCCATCACCGTGGCCACGCTCTGCTGCGCCAAGAGCTCCAGGCACCATTGGGCCGAGTTATCGACCTGTACGCCGCGATAGGTGCGGCCCAGATGCGCTTGAATATTGACGAAGGCGTAAAACGCTCCGCCCATTTCGCAGCAACTGAGCTTGGGCAATTCGCCGATCCGCCGCTTCACGAAGTCGCGCCGCCGCGAGAACTCTTTGAGCATCTCGTCGACGCACTGCTGCGGTCCTTCGAGCGCCGCAAGCGCCGCGTACTGGCTGACGCTCGACGGGTTCGAGGTCTCCTGGCTTTGCAAGCTTTCCATCGCCTTGGCAACATGCGGCGGCGAAAGCGTCCAGCCGATGCGCCAGCCCGTCATGGCGTAGGCCTTGCTTACGCCGTTGACCGTAATCGTCCGCTCAGCCAGGCCGGTCCGCAGCGTGGCGAAGCTGGCAAAGCGATGGTTACCGTAGATCAACCGCTCGTAAATCTCGTCGGCTACCACCAGCAGATCGCGCTCGATCGCCACGTCGGCCAGCGCGGCGAGCTCGTCGGGAGAATAGAGGCTGCCGGTCGGATTCGACGGCGAACACAAGAGCAGCATCCGCGTGCGAGGCGTGAGGGCCGCTCGCAGCCGCTGGGGCGTGAGTTTGAAATCGTCGCCTTCTTCCGTCGGGACGATCACCGGCCTGGCGCCGGTCAGTTTGACGAGTTCGGCGTAGCTGACCCAGTACGGCGCCGGGATGATGACTTCGTCGCCGGGGTCGCAGGTGGCCGTGAAGATATTGTGCAGCGAGTGCTTGGCCCCGTTCGAGACGACCACCTGTTGCGGCGAGTATTCGAGTCTATGTCGCTCGCGATAGCTTTTGGCAATCGCGGAACGAAGCTCGGGGATGCCGGCGACGGGCGTGTAGTGCGTATGTCCGGCATTCATGGCGGCCGTGGCGGCCTCGCGAATATGCCGCGGCGTGATGAAGTCGGGTTCGCCGACACTGAAGTCGTAGACCGTCTTGCCCGACGCCTTGAGTTCCTTTGCCTTGGCGGCCATTGCCAACGTGGCTGAGGGCTCGAGGGCTTGAACTAAACGAGAGATCGTAACCGGCATGTGCTCTTTATTCCGTTGATGACTCTTTGCGCCGCCGGTAGACCCGGCCCTTGTGGCAGGCCCCGGTTTGGTAATTCCACTGGGTGAATCATGCCATTGAGGTCTGTAGGGAACGGACTCCGTGCCGTTTCGCAAGGGGCGGCGCGACGTCGAATCGCAATTCGCGGAACGCCACGGAGGGCGTTCCCTACAGAGGCTTGACCAACCTTGCCCGACGGACAATCATACTACCTTTCTGGTTCGCGCCGCGAAAGTATGCCTCGTTCACGTACTGGTGTTTGGTTGATCGGGGCCAAGGGCGGCGTCGCATCGACGGCCACGGTTGGTCTGGTCGCCCTGAAAAAAGGGCTGATCGGCCGGGCCGGCCTGGTGAGCGAACTGCCCGAATTTGCCGACCTGGGCCTCTGCTCGTGGGACGATCTTGTCATCGGCGGTCACGAAATCCGCCCGGTGAGCCTGTACGATGAAGCGCTGCGGATGCACAGCGAAAGCCGCGCGATTGATGCGGGCGTTTTGCAAAAGTGCAAAGCCGAGCTGGAGCGGATCGAAAAGCAGATTCGCCCCGGCACGCTGCTGAATGTCGGCCCGACGATCGAATCGCTGGCCGGCCAGCCGGCCGCCAAGCTGCGCGAAAAGCCGCGCCAGGCCATCGAGCGCATTCAGGACGACCTGCGGCAATTTGCCGAGTCGCAGCGGTTAGGTCACGTCATCGTCGTCAACGTGGCCTCGACCGAGCCGCCGGCAGACGCCGATGCCTGGCCGACCACTTACAAAGAGCTCGCCAGGCAGATCGACAAGCCTGGCCGGCTGGCGTTGCCGGCCAGCTCGCTGTATGCGATCGCGGCGTTGGACCTGGGCCATTCGTATCTGAATTTCACGCCGTCGCTGGGTTCGGCGGCGCCGGCCATCGACGACCTGGCCCGGCTGCGCGGCACGCGGCACATGGGCCACGACGGCAAGACCGGCGAGACCTTGCTCAAGAGCGTGCTGGCCCCGATGTTTCGCAAGCGCCATCTGAACGTGATGAGCTGGGTCGGGCACAACATCTTTGGCAATATGGACGCCCGCGTGCTCGACGACCCTGACAACAAGCGGGCCAAGGTAACCAGCAAAGATCGGCTGCTCGGGCAGATTCTGGGTTATCCGCCGCAGACGCTGGTGTCGATCGAGCGGATCGACAGCATGGGTGACTGGAAGACCGCCTGGGACCACGTGCACTTCACCGGTTTTTTGGGCACGCCGATGACGCTGCAATTTATCTGGCAGGGCTGCGATTCGCTGCTGGCCGCTCCGCTGGTGCTCGACCTGGTTCGCTTCACCGAACGGGCCTACCGCCACGGCGACACCGGCTTGCTAACGTTCCTGGCCAGTTTTTTCAAAAGCCCCTTAGGCGTGAGCGAGCACGATTTTGGTTTGCAGTTTCAGATGCTCGAGCATTGGGCGGCTGAGGTGCGCGGCGCGTAGGTCAGGCTTTCTAGCCTGACGTCGGCCGCGTTAGCCGTTCGAGCCACGTCGATGCTGTTGTGGCACGGTCTCTGATCTCACTGTTGTGGCAGACCTCACTGTTGTGGCACGGTCTCTGACCACTGTTGTGGCACGGTCTCCGACCGTCGCCACGCTCCCGACCGCAGGTCTCCTGCCCGCTCGAGCCGTGCGACCGCACCTCGACAGCCGCTAGGGAGACCTTCGGTCGAACAAAGTGAAACGGTCGGAGACCGTTCCACAACGCGTGACGTTTGCCGCTTCAAACCGCCA
Organism: Pirellulales bacterium; assembly: GCA_035252155.1. Lineage (GTDB taxonomy): Bacteria > Planctomycetota > Planctomycetia > Pirellulales > JAICIG01 > JAICLL01. The sequence continues at coordinate 16,531 of DATFDL010000542.1, read as the reverse complement.
GGGCGTGGCCATTGGAAACTAGTCCTATCATGCGATAAGATATGCTGGACGAGCAACTTAGCCGATGATGGCGCGATCATGACTCACGAAGAACTCCGAGACGTGGCGAAGCGGCAGCCCTTCAAGCCGTTTCGACTGCACTTGACGACCGGCGCGACCTTCGACGTGCGCCATCCCGATTTGATCATGGTCGGGCGGCGATCGGCGGTCATCGGAATCGCCGACGAGCCAAGCGATACGATCTACGAACGAACGTTTCAGGTTGACTTGCTGCACGTCGTCGGCGTCGAAGACTTGCCGGCCCGGTCGAGCAGGCGTAACGGCAAGAAGTAGGCGAAAAACCCAAGGATAGACCCCTTCACGGCATGGATTATTTGATCGCGATTTTGCTCTTTGCCACACCAGCCTGTTTGCAAGCCTTGAGCACGTCGGCGACTCGCTGATAGCGGGCTTCGCCGTCGGCCCGTACCGATACGCTCAGGCCCGGGTCTTGACGTCGAGCTTCGACTAACCGGCGAGTAAGCTCTTCAAGGTCGCTCAGCACCTGGTGATCGAACTCGATCTTGCCGTCGGCAGAGATATTGATGGTCGTTTTCTCTGATTCTTCCGATCCCCACCAGCGCCGGAGCACCGAGTCGCCGGTGCCGAAATAATTGCCGCTAAAGCTGCCGCCATCGGCGTAGAAACTGACGTGCGGCCAGCCCCGGCACGACATCGGGAGGAAAAGCGTGAACGTGCCCTCTCCCGCGTCAAGGTAGGCGTGCTGGACCTGAAACGGTTGGCTGCTCGCATTCTCGGCGTCCATCGCCGTGGTGTAGGCGGCCAGCATCGCCTTTTCATGCGACGCCAGCTTGTAAGTTCCCCTGATCCAGTAGATATGGCCCGGCTTGAAGGTTTCGGCGGTGCCCCGGACTTCGAGAATGGTGATGTTGTCGCCTTCGGCGAACCGCATCACGCCTTGCTCAAAATCGACGGTGTAAGGGAACTCCGACGCCGCGCGATTTTGTGCGTTTTCCGACTTCGCCGCGGACGAATCATCGTTCGCAGCGGCCAACGCATTCTTGTGCTGCGTTTCAAACGAAAAGGCCAGGACAAGAACGGCCATCACCGTGGCGAAGCACATGGCCCGTAGCGTAACACGCGGGGAGCAGCGGTTTTGAAGAATCATTTCAATCCTCGCTTTCAAAGAGTAGGAACGCAAAAACGGACTCGCAGGCAGCAGATGTCTCTCGATCGTTCGCCCGCCCAGCGACTCTGCCAACTGGAGCAAGATCTCGGCATAGCGACGCCCGCAGCCGGGAAGCGTCCAGCAGACCCAGGCGTCGCAGCTCTGTTCCTCGGCCTGGTGCAACCGGCGGCGGACGAGCCACACCAACGGATGCCACCAATACACGACGGAAATCAACAACTCGACGACGCGCACCCAGTGATCGCGCCGCCGCAGATGGGCCAGCTCGTGAGCCAAGATCAACGCCGCGCGCTCATCGTCAAGCTGGTCGAGCAGCCGCATCGGCAGCACCACCACCGGACGACGGCCGGCCCACCACAGAAACGGGGTTTCGACGCCAGCCGCGTATCGCAATTCGGGCAGCTCGCGCACGCCCAGCCTGGCGGCGATCTCCAGGGCGAGCCTCCGCAACCGCTGCGAGACCGGCAGCGTGTCGTGCAAGCGGCGCTCGAAGCGGACCACGCGCGTCACGGCAATCACCGCACACAAGCCCGTGCCGCCGAGCCAGAGGTATATCAAAGCCGGTTGCGCCCGATGCCAATACGGATGCAGTTTGGCGGCAACTCGAGGCGCATCGCGCCGACTGGCGACCATCTGCCCGAGACCACGATCGGGCGGATGCGGCGAACCTTCGATCCGAGACAACTTGGCGGTCAGGTCGTCGACGACCATGCCGCTCGGCGCCGGCGCCGTGGGCGGCCGGACATTCGACCAATCGATGCGCACGATCGGCGGCGTCACAAGCTTTAGGAGAACCAACAGCCAGAGCAAATGGGCGAAGGGCGGGCTGCGCCAAACGCGCGTGACGATGTAAACCAAGATCGCGAGGACGACCGAGGCGACTGTGTTGTGCGCGGCGAAGTCGAAGAGATCGTTCATCGGACGATTCGCGTCATTTGGCGTACTTGGAGAGCAGCTTGCGAATCTCGGCGGCTTCTCGCTTGCTCAGCCGTTTTTGGTCGATCATCTTCATGATCAACGGCGCCAGCGAATCGCCGCCCAGACGCTCGACCAGTAATTGGAGCTCTTGCCCGAGGACGGCGGCCTGCGAGACAGTGGCTGAGAAAACATGGACGAACGAACCTCGGTCGCGGGCCACCAGTCCCTTTCGTTCGAGCCGCTGCAAGAACGAATGGACCGCCGCAAATTCCGACTCCGCGCCTTGGGGATAAAGATCGTCGGCAATCGACTTGGCGGTGAGCGGCCCCTGCGCCCAGAGCGTCTTGAGGACCGCCAATTCCGCGTCCGTGACCCGTACCGGTTTCTTGGCCATCATCATGCTCGGCTATCTATAAGCATCATGCCTATGAATATAGGCATGTTGCTTATAACTTGTCAAGCATCGCGGCGAAAGGCGCGCAATAATCTGCGTCCCTTGAAAAGGTAATAGATTTCAGTCTCGCCGGGCGAACGCGGCGTGCCGGCGTGGCCGTGCCACTCGATCTGGTTTCCGCACACGATCGCCGTGCCGGGGCGTTCCTGCCATTGAGCGGCAGCGACAAAATGCTCCTCACCGAAAAATCGGCCAAGCTTGATCAGCCGCGGCGAATGGTAATCGTGCTCGACCAGCCGCTGCCGTGCCGACTGCCACGCCGCCTGCTGAATGGGCGAAAGATCGTCGGCCTCGAGCTCGGAGATTTCCGGGTGCTCGGTGCCCCAGCCGGCGTAGGCCGCGTAGATATCGTCGGGAGGCAAATCGGCCAGATCGACTTGAAAGGCATGGGCCAGCGGCCCGGCCATGCCGATGCCCGACATCGACCGCTCGCCCGCGCGGTACTCGTATCGGAAGAGATAACAATCGACCGGTTCCGGGCAGCCCGGCCACAAGCGGCGCGAGGTATCGACTAGTTCGAGCGCCTGCGGCGGAGCGCCAAAATACGTAGGCAGCGCCAGTCGGGCAGCGAGCTCGCCTTCGGCACGCGCGGCGGGCGTGCGGTAGGGCTCGGGTGCGCAATCGAGCTTGCCCAGCTCGTCGAGATAGGCGAGCGCGCACGCGCGAACCACCGGTTCGGTGGCCATCTGCGCGAGTACCTCGATGCCGGTTTCATCGCCCAGGCGGGCCAGAGCGAAAGCGGCCTCGGTACGCACGCGGCGGTGCCCCAGAGCCAACGCCTGGTGGAGCTTGCCGGTGACGCTCGGCTCGCCAATCAGAGCCAGAGCGTTGACAATCGCCACAATCAGGCCGGTACTTTCGCTGACGATCGCGTTCAGGTCGGCCGGCGAGGCGGCAAATTCGGCCGGATGTTCTTCGAGCCGAGCCAACCGCCCGACCAGACCACCCAGTAGGCCGACCAATCGCGCGGCGCGCGGAGCCGCCGGATGGCGATCGGTAAGCCCCGAGGCCGTCAGGTAATTTGCCAAATCAAGCACGGCGGTGACGATCGCGGCGTCGTCTTGAGCATCGAGCAGCCGCGGGAACAGTGCGTCCGGCGGATAGTCGGGCCGCTGAAACAGCGGCACGAAAGCCAACACGGCATCCTCCGACTTGCGGGGAGGATCGCTGGCGACTAGCTCGGCAAAGGCCGCGAGCGCCGTCCGCGTGCCGGCGGTGGCCAAAAGGCGTAACAGATGGTGCCGAGCACGACTGCCGGGTCCGAGAGAGCGATAAACCCGCATGATGCCGTCTATCGTGGAGCTGTCTAGCGCTCTTGCCAACTCAGCGGTCGGCGATGCCCGCCACAATTTTTCCAGCACGGTCCACCAGAGCCGCTCGGACGACAGCCGCTGAGACGCGCCCGACATGTCACACAACTGAGCCAAGTGCAGCAGTGCTTGCACCACCGACGGCAGTTCGCTGGATTCGAGCGCGGCATCGTCGAGCTGTCGGCAGGCGGCCGACCACTCGGCGTCGGCCGATTCGGCCAAATTCGGGAGATTTTCGATGAGTTTTTTTAGTGCGGCGGCCATTGTGTCGATAACGTCGGTTATAACGAAGCGGGCAACAAACCTACAGGAGCCAGCCAGTGGCCACGAAGACGAAAAAAAAGACCGCCAAGCGTTCCACCAAGAAAGCCGCCGGAAAAAAGACCGGGGCCAAGCGCTCGACCAAGAAGCGGACGGGTGTCTCGAAATCGAAACGCACCACGCGGCGCTAGATCGAAGTGTCAAGCGGTGCCGATCCGACAACCGGATGGGCCGCCGCCCAAGTCGCTCGCGGGCCGGCCGAACGTACTTCACGACGTTCCGCCGGCCCGTTGCATGCGCGGTGGACGCTCCGGCGTGCTCGAAGCCTGTCGTCGGGTTCTCCCGATTGAGCTTGCTCATTTGCCGGCTCTTCGCTATATCCCCGCGGAATACCGCGGTTTGCTCGCCCCACGCCAAAGGACGATCGCCATGAAACACTTTGCTTGTGCTTTCGCGTTAGTTTGGTCGTACCACGTAGTCCGGGCAGACGAACCGCCGCCGCAGCCGGCCGCGGAAAGCGCCAGCCACGAGCAACGATCGGCCGACTGGAAGACGCTCGACGAAAAGCTGGGTGAACTGCGTGCCTTACAGGCCGAAGTGGATCAGCTCCGCCAGCGGACGCACCAGGCGTCTTCGATTCTGTTCGAAATCAGAATCGCCGAGGTATCGCGGGCAAAATTGGCCGCCGCTCAGCCCGGCGAGGCGCCGTCTGGTTCGCTGCTCGAACGGCTGACGGCCGATGACGACACTCATGGAGGCGCCAAAGGAATCTTGAGTGAGCCTGCTAAGAAACTGCTCGAAAAGCTCCGCTTGCAAGGGGCCTTGAAGATTGTTTCTGAGCCGTCGATCTCCACCATCGCCGAGCGGCCGGCTTCGATGCACGTGGGAGGCGAAGTGGCGATGCCCGTCGGCGATGGGAGCCTCGACTCGCGCGTCAAATGCCTCCGCTATGGCACGTCGATCGACATCGTGCCGGTCGTCCTGGACGATCAAAGGCTGCGGCTCGAGCTGCGGTTGCAGCTCTCGCAACTGGACTTCACGAATTCCGTGGAAATTGGTGGCAAAACCTACCCTGGGCTGGTTTCGCGCAGCATCGACTTCGCGGCGGAGGTGCCCGTCGGACAAACGGTGGCTGTCGTCCTGCCACCTGAAACGCGGCAAGCCCGTCCGGTGGAGGGGAAAGCCGCGGTCGGCGAAGCGACTTCGGCCAACGGCGAAGTGGAAACTCTGGTGCTCGTCACGCCGCATTGGGTGGACACAATGCAGTCCCGTGACGACACCGACAGTAGTCGGTTCGGCGTTCCTGTGCCGCGAGCCTCATCACGCCCCGATCCGTCTCATGTTGACGGTCCTGCTCGCCGCCCGCGGCGGTAACGAAGCTCTGACCGTCCAACGCGGCCGCGGCAGGGCTCGAGTAATGCCCTCGTTCGATTGCGCCGGGGCATCGGAAGCCTCTGCCCCAGCCACCATGTTATGCTCATTCGCTCAGGTTGAGCGGCGACGGCGTCCTGGGACGTCGTAGAGCTGGCTGACCGCCGTGTTGTCGAAAAGCTTGTAGGCCCCGCCAGGGTCGATGAATACGGCGACAGTCCCCCGATGAGCCACCGCTTCTGGATGATCGACCACGAATCGATCACCACTGATCAACTCGATGCCGAACGGCTTGAATGGCTTGCGCCGCACGAAGGAATGCAGGCTTTGATGGAAATTCGCTTCCGTCATACGGCCATTTTAAGCAGCACTCGTGCCGGAAGAAACACCGCCAGTTCCGGCCGGCGGCAGGCGAGCCCTGGCCCTTATTGACTTGCCGAGTGTAGCCGCTTCCGCGCGAAGGCTTCTTTCGGGCGATAATTGGCTCTCCGGGCCGCAGTTTCGGCTGTAACGAAGCTCGAATCGAACACATAAGGCCGCATCCATCCCACGATCCGCGGCATCGTGAAATAGTACATAAATCCGTGCCGGCGGCCGACGAGGTCGGTGGCGTCGATCTGCCGCACCTTAGCCGCGTCGCCGGCTAATCGCCCGGCACCGACTAGCCCCGTGTAGCCCAATGCCGCGGCCGAGTTGCGACGACCATAGAGCCAGCCATAGCGTCGCAGCACGGCATCGCTGGTGTTGTTGATCAGCAGCAACCGCTCGACGTGCGAAAGGGCGTGCCCCAGCCGGCGACCCGGCAAGAGCCAGTCGTTGTCGATCGCCGCCGAGACGAGGACGACTCGCACGTGAGACCGCGCGCTTGCCGGGTCGGCCAATTGGTAAGGGCCCAGCCGACCACCGCCGCGCAACTCGAGCGTCTCGCCCACCACCCGCGCGCCGAAGCTGCAACCGATGATCGAAGCATTCACCAGGGGTTCAAGCTCATCGAGCCAGCGGGCCAGATACCAGGCGGCCAAGGTCGTGCGGGCCGCCTTGACCCGCGCGTCTTGCACCGGACCGGCATTGATGTGATCGCTCGGCCACGACCAGATCACGAACCGCAGCGGCGAACCATCCGAGAGGCCCGCGACCAGCCGCCGATAGGCGATCGCGCCCAGGTCGCGCGCCTGGTTGCCGCTATATCCGTTGCCGGGCACGAAGACGCTGGTGGCTGATGCCGATCCGCCCGCCAAGAGGAACTCGTCCCGGCTCGAGGCCACCCAGCCAGACGGTGTGACATAGCGCCAGTAGCTCAAGCGAGCGAGATTCTGCTCGCGGTCGGCGGCTCGCAGACCCCGGCAGCTCACCAGCCATAGCTGATCGAGCGGGCGCGAGGCAAGCGGACCAGGCACAGGAGGCGGCAGGCCCAGCGCGGGGGGCGCGGGCATTGCATCGCCATAGCGGTCCACGTCGCTTTCGCTATTCGCCACCGGCGGAGGAGCGGGCGGCGCGGCCCAGGCCGGGCGACATGCCGCCAGCACCGCCCAGAAACCGACGATGCGGCCCACGGCATTCTCGGCGCCAGTGTTGCCGCGAGCCGACAAAAACATCCTCATGCTTTTGTCTGTCGGCCCCGGCCGCCGGACGAATCAAGCGGTCAACGAGCGGTGCGAATTCCGCTGGTCGTAAGGGTTATGGCGATTGGGCGCGGCAAGTCGCCGTTCGCTCGCCAAAAGCAGAGTTAAAACGAGCCAACGAGGGGTGCCACGGCATCCGCCGCGGCGCGGATAGCACCAAGCCGACGTGCGACGCAAAAATCGCCGCGGCGGACGCCGTGCGAAGTCAGGCCGATGAGGAGATCCGCACGGCGTCCGTCGCAGCGAACCGCTCCAGTGAGTATGGCGACCTCACTTGCGCTGCGACGGATGCCGTGGCACCCGGCCGGCGCCCAGCTGGCCGAATACTAGCGACGCGCCGACGTTCTCCAACCGCTGCTGACGACTGGGGCGGCCAGCGCGCCGTTTGCGCGATACGGTGACGACTGGACCACCGGCCGCTCGGCTTGCTGGCTGGCCGGGCCATTGCTCGACGCCGCCCATTCATTGCGTCGCGGTTGGGCGGGCATGCGGCCGGCTTGTTGCACGCCCGGTGGTGCAAACAGGGGCCCTTGTGCTTGCTCGCCGCTGGGCTCGGGCGGCTCGGGCGCCGAGAGCTCTTCGTCGGTTCCGGCCCCGTCGTCCGAGCCGCCCTGGTTCGATGCTGGTCCGCCCACTGCTGCGGCGTCGTCGGTCGGCACTCGGCCATCGCCCTCCAGGCCGGCCGGTACGCCGTCCGCGGGCATTTCACCATCGCCCGGCTCACCGGCGCCCTCGTCGAATGAGCTGTCTTGTTCCGCGCCAGGCGCACGATCGTTGTCGTCGGCTGGGAATCGATCGCGGCCAGCGGGTGAATTGGTCTCGAAGCTCGGCAGAGGTAGTTCCTCCGACATAGCGTCGTTGGGCCGCTCGCCCTCGGCGCCCTGCGACATGTTGGGATCGGGAATCGGACGCAAGCTGCCTCCACCCACGTCGGTCGTGGTGGCCCGTGTCTCGAACGGCTGGCCGGGCTTGTTCATCTGCTGCGGCATGGCCCCGCGGCTGATCACATCGGGCCGCGTGAAGCCATAGTTGATGTACGTCGCGGCATCACGCTCGCGGGCTCGCTTGCGGGCATCAAAGTACGCCTTGGCGGGCCACGGCCCTTCGGCCAGGATGATGCCGTTGTATTCCAACAGCGAGTTCTTGCGATAATGAACCTGCAGAATGGCCACGTTGTAATCGACCAAGGCCCGAAAATACGCGATCTCGGCGTCGGCCAACCGTCGTTGGGCGTCAAGCAGCATATCGACCGTCGCCGTGCCCGCTTTGTACGCCGCTTCGACCGCCTCGACTTGCGCCTGGGCCGCGACGCGGCGATTGAACGTGGTGCGGCTGACCTGGTAATTGCGATCGAGATCGCGGATCGAGTTGGTGAGCACGTGCGCCAGTTCCAGCTCTTGGTCTTGCAAAAACGCCCGAGACTGCGCCAGGATCAACTCGGCATTGCGCACGCCGGCCATCGCCAAACGAAAGCCGATGGGAATGGTCAGGTTCAAGCCCAACTGCCATTCCTGATAATTGCCGTCGAACAAGGTGTTCGTGGCGCCTGAGCCCGCGCTGGCGCCTTTGATGGGCGAAGGCTGGTACGACAGACCGTCGTAGCTGGTAAGCTGGTCGCCGAAGCCGCGCCAGCGGTACAGGGCCTGGGTATCGAGCCGAGGCAGCAAATAATTACGCGAGGCGATCAGCTTCAGCTCGTTTTGCTTGACCACCCAACGCTGCCGCCGCAGCTCGACGCTGCGGGTCAGTCCCTCGGTAAGCACGTCGTTCCAGTCGAACCGCACCAGGGCGGTGGTCGGCTCGTCCGACGGGCGAATCAGGCGGCCGTCAGTCGGCGCCAGGCCCATCATGTATCGCAGCCGGCTTTCGGCGGTGTAGAGCAGGCCCAGCGTGTTCTCGACTTGTGCCCGGAACAGAAAATATTGCTCACGGGCCTGGGCTTCGCGTTCTGCTTCGCCGCCTTTGACCCCTTCGAGGTACAAGGCATACACCTTGCGCCAGCTTTGCAGGGCGCTGTCGCGGCCGGCCTGCACGGCGTTCAGGTTGCGGTAGTTGTAGTAGAGGTCCCAGTAGGCACGTTCGACGTCGCTGACCATCGCCCGCACGCCGGCTTCGAAGTCGGCCAGGGCGATATCGACGTTGATGCGGGCAAGGACCACGCCGTTGAAGGTACCTGGCAGGCTGTTCGGGTTCAGAATCGGCCCGTTCACGCCCTGGCCGGCAAAGACGCCGTTGGTGCTATTGGGACCGGCGATGCGGTTGAACTCGACGCCGGCGCCTTGCAACAACGGGTGGCGAAATTCGGCTTCGATGTCGGTGTTCCAAGCGCTGGGAAACTGGTTGTTCGCGTTGTTGTTCTGATCGTAGATCACGTGCTCGCGCAAGAAGGTGCGCGTGCCGGTGGCCGTGACCTTGCCGATTTCCGATTGCTGCTGCGCAAAATCCTGCCGGAAAACTTGCGGCGTGAAGCCTTGCAAAAACAGGTTTTGCGGGCGGTTGTTTTTCTGCCAAAAGATCTGACTGTTGTATTGGGCGTCGAACTGGCTCAAGGCGGCCTCGACGCCGTTGGCGGTGTTCGATTCCTGAATGGCGGGGTTGTAAATGGTCTGGCTGGTCTGCGCCGTACCGAGGCTCTGACCGTTCTGATTCTGGCCCTGAGTCTGTAACAGCACGCCGGTGGGGGCAATCGTCTGGTTCGAGGCGGGCAAACCGGGCGTAAAGAGCAAGCCGCCCAAGTTGCGCAGCACTTTACTATTGGCCAGTGCCGTCCGCATCGCCTCTTCGAGCGAAACATCCCAGATTTCCTGGACCTCGGGATTGCTCAGGGTCAAAGGATCCTTGGCGCGGGCCACATCGGCAATGCGGTCGGATTCGGCATCGGGATATTCCAATTCGGTGGCCATCGACCGATAGTGCGACAAGTCCTTGTCTTCAAACAAGTAAATGGGCTGGGTGGGCCTGCAGCCGGTAACGAGCGTTGCGGCGCAGGTCACCAAGGTCACCAACAAGCGAAGTCGCCGGGTCATTCGATAACGTCCTAGCTTCCGCTGACAATTGGCCTGGCGCGCGGCGGGCGCAACCTAGGCGGAATATTCGGCAAAGCTTGTATCGGCGGTGCAATCGATAAACTTCGGCGATTCTTCGCAACCGGCAAGCATCTGCACGACGACCGAGTTGATGTAGTTCGCCTAAAATGCCAGAGGGGTCGGAGGTCGGTGGCCAGAGGCCAGAGGCCAGGGGATTGGGACAGAGCCGCGCGCAACGCTTGGAAATCGAGGTTGTAGTCTTTCGCCGCGACGCTCCCAGTTGGGATTGAACGCCGGGGCACCGCTCAAGTGTGTGCCACGGCACCCGCCGCCGGCGCACGTGAGGCTGCCTCGAGTTCAATAGGATGTCGCCGCGGCGGACGCCGTGCTGCGATGGGGTCGGGACGAAGCCGCGAGCAATTCGCACGGCGTCCGTTGCGGCGATCGTGCTAATGAGCGATTCGACGATTCGCGCGCCGCAACGGATGCCGTGGCACCCAGCGGAACGCTACGCCCGCGATTCCCTTTCGGACGTTTCTCACTTCACGTCGGCGGTCATGTAGAACAGCGCCAGCCGGTCGCCGAGCTGCGGACCCTGCGTGGAGCGTAGTTCGAGCGAGCGCTCAAAATCAATCGGTGCGGGTAAAAAGAATCGCCATTGAAAGCCACCGTACCGCCCACAGAAACTGTGGCGCTCGTTCGAGCTACGTGGCTCGATGCCCATGAAGGTCCGCAGATCATTAGACTTCCAGCCGTCGCGCGATTGGCCGTCGACGATCAACGCCTCGACGCCCGGGACCGCTTTGCCATACTGTGTGACCAACCCAATCCAGCGGCCCCGGCCATTCTGAGTGATCCATGCGCGACCGGGAGGATCGCCATGGGTCGAATAAACCCCGCGCAGCCGATGTGCCAGCCGCGGGTCATGCGGATCGTCGAGCGGCTGATGCGACACCGTGACGCCGACCGGGCTGACCGGCCGCCGGCCGTGGTTGCTCACGGCGATCGTCAGGCCCGAGCGATAGGGCATCGCCAGCAGGTTGGTCCAGCCGCCTCGATCGAGTACCACGTAATTGGGATAATTGCCCCCATGCAAGCCGGGGAAAAAGTACCGCGCGGGCGCGGCCAAGGCCGGCTGCGGCTCACCATCGAAAGTGACTTCCAACCAGAGGTCGTCGTCTTCCAAGAGCGAGGGCGCTGCCACCAGCTTGGTCCACTCGACGATGCCGGCGCCCGTCAACTCGACGAGTGTCGCCCGGTCTGCCTCATTGATTTTTTGGTTTTGCAAGCCAGACCGAGGCAGTGGGTCGGCTTCGCGGTGCGTCCCCCAACCAAGCTGCTCGTTGCGGTAAGACAAGGCCGGCAATAAACCACGCGCCACGCCACCATCGCGGTCACTGAAGTCCTCGACCGGCACGTCCGACGGAAAAGTGACGTAGTCAAGTCGATACTCTGCCGGTCCGCTGGCATGGAGAACTACTTTGAGGCTCTTACGAAATGGAATGAAGGTCAACAGCGGCTGCACGTCTTGCCCGACTTGCGCGACGCGCTGGTGCAATTCGCTGGCTAGGCAGTCGATGCGCGGGCTGGTCTCGCCGTCGAAATAGAATGACAACCGGCCCGAATTGTTCGTGCGCGAGACTTCGACGACGGCGGCCGGGCCCGTCAACTCGGCCAGCACCTGCTCGCCGGAGCTCTTAACCGCTTTTGTCACGGTGCCCGAGCCGAGTCCGTCGGCGATGGCCAGCCGCTCGGAATTCATCAACCGTTCTAGTACCAATTGCGAGGCCGATTCGCGCGATGGCGTTTGCCAGGCCGGCCGGCCAGCCTCGCTCGGCAATTCGAGCACTCGCAAATTACGAAACTCGACCCGCGCGCCGTGGTCTTGCAAGCCGATCCAGCCGCGCAAAGGCCGGCGGCGTAGTTCGGGCAGCCGGCTCGTGTCGGCCTGTTGCACCAAGACGCCATTGACCCAGGCCGAGATCAAATATCCCTCGGCCCGCACTGTTACCTGGTTCCACTGTTGCCTCCGATCGGCGCGGGCCAACGGCTCCAGGTTGCCGTAGATGGCCATCATCGAGTGGCGCGTGATCGAGCTGTCGGCCGGCTCATCAAGAAGCTGCAATTCCATGCCGTCGCCCGAAGGCCAACCGCCGCGGGCGGTGCGGATGCCGATGCCTGAATTGCCGCCGCGGGCCATTTTGTATTCCAGCGAGAGCGTGAAATTGGCGTACTCGCGCTCGGTGCGCAGGTAATTGCCGTTTTGGTTGAGACAGACGATCTTGCGGTCCTCGACTTTCCACGAAGCCAAGTTGCCGGGCGTCCACCAGCCGGTCAGGTCGCGGCCGTTGAAGATCGGCGAGCCGGCCGGCTCGATGGCCTGCAAGCCAGCCAGGGCGCCGGCGCCCTCCTCCAGGCTTAGTTCAAGCACAAATCGCTCGCCAGGAATGGCGAGCGACAGCTGCGATTGGCTGGTGCCGGTTGCAGTCTCAGTGTCGACGGCGACCTCAAGCTTGTCGCCTCGTCGGCGTAGCGTGGACTGGTGCCAGCCGTCGGCCGCGGCAGGCTCGGTGATTTGCATCAATTGCTCGTTGCCGCTGGCTCGGGCTGTCTGCGCGTCGGCCTCGGCCAGGAGTAACCGAGCTATCTCATCGCCGGTCGAGAGTTTTAACAGCCGCAACTGCCACTGACCGCCGCGGCGTACCTGCCAGCGAAAGCGAAACTCGGCGTCTTGCCAGCTCCAGCCCGAAACTAGCGGCGTCGAGCGATCGTCGCCCGACAGCACGCCGTCGGACAGCTTCCAGCCGCTGGGCGGCTCCTTGCCGTAGTCCCAGCCCGCCAGCCGATTAGCAGTCAGCAAACTCAGACTTGTCTCAGTTTGGTCGTCCGGGCGTGCGATCTCGGCGGAAAGCAGCAAAGCTAACAGCAGCAAACAAAAGTGGCGATCGGGCATCGATCTCCTCGTAGCTAACCATTGTTACAACGCGACAAATTCCTCGACCGCCTCGCGCATCACGCCGGCATCCGGCTCGATGCCGGTCCAGAGTCGAAAGGCGATTGCCGCCTGGTGCACGATCATACCCAGGCCGTCGAGCACGGTGGCACCATGGGCTTTGGCCTCCTGCAAAAACCGCGTGTCAGGCGGGCTAGCCACCACGTCGGCCGCCACAATCCGCGAGGCCGCGCCACCCCACCGCACCGGCACCCGCGCCTCGGGATCATTCAGGCCGATGCTAGTGGCGTTGATCAGGATGTCGGTCTCGGTTGACAATCGATAATCGCCCTGCCAAACCTTCAAAGTCGCCGGGGCCTTGGTCTTGGCGTTCAACACATCGACGAGTTGCTGCCCGCGTTCGGCCGAGCGATTGACCACTTCAACGCTCGCCGCACCCGCCAAGGCCAGCTCAACGCCGATTGCCCGAGCCGCGCCGCCGGCCCCCAGCAGCACGACGCGCTTGCCCGCAGGATCGGCAATGCCTCGCAGCGACTGCATAAACCCTTTGCCGTCGGTGTTTTCACCCAGCAGTTCGTGGTCTTCGCGGATGATGCAATTGACCGCCCCCATCAGGGCGGCCGCATCGGAGAGGCGATCGAGCAACTCGACGACGGCCACTTTGTGCGGCTTGGTGATATTGGCGCCGCGAAAACCCATCGCCCGCATGCCCCGCACCGCGTCGGCCAGTCCCTCGGGCGCCACTTCGAGCGTTAAGTACCGCCAGTCGAGGCCATGATGGACAAACGCCTTTTCCATCAGGTATTGCGTGGGATTGCCGGCCACCGGCGAGCCAAACACCGCGCAAATCTCTTGAAGCGAAGAACTAAGCATTCTGTGCTTTATCTTGACCGGGGCGGGCGGCGACTGCAAGCTAAAGGACATGTCTTACGGCGGCGATCCACGCTACGTGCGAGTGACTTGTCCGACTTGCCGCGCGGTGTTGCACCCGCGCGTCGAAAAAGCGGGGCGGCGGGTGCGTTGCCCCGATTGCTATTCGGCGGTGCTTGTGCCGCAGCCCACCGCAGCCCCCGACGAACCGCCACGCCGCGACCCGGGCGAGTACAAAGTGCGCGAGGCAGCCGGCCCGCCGCAGGCGGCGGAAGATCGCAACGACGATTATTTTCTGACGCTTTGCCCGACGTGCCAAGCGCGGCTGCATCCGCGGCGGCGCCACGTGGGCAAGCGCACCCGCTGCCCCGATTGCGACACGGTCTTCACCATTCCGCCGCCGCCCGTCGAGAAAAAGCCCCAGTCACCGCCGCCCCCCAAGCCGTATCAGATGGGCGAGACCTTCACGCGCCCGCCCGTCGAGATGGAACTGCTCACGGTGCAAGGCCGTCTGGAGCCAGAACCGCCGCCGCCCGAGGTGCCGCGCTGCTGGTTTGTTTCGGGCGTGCTGACGTTCCCTTGGCGTGCCAGTGCGCTGCCTCGGTGGATCACGCTGTTTTTACTCTTGCTACCGCTGGAACTAGTGATCGGCGTCATCGCCTTCGTCATACAAACGGAACTGAGCCGCATCACTACTATTGTCCCTCTCTTAGCGGTGCCGCTGGCGTGGCTGACGTTTTGGTCGGGCTCGTATGCCGCGGCCTGCTTTCTGGCGATCGTGCAAGACACCGGTTCGGGCAACGACGACGTCTACAACTGGCCTGAAGGCGATTGGCGCGAGCGCGTCGCGCCATTGGCGTACCTCGCCATGCAACTCGTCTTTACCGCGGCCGGCGCCTCGGCCGTCGCCAGTGTGGCGGCCTTGCTCGGTGGCGCAGCCTGGGCGGGCGTGGTGATGGCCGCCTTGGCGATCTTTCTCTTTCCATTCTTGCTGCTTTCGGCCATGGAAGCCGATACGCCGTTGTGGCCGTATTCACCCGTCATGTTGCGCAGCTTAGGGCGCTCCTTCTCCGGATGGCTGATTGTTTATCTGGAGAGCATCGTGCTGGTGGCCGCGGTCGCTGGTTTACTTGGGTTGGCAATCGTCTGGGCGCCGGTCGTGGCGGCGTTGCTGGTGGCGCCGCTGCTGGCGGCTCTGGTGTTCGTGCTGGGGCGGCTGTATGGACGGTTGGCCTGGCGAATCGGCCAGCACGAAACCGGCCGTCGCAAGCGACGCCGCAAGAAATGTCCAGGGAAGGATACGTCATCGGTGGTGGCAAAAGTGGGAGCAAACTGACGGGTCCGAGAAAGTCTATCCCCCGCGGTGGCTGGGGCAGAAGCTGGCCGGGCTTGGTATGCAATTGCCAGACCGATAGTTCGGTCATCAGCAGGATCAGGTAACAAAGGGGTCGGGAGCCGTTGTTTTAAAATCCGGCCGGACGCGAGGACGCCCACGCGGTCTCAAAGTCGACTGAAGGCCAAGCCGCCGCGCCGTGCGCCGCTGCCATTCGACGTCGCCAAACGGCGCGCCCCGCGCCACCGAACGTCTCAGCCGCTCAAGCTCGGCTTCCGTTTCGGGTCGCTTCACTTATCCGTGCCCATCCGCGAAATCCGTGCTTCTGATCAGGAAGAGAAAACCACGGATGCCACGGATGGGCACCGATTGGCTTTGGCCGGCCGTGCGCGCATAATGAGCGTCTGGTGCAACGCTCATGGCGGTGTCGATCATGTCAGACACTTTGGATCCGTATCGCGTATGGCTGGGCATTCCGCCGGAATCGCGCCCGCCGACGCACTATGAGCTGCTGGGCATCTCGCCGAACGGGGCAGAAAAGGGCATAAAAGGTGTCAGGAACCTTTGTTCTGCGAACTAGTCCCCTTTCTCGGGCGACCGCGCGGGCGAATCGTCGATTCCAAACCGAGACGGCGAATGGCGTGATCGCTCCAGGACTCACTTCCAAAAGGACTTCCGCGTTCAACGCACTTGCGTATCGCCGCCAGCTCTGCCTCAGTCTGCGCCGCGTTGACGTGCTCGATCCAGCCCGCTTTGCGCGGCAGGGGCCACGAGGCGAGCCGCGGTTTTTCGTCTGTCGGCCCGTGTAGCCAGCGGTAAAGGCTGGACCAACGCCAGGCCTCGGCACGACGCACCAGGTTCGCGCGCAATGCGTTCCGCTCGACATACCGCGCGACCGTGTAAAAGTGGTCGTCTTCCTCGACAGGAAATGATTTGAACCTTCCTTGGTAGACGTGCCCGTAGCCGATCGAGTCCCGATGGGCGTGCCAGCGCTGGGTATGGGTCAGCGTCAGCCAAGCGACGAACCGCGAGAGTTCGCCGTCTTCCCGAGGCCAGACCAGCAGGTGCCAATGAGTGCGCATAAGGCAATACGCCAAAAGTCGCGTTTCCTCGCGTTCCACCGCTTCCGCCAGAATCTTTTCGAACGCGTCGTAGTCCGCGTCATCGTCGAACAGGTCCATCCGCGCATTCCCACGGTTGAGCACGTGGTACACATATCCGCCT
>DATFDL010000541.1:0-20390 GCA_035252155.1 Pirellulales bacterium | reverse complement strand
GCGGAACGGTTGCAGAGAGGTTGACGTTGCCCCGGCTAGGGGAAAGTCAAAATGCAAAAATCAAAGCCAAGAAGATCAGCCGTTCGGCGACCGTTAGCGCCGCGCCGCGCGGCCGCCTCCGCCCTGGCCGCCCATGCCCTGGCCGCCCATGCCCTGCGGCGCACCCTGAAGATTGGTGTAGTAATGCGAATAATTCAGATAGCCCGCCGCGTGCCCGGTCTGCGGAAGCATCCTCTGCCCGCGGCCGACGCCCCCTAACACTTCCGCGTCGACTTCCTGCCGCAGGTTTTGCAGGTTTTGCTGCTGCCGGAACTGGCCGGCTTGCAGGTCGAGCGGCGGCCGCGAGAGCGTGAAGTAGTCGACCGCCGGGTCACCGAACGGACGACTCAGATTGATATAGGGGCTGACGACCGGGCGGGCCAGCCGGTTGCGATACGAAGATCGGCCCGAGCGTCCGCGGGGCGTCTGGGCGTCGCTCACGCCCGTCACAAGCCCCCAAGCCACGACCACGAGCGGCACGATCAACCGAGAACGCGCGAAAAACCGGCGGTTGGGGCAGTGGCGGGCCGTCATAGATCCTCCTGTTGCTCTTGGTCTCATCGGTTCGACCGACACGTTTCTTCGGTTTTATCATGCCAGCCAGAGCCGATCGAGTGTAACTGATTGTACCCTTCCATTACTTAAATGCCATCACCGGGCTGTTTCCCAAAGGTGAGAGCCTTGCCCGCAAGCGGGGGGGGCGGCTAAAATGAGGCAACTTTGAGGACCTTGGTGGGTTTTCGGGGTTGTTTTTCAAACAGGGGGGGTCTTCTATGGTTCGCTCTCGCCGCGAGGCGTTTACGTTGGTGGAATTGTTGGTGGTCATCGCGATCATCGGCATCCTGATCGCCCTGCTGCTGCCGGCGGTGCAGGCGGCCCGAGAATCGGCCCGTCGCAGCCAGTGCACCAACCAAATAAAACAGATCGCCGTGGGCGTGCAAAACTATCACGACACGCACCTGCGCTTCCCGCCGTTCAACGTCGGCAACGCCGGCTACAACGACCACGAGCTTAGCTGGCGCTTGTTGATCACGCCGTTTATCGAGCAGCAGCAGGTCTACAACATGATGACTTGGCTAAGAGATCCGCATCCCAACAACACGTACCCTGCGTATGCGGTCGAAATCCCCGTCTATCAGTGTCCGTCGGACATTCGGCCGCCCATGCTGAGCAACCGCCCACAAGGCCGTGCCAGCTACCGCGGCTGTGTGGGCACCACGGTCATCAACATTGCCAATCTCTACGGCTACGCCCCCACCAACGGCGTGTTTGAGATCATGACGCCCAATGTCGAGGGCATCAAATTCCGCGACATCCTCGACGGCACCACCCACACGATGATGATCGGCGAGATGGCCCAAGGCCCCCGGTCGTTGCTCTCGATGGAAGTGATCGGCAACATCATGGGGCCGCTCAACCAAACGACGATGGGCAAGTGGAGTAACGGGCAATACAACCTGTCGGCCTATCTCAACTGCATGGCGACCGCGAGCAACGGCTATTACATCACAGGCACCACCTGTCCGATCGCCAATGGTGGCAAGGACTGTTACCCCGGCAACCGCTGGCACGACGGGCGACCGTTCTGCTCGGCCTTCACCGCGGTCATTCCGCCCAACGGGCCGAGTTGTTCGAGCAACACGAGCAACGACGGCAGCGGCATTTTCACCCCCAGCAGCCGTCATCCCAATGGCGCGATGATTGCCATGGCCGATGGCAGCGCAAAATTCATGAACGAATCGATCAACATCATGGTGTGGCAGGCGCTCGGCACCCGCGCGGGCGGCGAATCGGTGGATAACGCCAACCTGCCGTGATTCGATTTTAGATTTTGGATTTTCAATTTTGGATTGAGCTGCATCGTTCCAGCGAAAGTCCAAGATCGCGTCATCGACCGTCGCCCAGCGCTTGGAGAGCCAGCGCGCGCACCGCCAGATAATCGGCGTGGATCGCTTCGCGGAGAAGCTTGGAGTCTAGGGGAGGCAATTGCGCAAACGTCACTAGATTGTTCAGGGCGACGCGCAACTGGTTCGACGACACATCGGCCGGGTCGGGTGCGCCCTGAGCCGTTTGCAGACGGCTGCCCAGCAATTCGCGCCAGCGGTCGCGTTTTTTCTCCCACGAGCGGCCGGTGCGCTGCTGGACGCGCCGCCAGGCGCGCGAAAAGAGCTGCACAATCTGATCGCGCCGCGCGGCATCGAGGCCGCCAACACCGGCCGTGGGCGTTTGCATGCGGTCGTCGCACATGCCGTCTACTATACCCGGGTTTCTCCGGCCGCCAAACCGTCGTAGAACGGAATTTATTCTGTTTTTCCAGTAAAGGGTATCTGGAAACGAGGCCTGAGTCGCCATGACGACACGGCAACCGTACCAGTCCGTCAGGGGGTTGGCCTGGAATTAGTATTTTTGATTTTTCGCCGGTGCTAGCTTGACGGCTCAAATGCTAGCGACTAACCTTATCATCTCGCATCTCGATACTAATCGCACGTTTTATTTGGTTTCGTTATTTCGCTGATGGCGGTACAGCTTAAGGGATTGAAAGTCTTTTGCGACGTCGTTCGGCAGCGCAGCTTTTCGCGCGCGGCCGACGAGAATGAGATTTCGCAGTCCGGCGCCAGCCAGCTCGTGCAGCAGTTGGAAGAAGGGCTGGGCGTCAAGCTCATCGACCGCTCGAAGCGGCCTTTCGTACTTACGCCCGAAGGCGAAGTCTATTACGAGGGCTGTCGCGAAGTGGTCGAGCGGTATTTTGCCGTCGAAGACCGTGTGCGGACACTGCACGAAGAAGTCGCCGGGCGGCTGCGGGTGGCCTCGATCTACTCGGTCGGGCTGCACCACATGAACCGCTATACGCAGGAGTTCTTGGCCCAGCACCCCAAGGCCAACGTGCGGCTGGAATATCTGCACCCCAACCGCGTTTACCAGGCGGTCGAAGACGACCTGGCCGATCTGGGGCTGGTGAGCTATCCCAAGTCGTCGCGCACCATTAAGGCCATCGCTTGGCGCGAGGAACCGATGGTGCTGGTTTGCGCACCGGCCCACCCGCTGGCCGCTCGCCGCCGCGTCAGTCTGAGCGAACTCGACGGGCAAAAAATGATCGGTTTCGACAGCGAGCTGACCATTCGCCGCGAGATCGACCGCGTGCTGCACTTGCACCAGGCGGCCGTCCATGTGGTGATGGAATTTGATAATATCGAGACGATCAAGCGGGCCATCGAGATCGACGCCGGCGTGGGCCTGTTGCCGGAACCAACCGTATCGCGCGAGGTGGCTTCGGGCACACTCCGTGCGGTGCCGTTGGATACCGACGAGCTGGTGCGGCCGTTGGGCATTATTCATCGGCGCGGCAAAGAGTTGAATGCTGCGGCCCAGCGCTTCATTGAGCTGCTCGAACGCGAGGCTCGCCGCGCCGCGCCACCCGGAGAAAGTGGCAATGGCGCGCCGCTTCTGCCGAGCGGTAATGGCAACGACACGGGCGCAAGCGATGACGCTTATGCGGCGCCGCGCGGGGCCATACTCGCCCATGCGAATGGACGGAGGTAAGTGATGCAATACGCTGTGAAGAATCCTGGTTTACCGCCCCACGAAGGCCTGTACGATCCAGCGTATGAGCATGACGCCTGCGGCGTCGGCTTCGTGGTGAATCTGCGCGGCGAGAAAAGCCATACCATCGTGCGTTCGGGGTTGCAGATTCTGGTCAACCTGACGCACCGCGGCGCCTGCGGCTGCGATCCCTTGACCGGCGACGGTGCCGGCATTCTCACCCAGATCCCGCACGAGTTTTTCCAGGCCAAGTGCGGAGAACTCGGCATTAAGTTGCCGGCGGCCGGCGATTACGGCGTCGGCACAGTGTTTTTGCCGCCCGACCGAGATCAACGAACCTGGTGCGAAGAAAAGCTCGCCGAGCTGGTGGCTGCCGAGGGGCAGCGGCTGCTGGGCTGGCGCGACGTGCCCATCGACAACGAACACATCGGCTACGTGGCCCGCGAGGTCGAGCCAGTCATTCGGCAGGTGTTTGTGGCTCGCGGCGACGGCACGCCCTCGGACATGCTCGAATGGAAGCTCTACGTCATCCGTAAGCAGCTCGAATCGGCGGTGCGCGAAAGCTCGCTTGCTCAGAAAAAATACTGTTACGTGCCGACGTTGTCGTCGCGCGTGATCGTTTACAAGGGGTTGATGCTGGCCGACCAGGTCGAGCCGTTCTACGGCGACCTGGCCGACGGGCGCTACGTCTCAGCACTGGCCCTGGTGCATCAACGCTACAGCACCAATACGTTCCCCACCTGGGACCTGGCCCAGCCATTCCGCTACCTGGCCCACAACGGCGAGATCAACACGCTCCGGGGCAACGTCAATTGGATGCACGCCCGGCGGAGCATGCTGCACAGTGAGAAGTTTGGCGACGACCTGAAAAAGATTCTGCCCGTCTGCACGCCGGGGGCCAGCGATTCGGCCATCTTCGACAACGTGCTCGAGCTGCTGGTCGTGACCGGCCGCTCGCTGCCGCAGGCGATGTCGATGCTCATTCCCGAACCGTGGGCCAACCACGAGAGCATGACCGACGAGAAAAAAGCCTACTACGAATATCAGGCTTGCCTGATGGAGCCGTGGGACGGGCCGGCCTCGATGGCGTTCACCGATGGCACGTCGATCGGCGCCGTGCTCGACCGCAACGGCCTGCGGCCCAGCCGCTATTGGGTGACGAAGGACGGACTGGTGATCATGGCGTCTGAGGCGGGCGTGCTCGACATCCCGCCCTGCGAAATCGAGTCGAAGGGGCGGTTGCGGCCCGGTCGCATGTTTCTGGTCGATACGTCGCAAGGACGGATCATCAGCGACGACGAAATCAAACATGAACTGGCCTCGCAGCATCCCTATCGGCAGTGGCTCAATGAAAACCAACTCACGCTGGACGATTTGCCCGAAGTAGGTCAGGCTTTCCAGCCTGACGGGCGTAGCATCCACGGCCTCGCCCAAGCGAACGGCAACGGTCGCGCGGCGGATCACGACAGGCTGGAAAGCCTGTCCTACCTGCAACGGGCCTTCGGTTACACATTGGAAGACCTGCGGATTCTCCTGGCGCCGATGGCCGCCGATGGGCAAGAGCCGGTCGGCTCGATGGGTAACGACACGCCGCTGGCCGTGCTCTCGGACCGGCCGCAGTTGCTCTACAACTATTTCAAGCAACTGTTCGCCCAGGTGACTAATCCGCCGCTCGACGCGATCCGCGAAGAGATCGTCACTTCGCTGATTACCGCGTTGGGGTCGGAAGGCAATCTGCTGGAAGAGACGCCCGATCTTTGTCGGATGCTGCGCATCGAGCAGCCGATTCTGACCAACGCCGAGCTGGCCAAAATCAAGGCGCTCGATCGGCCGGGGTTCAAGGCCCGCACGCTGTCGTTGCTGTTTCCGCGGGCCGCGGGGCCCGAGGGAATGCGGCGGCGGATGGACGAGCTGCGGGCCGAGGCCACGCAGGCCATCGCCGACGGCGTGACGCTGCTGGTGCTTTCTGACCGTGGCGTCGACGCCCAGCAGGTGCCCATTCCCGCGCTGCTGGCCACCAGCGGCGTGCATCATCATCTGATCCGCGAAGAGACCCGCACGCGTTGTGGATTGATTGTCGAGACGGGCGATGCCCGTGAGGTGCAACACTTCGCCCTGCTCACGGGTTACGGGGCCGGCGCGGTGAACCCCTATCTGGCGCTCGCCACGTTGGCCCAGATACAGCGCGAGGGCTACCTGCCGGCCGACAAGCCGCTCGAAAAACTCGAAAAGAATTTCATCAAGGCCGTCGGCAAAGGACTGCTCAAGGTGATGTCGAAGATGGGCATCTCGACGCAGCAGAGCTATCAGGGCGCCCAGATCTTCGAAGCGATCGGTTTAAACCACGCGTTCATCGACGAGTATTTCACCTGGACCGCCAGCCGCATCGAAGGCGTGGGGCTGGAGACGATCGCCGAAGAATCGCTCCGCTGGCACGAAAGCGCCTTTCCGCGCACGAGCGTACCGCGCAACCTGGCGCTCGACGTGGGCGGACAATATCAGTGGCGGCGCAAGGGCGAGGCCCACCTGTTCAACCCCGAAGTGGTCGCCAAGCTGCAACACGCCACGCGGTTGAACAGCCCCGCCGATTTCAAAAAATACTGCGAGCTGATCGATAACCAAGAACGGCAATTGCTCACCCTGCGCGGGTTGTTGGAGATCAAGCCGGGCACGCCCATCCCGCTGGAAGAGGTCGAGCCGGCCGCCGAGATTGTCAAGCGGTTCGCCACAGGCGCCATGTCGTATGGTTCGATCTCGAAAGAAGCGCACGAGACCTTGGCCATCGCCATGAACCGCATCGGCGGCAAGAGCAACACGGGCGAGGGCGGCGAAGACCCGGTGCGCTACATGCCCGACGCCAACGGCGACCGCCGCTCCAGCGCCATCAAACAGGTGGCTAGCGGGCGGTTTGGCGTCACCAGCGAATACCTGGTCAGCGCGCAGGAATTGCAGATCAAGATGGCCCAAGGCGCCAAGCCTGGCGAGGGTGGCCAGTTGCCCGGCCACAAGGTCGACAAAGAGATTGCCCGCATCCGCCACAGCACGCCGGGGGTGGGCCTGATTTCGCCGCCGCCGCACCACGACATTTATTCCATCGAAGACCTGGCTCAGCTCATTCACGATCTGAAAAACGCCAACCGCGACGCGCGAATCAGTGTGAAGCTGGTGGCCGAGGTAGGCGTGGGCACGGTGGCGGCTGGCGTCTCGAAAGGCAAAAGCGACGTGGTGCTGATCAGCGGCCACGACGGCGGCACCGGCGCCAGCCCGCACACCTCGATCAAGCACGCCGGCATTCCCTGGGAATTGGGCCTAGCCGAGACCCACCAGGTGCTGGTGAAGAATGACCTGCGGGGGCGGATCATCGTGCAGACGGATGGGCAGTTGCGCACGCCGCGCGACATTGCCATCGCGGCCATGCTGGGCGCCGAAGAGTGGGGCATCGCCACCGCGGCCTTGGTGACGATGGGCTGCATCATGATGCGCAAGTGCCACTTGAACACCTGCCCGGTGGGCGTCGCCACACAAGACCCCGAGCTGCGCAAGAAATTCGCGGGTAAGCCCGAGTATGTGGTCAACTTTTTCTTCATGGTGGCCGAGGGGCTGCGCGAGATCATGGCGTCGCTGGGCTTCCGCAGGGTGAACGAGATGGTGGGCCGCGTCGATCTGCTCGATACGCGCCGGGCAATCGCGCATTGGAAGGCCCGCGGACTCGATTTCTCGGCCATCTTGCACAAGCCCGAGGCGCCGCCCCACGTCAAGACGTATTGCGCCGAGAAGCAGGACCATGGCATCGAGCGGTCGCTCGACGTGACCAAGCTCTTGGATCTCTGCCGACCGGCGCTCGAAGGTAGCGAACCGGTCGTTCATCACCTGCCCATCCGCAACGTCAACCGCACGGTGGGCACGATCCTTTCGAGCGAAATCACCAAGAGGTACGGGCCGCGCGGTCTGCCCGAAGACACCATTCAGCTCAACTTCCGCGGCACGGCGGGACAAAGCCTGCTGGCGTTCGGCGTGCCCGGCGTCACCGTGCGCGTCGAAGGCGATGTGAACGATTATTGCGCCAAGGGCCTCTCGGGCGGCAAGGTGATCGTCTATCCGCCGCGCGACAGCAGCTTGGTGGCCGAAGAAAACATCATCGCGGGCAACGTGGTGTTGTATGGCGCCACCAGCGGCGAAGTTTATCTGCGCGGCATCGCCGGCGAGCGGTTCTGTGTGCGAAACAGCGGAGCGAAGGCGGTGGTCGAGGGCGTCGGAGACCACGGCTGCGAGTACATGACTGGCGGCGTGGCCGTCATCCTGGGCGAGACCGGGCGGAACTTCGCCGCCGGCATGAGCGGCGGCATCGCCTTTGTGCTCGACGAACACGGCACGTTCCCCCGGCTGGTGAACCGCGAGATGGTCGAACTCGAAGAGCTGACCGATCTGGAAGATTTGCAGACGGTCCACGATCTGATTCGCAAGCATGTGGAGTACACCGACAGCGCCCGCGGACGTTACGTGCTCGACAACTGGCCGCGATTGACCGCGAAGTTTGTGAAGGTGATGCCCAGCGACTACAAGCGGGCCTTGGCCGAGATCAAGAAGCAATCGAGCGTCGAGGCCCACCGCGGCGAGCCGGTCGGCGTCTTGGCCGCGGCGGACGGTTCCGACTCCGATGTAGAAGACGCGTGGGCCGGCGAGATCCTGGCCCGGAGCGACGCTGTGCATCGCGGCGATTACCAAGCTCGAGACTGGCGCGAAGCGATGGACGACATTCGCGCGCAGCTTCGGCGGAGTCAATCACCGTGAAGCTGCGGTTTCTTTCGGAAGCCGAAGCCGATGCGCTGGAAGCAGCAAGGTGGTACAACTCACAGCGTGCGGGAATGGGCGACAAGTTCCTTGCCGCCGTCGATTCGGCACTTGAAGCGATTGAAAAAGACCCGTTCAGGTTCGCGCGGATTGAAAGACCTCGCAACAATCGCGAGATTCGGCGGTGTCGATTAAAGAGGTTTCCGTACAGCGTGATTTACGAGCGGATTAACACTGACTTCGTGGTGCTGGCGATCGCTCATGCGAAGCGGCGTCCGACATATTGGATTCATCGAAAAAACTGATGGCGGTGAGGTTAAAGGTTCAGATGGGTGACATCCGGGGTTTCATGCAGTATTCGCGAAAGCACCACGACAACCAGCCCGTGGAGGAGCGAATCAAGCACTACAACGAGTTCATCAAGGTGCTGCCCGAAGCCGAGCTGCGCCGGCAGGGCGCGCGCTGCATGGATTGCGGCGTGCCGTTTTGCCATACGGGCTGCCCGCTGGGCAACATCATTCCCGACTTCAACGACCTGGTGTATCGCGACCAGTGGCGAGACGCTCTGGATCGGCTGCACGCCACCAACAATTTTCCAGAGTTCACCGGCCGCGTCTGCCCGGCCCCCTGTGAGGCGGCTTGCGTGCTGGGCATCAACGAAGATCCGGTGGCGATCAAAGAGATCGAAATGTCGATCGGCGATCGCGGCTTCGCCGAGGGCTGGATTGTGCCCGAACCGCCGCTGACGCGCACCGGCAAGCGGGTGGCGGTGGTCGGTTCTGGGCCGGCTGGGATGGCCGCGGCCCAACAGCTTAATCGGGCCGGCCATCAGGTGACCGTCTTCGAGCGGGCCGATCGGCCGGGCGGACTGTTGATGTATGGCATTCCCGACTTCAAACTCGAAAAGTCGCGCGTCTGGCGGAGAATCAAGCAGCTTGAGGCCGAAGGCGTCGAGTTCCGCTGCAAAGCCAACGTGGGCGTCGATGTGCCGGTGGCCGAGCTGCGGGCCAATTACGATGCCCTCCTGCTCACCAGCGGGGCCACGCAGCCACGGGACCTGCCGATCCCCGGCCGCGACTTGCGTGGCGTCCATTTCGCGATGGAATTCCTGCCACAGCAAAACAAACGCAATCAGGGCGACGTCGTGCCCGACGACGTCTCGATCATGGCGACGGGCAAAGACGTGATCATCATCGGCGGCGGCGACACCGGCAGCGACTGCACTGGCACCTCGAAACGGCACGGCGCCAAGAGCGTGACGCAGTTCGAGCTTCTCGACAGGCCGCCCGACTTGGGGCATTTTCCGCGACGCGACGAGCGGCCGGTCCATTCGCCGTGGCCCTATTGGACGATGATGCTCCGCACCAGCAGCTCGCACGAAGAAGGTTGCGATCGCCATTGGAGCATTTTGACCAAAGAATTTCGCGGCGACGATCAAGGCCGCGTGAAGAGTCTGGTGACGGTGACCATCGAGTGGTATATCGATGAGCACGGTCGGCAGACTTTCCGCGAGGTTGAGGGCACAAGCCGAGAGTGGCCCAGTCAGCTTGTGTTGTTGGCAATGGGCTTTTTGGGTCCGGAGCGGCGTGGGGCGATCGACGAGCTCGGCCTGGAGCTCGATCCGCGCGGCAACGTCAAATGCGACGCCAACTTCATGAGCAGCGCCGAGGGCGTCTTCGCGGCGGGCGACATGCGTCGCGGGCAATCGCTGGTGGTCTGGGCCATCCACGAGGGCCGCGAAGCCGCTCGTGCCGTCGATAAATATCTGATGGGCGTCACTCACCTGCCCAGCGCCCAAGCCGGCGAGTTTGCTTGGCATTAAATGGTCTGCGGAATCATACTCGCCAAATGAACACCGCACGGCGAAGTAATCTGCAACACTGACGCTCTTTCACCACCTTCGCCCCCCGCGTCCGAAAAAAGTCATTCGGGGGTGATTGCCTTTCGCTGACCGGTTCGCTACAGTGTTCCGAATCTCCGCAATGGACGCGGAGCGCTGAGGTCATGATGGCCGGCTGATCGGTACGACATTTCGACCGATCAGATTCTGCGAGGCCGCGCCAGTCCGATCGCGTCTGGCGCGGCCTTGTATGTTTTATCGAGTGGTCTTCACGTCCAACTGCCAGCCGTCGGGCAGCACCGCATCTTTGGGCAGCACCACGATGCCGTCGCAGACCATGCCCTGATCGTTGTCGGGCGTTTCGGTCACGCCCAGCTCGTTGCAGACGCACACCTTGCGGCCCACGTGACAGTTCTTGTCGATGATCGCCCCGTCGATCATCGCCCCCTCGCCGATGCCCATCGGCGGGCGGCCCTCGGCCAGGTCTGCGGCGATCTCGGCCCGCGTCTGAAACGTGTCGGCCCCCATCAAGATCGAATTGCGGATCGTTACGTTTCGCCCGATCCGGCAGCGCAGCCCGATCACGCTGTTCTCGATGGTCGCCCCGCTTTCGATCAGGCAGCCGTCGGCCACCAGGCTGTTGCGCACGGTCGCCCCTTCAATGCGCGTGGGCGGCAGGAACCGCGGGTGCGAATAAATGGGCGCCTCGGCCGAGGTCAGCTCGAACGGCGGTTCGGGCTTGGCCAGGTCGAGATTCGCCTCGTAAAACGATTTGATCGTGCCGATGTCTTCCCAGTAGCCATCGAACAAGTGAACATTCACGCGGTGCGTGCGAATCGACGCCGGAAAAATCTCCTTGCCAAAGTCGCGGTAGTCGGTCTTGGCCAACACGCTGAGCAGCGTATCGCGGTTGAACAAGTAAATGCCCATGCTGGCCAGCAGGTCGCGTCCGCGGCTGGGCACGCCCTGGGCTTCGATCCAGCTTGGATCCGTGCGGAACTGCTCGACTTCGGGCAGCGTCTTGGGTTTCTCTAAAAAACCAGCCACGCGGCCCGTGCCATCGAGTCGCATGATGCCGAGCTGCGAGGCCGCCTCGCGGGCCACCGGCAGGGCCGCGATCGTGGCGTCGGCCCGATTGCGGCGGTGCGTCTCGAGCATGTCGAGATAGTTCATCCGGTAAAGCTGGTCGCCGGACAGAATCAGCACGTACTCGATGCCCGGCTGAAGCAAGTAGCGCAGGTTCTGGCGAACCGCGTCGGCGGTGCCTTGATACCAATCGGCATTTTCCGGCGTTTGCTGAGCGGCCAGAATCTCGACGAAGCCGCCGTTGAAGGCGTCGAAGCGATACGTCTGTCGAATATGGCGGTGCAAGCTGACCGAGTTGAACTGCGTCAGCACATAGAGCCGGTTGAGGCCGCTATTGATGCAGTTCGAGAGCGGAATATCGATCAAGCGGTACTTGCCCGCCAGCGGCACGGCCGGCTTGGAACGCACCTTCGTGAGTGGATGCAGCCGGGTGCCGCGTCCGCCGCCCAGAACCATAGTAATGATATTCTTCATGATCGTTTTATCCGCCAGCCCAAATTGCGAGCGCCGCGTCTTCGATGGCCATTGTAATGCACGGCGGGAGTTCGGGAAGCGTGGCATCTCGTCGTGCGGTTGGATACGCTGGGTGGAATGGAAAAACCTAAACAAAGGGGTCAGAACTATTTGGACGCGGATTCGGTTTTGCGCGGACGGCCGCGGGGGCGGATCGTGAGGTCAAGATCGAGCTTCTTCGCCAATCGCTTTACCCATGACTCGCGCCCGTAGGGAAGGCCGGTCGCAGACGAGCGACGGATCGCTGCGAGCGTCGCCTCGTCGATCGGACGATGAACCAGGGCCGACCATTTTCGTTGACGTGTCGCCGCATCGGGCGACAACTCCTCGTAAATCGCGAGCGGGTCGAGCAATGGGTCGGGTCGCCCGAGACCGTGCGCGAGATAGCTGCACCACGGATAATCGTCGCCGCGGGCGACGATCTTGGCGCGCAGGGGGTTGGCCTCAATGTATCGCAACACCGCAAGCAAGTGCTCGTCGTTCTGAATGACGGGGCTCTTGAATCGGCTCTGCCACACGTGGCCGCCCGATCGGTGGTGCTTATGATGCCTTTGCGTGTGCGACACGAGGAGGCTCTGCATGATTCGGCTGACCGATGTTTCCAGCGTGCACCAGCGCCGTCGCCCCGATGAGAAGATCGGCATCGCTGCGGGGGTGGCCGCCCTGCCGTGTACGGCTATAACAGAGGTCTAGGAGGAACTCCATTGAAGTCATCCATCATACTTTTGGTCCTGGTTTGCGCCATGCCCGGCACGGCACTTGGTCAGAAGAATCTCACGATCGTCAGGGCCTTTCCCGGCGACAAAGGTCCGGGCACAAAGGCCCTCCCCGACAACGTGGGCGGCGTGAGCGAAAATCATGTCGTCGATTTCACCTCGGCAAACTTTGTGGTTCACGACAAGAAGACGGGTCAGGTTCTACAGGAGAAATCGCAGACGGCGTTTTGGGAAGACCTGGGTTTCGCGGGCATCTCGCGTCCGAATGATCCTCGCCTGCTCTACGACGCGCTGGCGAAACGCTGGTTGGCGACCATTGCGCACGATGTCGAGCACAAACTGTATCTGGCAGTTTCCACGACGTCAGATCCCACGAAAGCCTGGCAAGGAGTGCTGACGCCCTTCGAGTCGCCAGACTTCGGTTTCCGAATGGGAGTGGACAAGAATGGTTTCTACGGCTGCTGGTGGAACCATAACCAGGATCTGCACACGATGATGACGGCCTGTGCCGTTCCGAAAGAAGACCTCATCGCCACGGGCGGACCAAACCTCGCCAGGGTGCAGATTTTCAAGGACCTCGAAATTGAGAGTTTTCCGGCCACGGACCTCGATCCCCACAAGGCGCCGGATGCGCCGGCGATTCTGCTCAATCGCGAATTTGGAAATTCGTTTGAAAAGCTCTACATGTACAAGATTACGTGGTCCGGCAAGCAGGCGAGTATCTCGAAAGTGCAGACCATTCCGCTGAGCAAAAAATACGTCAGCCCCAATGCCTCATCCCACAAAATGGCGGCAGTGCAGCCTCCGCCCGGTGGCCCCCTGCGCGGGGATGAAGCTCGTCGCACAACCTGCGTCTACGCGCATGGCGGGAGCGTAGTCACCTGCAACGGCGCGAAGCGCTCGCTGGAGTCACGCTGCGGAATTTTTTGGTGTGAGGTTCGCGTGAGCGATGGTGTGGTTCTCCAGGAAGGCTTGGTGGATGACGACCGGTGCGATTACGTGATCCCCACACTGGCTGTGGATGCCGTAGGCAACATTGGTCTGGGTTGCACACGCTCGTCGGCGACAGAATTTCCGTCCGCCTACGTCATGGTCCACGGCGCCACGGACCCCAGGGGTACGATGCGACCGGCGGTGCTCGGCGCAAAGGGGACGACCATCTACTCGCCTATAACGGCCGCTCCCCACGGAATTCCCTGGGGGAACTACAACTCGACATGCATTGATCCGGCGGATGGCCTCATCTTCTGGACGAGCCAGCAATATACGATCTACGATGTTCCCGGCCAATGGTCGACGTGCTGGACAGCCTTCAGAGCGGAGTGACTTCAAGGTTCAACCGGGAGCATCCCACCGAGATCGACGACATTCGCGCCAACGAGGCAGACTGACCCTTCATGGCCAGGCTCTATGCGGACGAGGATTTTCCGTTTCCGGTTGTTGAAGAACTGCGCCTTTTTACGCGGGCCTTCAGGCCAAGCTCGGCCAGGACGCGGCTGGCGTTTTCACGCGGACCAACATCCAATACCTTGGCCATCCGGCGGGCGTCGATCGGCGCGCGGAGCTTTACGTCGGTATTGGTTTGAAGAGGCGGGACATTCTATTTTTTCGGGCTAACCAGAATGTCCCTTTTTCCGCTCCCCGCGGATTGTCAAGCGAATTCTCGCGGAGTTGACCGTTCCCTCAGCAGTCCGCGGTGACGCCGACGAGCGGATCGCCCCCGACTTCTCGCGAAGCCAGCTACGCCCGCCCGCCACGGCACACCAACATGCGGTCTCGGGTGGCCGTGCCGCACCCCCTACCACCAGGGCGGGCGGCGTGGTAGAGTGAGGGCGGTTGGTTTGTCGACCGCGATCTCGTTCGTCAGTTCCTCGATCTCTCGCGCGATTTCACTCTCGTCGTTCCCACCTGGCGGGCCACCACCCTGGTCCCTTTCGCATTGACCCGGAAAGATTTGTAACGGGTCTGAAATGCCCGACGCGAGGAGTTTGATCGTGGCAAAGAAGTTGTATGTCGGAAACCTGAGCTATCAGGTGACCAACGCGAGTTTGGAAGAAATGTTCGCCAAGTTCGGCGAGGTGCGCAGCGCGCAGGTGATTCAAGATCGTGGGACGGGCACGAGCAAGGGCTTTGGTTTCGTGGAAATGGCCGACGACAACGCGGCCCGCGAGGCGATCAAGGCGCTCAACGACCAGCAACACGAGGGGCGTGCGCTGATCGTCAACGAGGCCCGGCCACGTGAGGAACGCAGCGGCGGCGGTGGTGGTGGGGGCCGCGGCGGCCGCGGCGGCGGCGGCGGATACGGCCGGCGGTATTAAACGTAGGTCGGGCTTTCTAGCCTGAGGGCACTACGCCGTGGAACGCTTACGCGAAACGCGGGATGAAAAGGAACGGAATGAATTCCGTTCTACAGTTCAAAAACGGAATGAATTCCGTTCTACAGTTCAGAAACGGAATGAATTCCGTTCTACGATTGGCCCGCCGGCAAGTTACCGCCGGCGGGCGTTTTCGTTTTTTGGGAACCAAGCGGGATGAACGTCGGGCTGGAAAGCCTGACCTACGGGCAGGCGAGCGCTTGCTCGGCAATCTCGAAGGCCGCGCGGGGACGACCGAGCCGGCGGGCGTTTTCACGCAACTGGCCCAGGCGGGCGCGGTCGCTCAAGAGCGCGGTCAGCTTGTGGGGCAACGTGCCGACGTTGTTGATTTTCACCGCCGCGCCGTTTTCCAAGAGGAAGTCGCTGTTGCGGCTTTCTTGGCCCGGAATGGGATTGACGATGGCCAGCGCCGCGCCGCGGGCCAACGCCTCGGAGGTGGTCAGTCCGCCCGGCTTGGTCATCACCAGATCGGCGGCTGCCATCAACTCGTCGATCTGATCGGTAAAGCCCAATACCTTCACCCGATGCCGCTCGGGCGGGGCGATCAGTTCGAGTTGTACCTTCAACGCCTCGTTGCGTCCGGCGACCACCACCACCTGCAGCGGCATTTCGATGGCCAGCACCGCGCGAAAGAGCTCGGCGATCGGCCCGACGCCAAACCCACCGGCGAGCTGCAAAAGCACCGGACGATCGCCCGCTAAGCCGTGCCGCGCGAGGCACTCCGCACGATCCTTGGATCGGCTAAAGACTGGGTGGATGGGGATGCCCGTGATCTGCACGGCGCCGGCCGGCACGCCCCAATGCTCCAAGTAGGCCGCGCCTTCGGCGGTGGCGGTGAAGTAGCGTTCGCAGGGCTGGTTGACCCACAGCCGGTGCGTTTCGAAGTCGGTGGTTACGGTAAACTGCGGTGTGGCCAGGTCGCCGCGCAGCCGCAGCGACGCGATCATTTCGGCCGGCAGGAAGTGTGTATTCACGATCACATTCCACGGCTCGGACCGCAGAAACTTGAGCAGCGCGCGGAAATTCAGCTTTTCGACCAGTAACCGCAAGCGGTCGGTTTTGCGTTCGGGCGACCGCGGCCGGTCCATCAGATCGTAGAAGTACCCGAGTACATAAGGCACCCGGTTGACCAGGTCGAGATAGGCCTTGCCGTAGAGGCGGCGGAAGGTGGCGTTGGTCAATTCGAGCACGTCGACGTTCCGCACCACGGCATCGGGGGCCAGCTCGCGCAGGGCGAGCTCAACCGCCTGAGCGGCCCGCAAATGGCCCGCCCCCACCGACGCTGACAGCACCAAAACGCGACGTGGCAACGGACAAGCCCTTAGAATCGATGCGGCAACAGCGACCGGAAACTATGCCGCAAGACAGGAAAGCCGGGGCATCGCCAAGGCTCTGCCCCAGCCACCGCCGCTCAGGCAATGATGCCGCCGGCCAAAACACTCCGCATTCCGCAATTCGCACTATTCCTCGTCGCCGTCGCCGGCCAAGAGGGCGTCGAGCCCGCCCGCCGGGGCCTTGGCGGCGCCCGACTTGGCGTGGGCCGCGGCGTCGCCGTTGCCCTCGTCGCCGCTGTCCAACAGCGGGAACGCCTTGGTTAGCACGCGGTCTTTCTCGCGGGCCAGGTCGACCAGCGCCTCGGGCTTGATCCGCACCTCTGACTCTTGATACGTCTTAAAGCCCGTGCCAGCCGGCACCAAGTGGCCCAGAATCACGTTCTCCTTCAGCCCGACCAGCTTATCGACCTTGCCGGCCAAGGCCGCCTCGGTGAGCACCTTGGTCGTTTCTTGGAAGCTGGCGGCCGAGATGAAACTGGCGCTTTGCACCGAGGCCTTGGTGATGCCCAACAGTTGCGTGCTGGCGGTGGCCGGCTTGGGCTTGCCGCCCTTGGCGGAGTCGCCCCCGAGCGCCTCGATCTGAGCGTTCACCTGCTCCAGCGTGTCTTTGGGCACGATCGAACCTTCGGCGAAGTCGCTGTCGCCCTTGTGGTTGATCTTCAGGCAGCCGGTGAGCTTTTGGTTTTGCGCACGGAACTCGAATTTGTCCATCACGCTGCCGGGCAGCAAGCCGGTGTCGCCGACGCTTTCGATCCGCACCTTGCGGAGCATCTGGGCGACGATGATCTCGATGTGCTTATCGTCGATTTCGACGCGCTGGCTGCGATAGACGTTTTGAATCTCACGCACCAGGTAATGTTGCACCGCTTCCTCGCCCGAAATCCGCAGAATGTCGTGCGGCACCAGCGGCCCATCGACCAGGGCCTCGCCCGCCCGCACAAAGTCGCTGGCGTGGACGCGCAAGTGCTTGCCGTGCGACACCAGGTGCTCGCGCTCGATGCCGCTTTCGCTGCGGACGATGATGGTGCGCTTGCCGCGGCGCTTCTCGCCGAGCAGCTCGACCACGCCGTCGATCTCGGCGATCACCGCCGGATCCTTGGGCTTGCGGGCCTCGAAGATTTCGGTCACCCGCGGCAGACCGCCCGTGATGTCTTGCGTGCCCGACACCTCGCGCGGCGTCTTGGCCAGCAGCGTGCCGGCCGAGACCTGGCTGCCTTCGTTGACCTCGATGTGGGCCTTTTCGGGCAGATAGTAGAAGTCGAGGATTTTGCCGCTGGCGTCTTCCAGGATGATCTGCGGGTGCAGATCGCCCTTGTGTTCCATGACCATCCGGCGGACGTGGCCGCTGGGGTCTTTTTCCATGCGCAGCGTCTCGCCCTCGATCACATCTTCGTAGCGGACCTTGCCGCCCACCTCGGCCAGAATGGGAATGCTGTGCGGGTCCCATTGGCAGAGCACGGCGCCGGCGGCCACCTCTTGGTTTTCCTCCACCTTCAGGATGGCGCCGGCGGGAATCTCGTACTTCTCCAGCTCGCGGCCACGCGGGTCGAGCAGGGCGATCTCGCCGTTGCGGGTGAGCACCACTTGCTGGCCTTCGTCGTTGCGGACCACCTTGAGCCGGGTGAACTTGGCGACGCCGGCCTTTTTGGCGCGGATTTCGCTTTCTTCGACGGCGCGGGCTGCCGTGCCGCCGATGTGGAACGTGCGCATCGTCAATTGCGTGCCCGGCTCGCCGATGCTCTGGGCGGCGATGATTCCCACCGCCATGCCCTCTTCGACCAGCGAGCCGGTCGAAAGGTCCATGCCATAGCAGAGCCGGCAGACGCCCAGCGAGGCGTCGCAGGTCATCGGGCTGCGGACCTGGATTTTTTCCAGGCCCATCTCCTCGATGCGCCGCGCGATCTCGCCGGTGATCAACTCGTTTTCCTTGACCACCACCTCGTCGGTGATGGGGTTGACGATGTTCGCCCGGCTGACGCGGCCGCGGATCGAGTCGGCCAGCCGCACTTCGACTTTTTCGCCGCGGTAGATCACACCCTTGGTGATGCCCTGGGTGGTCTCGCAATCGTGCAGCGTGATGACGACGTTCTGGGCCACGTCGGCCAGCTTGCGGGTCAGGTAGCCCGAGTCGGCCGTTTTCAGCGCCGTGTCGGCCAGGCCCTTGCGGGCGCCGTGCGTCGAACTGAAGTATTCGAGCACCGTCAGGCCCTCGCGGAAGTTGGCCTTGATGGGCGTCTCGATGATCTTGCCCGACGGTTTGGCCATCAGCCCGCGCATGCCAGCCAATTGCCTGATTTGCTCGACGCCGCCGCGGGCGCCCGAGTTGGCCATGAGGTAAATGGGGTTGACGTAGCCAGGCTTGCGATGGTCGTTTTCCAGCTCGGCCATCATCTCGGTGGTGATGCGTTCTCGGGCGTGCGTCCAGGCGTCGAGCACCTGGTTGTAGCGCTCGACCTCGGTAATGACGCCGCGCTGATAGAGCTTCTGAAACTTGAGCACCTGCTTTTCGGCCTCGCCGATGATGCGCGTCTTGCTGGGCGGCGTAATCAGGTCGTCGGTGGCGAACGACAAGCCGCTGCGCGTGCTCTCGCGGAAGCCGGCCTGGTTCATATTGTCCAACAGGTCGATCGTGGCGCGGCGGCCCCGAATGGCGTAGCAGTCGGAGATAACCTTGGCCAACTCGCTGTTCTTCATCGGCAGGTTATAGAACGGCATGCCGTCGGGCAGCACGTCGTTGAACATCACGCGGCCCACGGTGGTCTCTATCAGCGCGCCTGGCTTATGGTCGCGGTCGCTTTCGCCCTTCAATCGCCGGTTGGGCGGCAGGCGATACTTGATCCGCGCGTGCGTGTCGATCTTGCCCAGCGAATAGGCCAGGTAAACCTCGCCCGACGAGCTGAATACCATGCCGTCGCCCTTGCGATCGGGCACGGCCATCGTCATGTAGTAGCAGCCCATCACCACGTCTTGCGACGGGCTGATGATCGGCGCGCCGTTGGCCGGACTGAAGATGTTGTTCGTCGACATCATCAGCGTATGCGCCTCGACCTGGGCCTCAATCGACAGCGGCAAGTGAACCGCCATTTGGTCGCCGTCGAAGTCGGCGTTGAAGCCCTTGCACACCAGCGGATGGAGCTTGATGGCGTTGCCTTCGACCAGAATCGGTTCGAAGGCCTGAATGCCCATGCGGTGCAGCGTGGGAGCGCGATTCAGAAGCACCGGATGGTTGCGGATCACCTCTTCCAGAATGTCCCACACCTCGTCGTCTTTGCGCTCGAGCATCTTCTTGGCGCTTTTGATCGTGTCGGCGTGGCCCAGCTCTTTCAACCGCCGAATAATGAACGGCTGGTAAAGCTCCAGCGCGATCTTTTTAGGCAGGCCGCACTGGTGCAGGCGCAAGCTGGGACCGACCACAATCACGCTGCGGGCCGAGTAATCGACGCGCTTGCCGAGCAGGTTTTCGCGGAAGCGGCCCTGCTTGCCTTTGATCATGTCGGTGAGCGACTTGAGCGGCCGATTGCTGCTGCCCAGCACGGGCCGCTTGCAGCGGTTGTTGTCGAACAGCGCGTCGACCGATTGCTGCAGCATCCGCTTTTCGTTGCGGATGATGACTTCTGGCGCGTTGAGATCGACCAGCTTCTTCAGCCGGTTGTTGCGGTTGATGATCCGCCGATAGAGATCGTTCAGGTCGCTGGTGGCGAAATTGCCCGAATCGAGCAGCACCAACGGCCGCAGGTCGGGCGGAATGACCGGAATGACGTCGAGCACCATCCATTCGGGCTTGTTGTCGCTGTCGCGGATCGACTCGACGATCTTCAGCCGGTTGATCAGATCTTTTTGCTTCTGCTTCGAGCCGGTTTCGGCCAAGTTTTTGCGCAGCTCGACCGACAGTTCGACCAGGTCGAGATTGGCCAGCATCTTGCGGACGGCCTCAGCCCCCATGTCGGCCTCGAAGCCGCTCTCGCCATACTGCTCGCGGGCGGCGCGGTATTCTTCTTCGGTGAGCAGTTGCTGACGCTTCAGCGGAGTGTCTTTGGGGTCGATGACCGCGTAGTCCTGAAAATAGATCACCTTTTCCAGGCTGGTGGTCTTCATGTCGAGCAGGTTGCCGAGGCGGCTGGGCATCGCCTTGAAGAACCAGATGTGCACCACCGGC
>DATFDL010000540.1:0-13517 GCA_035252155.1 Pirellulales bacterium | reverse complement strand
ACGAGCTTAGCGCCCTGCTTAACCAAACTCTGCCCGCGCCCTATTATGCGCGGTTAGAGAAGCGCCCGGAAATCGGCGTCGTTGACGACGACACCGGCGCCGGATACCGCCGCGCGATTGTGCCCGACGTCAGTGTGATCGAATCGAATCGTTCGCCCGCGCCGCCAAGCGGCGTCGCAACGGTAATCGCTCCGAGAACTGAGATCTCGCCGTGCATCGAAGTCGGCGCTCCCGGCGAAACCGGGCGGCACCTGACGGTCGAGATTCGTGATCCCCAGCGCGGGCATCGGCTGGTGACGTTCATTGAGATTTTGAGTCCGGCCAACAAAACGCGCGGCCCCGATCGTCGAAGCTACGAGCAGAAGCTCATGGAAATCTTCGACAGTGACGCGAGCCTCATCGAAATCGACTTGTTGCGCGCCGGCCTCAGGTCGCCTCGCAACCTCCAACTGGACGAGGAGCTTGCCAACCGAAGCAGGCGCGCCGACTATCTGGTTTTGGTGAATCGTGCCTGGACGCGCACGGGCGGTTGGGGCGTCTGGCAAGTCTTTCCGGCGTCAATACGTGAAACATTGCCTGTCATTCCCGTTCCGCTTCGCGAGGGTGAAGCAGACGTGCCGCTCGATCTGCAGTACGTCTTTCATCGAGCGTACGACAGCGGCCCGTATCGACGTGGTGCAATCGACTATGATGGGCCGCCGCATCCTCCTTTGACACCCGAGGATACGGCGTGGGCGACCGAGCTCCTGGCGTCCAGCGAGGCAGCCAAGTAAAACAACGGAATGAATTCCGTGCTACGAGACGCAAACGGAATAAATTCCGTGCTACGAGACGCAAACGGAATGAATTCCGTTTTACGGGCGGCGGTTTGGCTGCTGGCGGCCGCGACGGCGGCGGCCGACGACAGCGTTCAGCCGGACGAAACGATCGTCTTCTTTCCAACGTGCGCGCACTACGATCCGACCGAAAAAGTTTGGCAGGCGCCGATCCACGGCTGGCTGTTCAAGCCCGACGAACGCTCGCTTAGTAGGAGGTTTGCACTGGGCGCGTTGCGGCGGGCGCTCGATCTGGAACCAACGCCCGAAGAAGAACCGGTCTTCCAGAAACGCGGCTGGCCGTTTGTGGTCGAAAGCGGCGAGGATCGCGAAATCGCCGTGCAGTTGGGCAGCCGCTATCTGCTCTTGGAAGCCGCCGAGTCGAATGGCCATTGCTCCGGCACGGTGCGGCTGCCGGCGGCCGAGGCCAAGTCGCTGGCCCGCGGGCGCTGGCTGCGCTATCAGGCGCTGGCGACCGACGAAAAGCGGGTGCTCGCCGGCGCGTTCGAGCTGGTGCCGCCCGAGGGCGTCTCGATCATCTCCGACATTGACGACACGATCAAAGTCACCGGCGTGGGCAATCACCGCGTCGTGCTGCAGAACACGTTTTTGCGTACCTTCGAGCCGGTGCCGGGCATGCCCGAACTCTATCGCCGCTGGGCTGCGGCCGGGGCGGTGTTTCACTATGTCACCGCTTCTCCCTGGCAGCTTTACCCGCCGTTGGACGAGTTTCGCGCGGCTGCCGGTTTTCCGGCCGGCTCATTCGAGATGCAGATGTTTCGCTTCAAAGATCGAACAGCCTTCAATCTGCTCACCTCGCCCGATGAGCTGAAGCGACCAGCGATCGAGGCGTTGTTGACGACCTGGCCGGGTAGGCGATTCGTGTGTGTCGGCGATTCGGGCCAGCGCGATCCCGAGATGTATGCAGCGTTGGCGCGAAAACACCCGGAGCAAATCGCTCGCATCTACATTCGCAATGTCACTCACGCCTCGCCCGACGACGAGCGATTCCGCAAGGCCTTTGCCGATTTGCCCGCCGAGCGGTGGCGACTGTTTGACGATCCCGTCGAGCTGCAAGAGGCCATGCCGTAGTGGGCGATGCTTCCCTCCGATGTCTGTAGGGAACGGACTCCGTGCCGTTCCGTGAGGGGCGGCGCGAGGCCGAACCGCAATTCGCGCCAGCGGCACGGAGTCCGGTCCCTAAGCGGTTTTGATATTCAAAATCGGCAATTGCGGAACCCATATGTAGCACAGCCGCCCTCGGCTGTGTCGCCGACGCCAGTCGGCATCGCGGAACCAACCGAGGGCGGCTGGTCCACGTGCCGATTCTGAAAGTCTTTCCCGCGAGCCCCTGTGGCATGGCGATTGCAAAAGGTAATGGACCTTCCGTCCCTCTTTGCATTCCGTTCATCGCAGGAACAACCATGACCTCGCACGCCCCGTCATCGTTTTGGACGGCCAATTCCGCCCTGCCGCGCTTCGCAGCCTTATCGAAAGACGCCCGTGCCGATGTGTGCATCGTGGGCGCCGGCATCGCCGGTCTCTCGACGGCCTATCTGCTCGCCCGGCAAGGTAAGTCGGTGATCGTGCTCGACGATGGACCGATTGGCGGCGGACAAAGCCAGCGCACCACCGCCCACCTCTCGAACGCGATTGACGACCGCTACGTCGAAATCGAAAAGATCCACGCGCAAGACGGCGCGCGGCTGGCCGCCGAAAGCCACACGGCGGCGATCGACCGAATCGAAGCCATCGCCAAGGCCGAGGGCATCGATTGCGATTTCCTGCGAGTCGATGGCTATTTGTTTGTGCCGCCCGGTGAATCGACCGACATTCTCGATCGCGAGTGCGAAGCCGCGCGCCGCGCCGGCCTGACCGATGTCGAGCTCGTCGCCCGGGCGCCGATCGACTCGTTCGACACCGGCCGCGCACTGCGCTTCCCGCGCCAGGGCCAATTTCACCCCTTGAAGTACCTGACCGGGCTGGCCCGCGCTATCCAATCGCACGGCGGGCAGATTTTTTGCGACACGCACGTGAAGCGCGTCGACGGCGGCGACAGCGCCCAAATCGAAACGCAGAACGGCCCGACCGTCACCACCGACGCCGTGGTGGTCGCCACCAACGCTCCCATCAACGACCTGGTAGCGATTCACACCAAGCAGGCGCCGTATATCAGCTACGCGATCGGTGCCCGCGTGCCGCGCGGCTCAATCACTCGCGCACTCTATTGGGACACGCTGGAGTATTACCATTTCGTCCGTCTGCAACCGCTGGACGGCGCAAGCGATCTGCTGATCATCGGCGGCGAAGACCATAAAGAAGGCCAGGCCGACGACGGCCAGCGCCGCTGGGCAAATCTCGAAAAATGGGCCCGTGAGCGTTTTCCCATGATGCGCGAAATCGAGCACCGCTGGTCGGGCATGGTCCTCGAAACCATCGACGGCCTGGCCTTCATCGGGCGGAATCCGCTCGACAAGGAAAACGTTTACATCGCCACCGGCGATTCGGGCATGGGCATGACCCACGGCACGATCGCCGGCATTTTGCTGACCGATTTGATCCTAGGCCGCGAGAATCCCTGGAGTGCCATCTACGATCCCAGCCGCAAGCCGGTCTGGGGCATGGCCTGGAAGGAATACTTGATTGAGAACGTCAACGTCGCCAAGCAATACGCCCGCGACTGGCTCGGCGGCGGCGACGTCGCCTCGGTCGACGAGATACCGCGTGGTCGCGGCGCTCTTGTCCGCCGCGGTTTTCGCAAGATCGCCGCCTATCGCGACGAGCACGGCGAGCTGCACGAGTGCTCGGCGGTCTGCCCGCACCTAGGATGTATCGTTCACTGGGCCGACGCCAGCCAGACCTGGGACTGCCCCTGTCACGGCTCGCAGTTCGACCCCTACGGCCAAGTCATCAACGGCCCCGCCAACAGCCCACTAGAATCCGTTGAGGCGGAAGAACCGGCGCGGAGTGGAAAGTCATAGCGATCCAGTCGCTTATCCGCCTTTGGTTGCGGAAGGCGTGGAAGGCCATCCTCCACCCCGTTTTGCCGTAGCGGCAAAGTTAAACTGGCGAAGCTGGGGTACTACGTCCGATAAGTAAAGACAACCGGAACCAATCGCAACCCCAACTAAAGGTACGCTCGCCAAACGCGAATCGATGAACATCCCAGCACCGCATTTTCTCCTGTTTAGCGAAGCTAGGAGAAAAAACCGGCAGGGCCTATGGAGGTTTGTCCTGCAAGCGGCCGATGGATCGGCGACCTTTGAAGCCTCGGATACCGAGCCCCACATCGGCGGCGAACGGCTAGAGCTGTTGGCCGTCATCCGTGGGTTGGAGTATTTGGACCAGCCCTCGCGCGTCACGCTCTTTACGCCCAGCAAATACGTCAGCCGCGGCATGGCCTACGGCTTGGACGAATGGCGCCGCACCGGCTGGACCTGGGAGAGCTTTGGCGAGATGGTGCCGGTCAAGAACCGCGACCTCTGGCAGCGGCTCGATCGAGCGCTGGGCTTTCACACCATCGAGTTTCGGATCACGCGAATCGATCAACCGCATGCGATCGGCGAACCAGCCTTGGTCGCCCCGCCCGAGGCGAAGTTTGATCGCGCAGACTTGGATCGCTCACTGCAACCACCGCGGAACGCCCGACGCGGGCGGCTCTGGGCGGCCCGTGCGAGCCGCTCGTTCAGGCAGCGTCTCGAAGGCTGGAAGCTGGGCTGCTCGCAGCTCGGAACCTCTTTGCTGCCAAAGCCTTGGATCGGTTAAGCCACCAACCGCTAGACGAATTTACCCAAACAACCCACAATCTCAATCGGAATCGGTCGGTAGCTCCGACACTCCGTGGCGGAGACGGGCGGTCGCCAAAGGGCAACCGCGGTTCCCGTCACGGAGTGCCGGGACTACTTGAAGCCGGGGGCTAGACACGAGGAGGAGACTCATGCGGACAAGCGCTACGTTGGAGAAGGTCGGCCGGCTGGTCGAGGGACGCCATGAAAATCCGTTCGAGCTGCTCGGTCCGCACGAGGTGATCGAAGCCGGACGCCGGGCGTGCGCGGTCCGCGCCTACTTGCCGCACTCCAGCCAGGCGTGGGTGATCGACCACCCGCAGGCAGCGCCGCGACCGATGCGTCGCATCCATCCGGCGGGGCTTTTCGAGGCGATCTGCCCGTTGAACGACGCCGCCACCATGAAACCCTACCTTCTGCAAGTCGCCGACACGAGCGGCAACCGAGCCACGATGCACGACCCGTATGCGTTTCCGCAATTGCTCACCGACTACGACCTTCACCTGCTGAGCGAAGGCACGCACTGGCGGAGCTATGACAAGCTCGGCGCGCAGTTGCGCACGATCAACGGCGTGGATGGCGTCAACTTCGCCGTCTGGGCGCCCAATGCCACGTCGGTGAGCATCGTCGGCGACTTCAATAGCTGGGACTCGCGGCGGCATCCGATGCGCAAGCACATTCCCAGCGGGTTTTGGGAGCTGTTTGTGCCGGGCCTCAGCGAAGGCACGCTCTATAAATACAGCATCCGCCACGGCGATCACGTCTTCGAAAAAGCCGATCCCTACGGCTACGCCGCCGAAGTGCCGCCCCGCACCGCGTCGAAGGTGGCCGACCTCACCCGCTACCACTGGCACGACGACCAGTGGCTGGCCGAGCGAGCCGCGTTCAATGCCTTCGACAAGCCCATGTCGTTCTACGAGGTTCACCTGGGCAGTTGGAAGCGGCCGGGCGACGACCATCATCGCTGGCTGAGCTATCGCGAGCTGGCCCACGACCTGGTCGACTACGCACGCGACATGGGCTTCACGCACATCGAGCTGTTGCCCATCTGCGAGCATCCGTTTTCGGGAAGCTGGGGTTATCAGACCATCGGGCATTACGCGCCCACCTCGCGTTACGGCTCGCCGCAAGATTTCATGTACTTTGTCGATCACTGCCACCAAAACGGGCTGGGCGTGATTCTCGATTGGGTGCCCGCCCATTTTCCGCGCGACGCCCACGGCCTGCGGATGTTCGACGGCACCTGCCTCTACGAGCATTCCGACCCGCGGCAGGCCGAGCACAAAGACTGGGGCACGCTGATCTTCAACTACGGCCGGCACGAAGTGAGCAATTTTTTGTTGTCGAACGCGCTGTTCTGGCTCGACAAGTATCACCTCGACGGGTTGCGAGTCGACGCGGTGGCCTCGATGATCTATCTCGATTACAGCCGCGAAGAGGGCGAGTGGGTGCCCAACTGCTTCGGCGGACGCGAAAACCTCGAGGCGATCGAGTTTCTCAAGCAGCTCAACATTCAGACGCATCTGCAATATCCCGGCGTGCTGACCGTGGCCGAAGAATCGACCGCCTGGACCGGCGTCTCGCGGCCGACCTACGTGGGCGGGCTGGGCTTCAGCCTCAAGTGGAACATGGGCTGGATGAACGACACGCTCCGCTACATGCGGCACGAAGCGATCCACCGCAAGTACCATCACGACGAGCTGACGTTCAGCCTGATCTACGCCTTCCACGAAAACTTCGTGCTGCCGCTCTCGCACGACGAAGTGGTGCACGGCAAGGGTTCGCTGCTTGATCAGGTGCCCGGCGATCTGTGGCAGAAGTTTGCCAACTTGCGGCTGCTGTTCAGCTATATGTGGACGCATCCGGGCAAGAAGCTGCTATTCATGGGCGGCGAGTTCGGTCAATGGAACGAATGGAATTACGACAGCAGCCTGCAATGGGACCTGTTGCAGTGGGAATCGCATCAGGGTCTGAAAAAGCTGGTGGGCGATTTGAATCAGCTTTATCGGCGCGAGCCGGCCTTGCACCAGCTCGACTTTGAATGGCAGGGTTTTGAATGGGTCGATTGCCACAACGCCGACGACAGCGTGCTGAGCTATATCCGCAAGGGCAAGGATGCTCACGACTATCTGGTGGTGGTGTGCAACTTCACGCCCGTGGTCCGGCAGGGCCACCGGCTAGGCGTGCCCGAGCATTGCTGGTACGAGGAGATCTTCAGCAGCGACTCGTCGTTTTATTCAGGCAGCAACGTGGGCAATTATCCCGGCGTGCAGGGCGAAGAGATTCCCAGCCATGGCCGGCCTTGCTCGATCAGCCTGACGCTGCCTCCGTTGGCCACGGTGGTGCTGAAGCCGCGCCGGTAACGTAGAACGGAATTTATTCCGTTTTCTGCCATCCTAAATGCCAGCCGACTACTCGATCCGTGATTGCCACGCGCTTCATAGCGTTGGTAGATAATTTCCAAGTCCTCTTCGGCCGCGGTCGTGATACGCAGTTTAGAAGCCATATCGCTCGCGTAGCCGGCGGTCGAACTCGTCCCATGACATAGCGGTGGTCGGGTCTTCGGACAGTTTCCGCTTTCGTCGCTCAAGCTCTTCGATCTGCCAGTCGTGAACGGGCACATCCGAAGGGTTGGCCGCCAGATCGTCCCACAATTCGTGGATGAGCTTCAACTTGATCTCCGGACTTAAGGCAAAAGCATCGTGGAAGAGTTGATCGACCGAGCTCATCGGTTTTCCTCGCGAAACTTGCGTATGCCAAAAAGGAAGGTGCCACAATGGCCATTGTGACGCATGGGGCGGTGGAAGGCAATCTTGTGGTCGCCTCGCGAGCGAGGCGAGGAAA
The DNA here is from genome assembly GCA_035252155.1 of Pirellulales bacterium. Classification (GTDB taxonomy): domain Bacteria; phylum Planctomycetota; class Planctomycetia; order Pirellulales; family JAICIG01; genus JAICLL01. The sequence continues at coordinate 6,073 of DATFDL010000540.1, read as the reverse complement.
CGGAATGAATTCCGTTCTACGAAGCATCAAAACCTCCAGCTCCACTGCGAATAGTAAAAATCGGCGTTGCCGCTGACGCCGGGCGGGTTGGTCGCCTTGACAAAGCTGCCGGCGAAAAAGTGCGAATAGCCGAACAAAATGTCGGCCCGCGGATTGACGAGGATCTGCAACAGCAGATCGACCTCTTGGCCGACATACGTGCCCGCCGCGCCGGTGGGCGAGATGCGAATCGGATTGCCCGATGCGTTGTAGAGGGCGTCGCGGGCCTGGTCGAGATAGAACAGGTGATACCACGCCGAAAAGTTCGCGTTTTCCGTGGGCGAGAACGTGAAAACGCCGTTCAAGTCGCGGATGTTCTGCCGGCCCACCAGATCCATGAAGCCAAAGTAGCGGTGGCCCCAAGGAAACAGTTGGTTAAAGGTGCCGTGGCGGCCATTCGTTGGATTGGCGTCGCCTGAGGCCCAGTCGTAATAGACCCAGACCTGCGGCTTTCCCCGTCGCTTGGCAAGCTCGTAGCCGACCCCGGCCACGGTCATGCCCGCCGACTGGAGGCCCGTGCCCCAGAGGCCGAACTGATAAGCCCCCTCGAATTCGTAGAGCAGGTTTTCTTGTCTCCCCATCCAACGAGCGCCGAACGTTTGCAAGTTGCTATCAACCGGAAAGGCCGGCGAGAGCGGCGCGCCGTAGGTGTCGAGACCCAGGTAATAAAAATCGACCGTCTGCTTTTCGAAACCCTTGTAGACGCTGTACATGCCGTAGAAGTTTTGCGTGGTATCGGGGCGGTCGGGCCGCAACTGGGCCTTCGGCAAAATGCCAAACGCCACGGGCCGCACCCAAAACCCGTCAACTTTCCAGTCTTTGCCACGCCAAAACATCTTGGCCCCGTCGAAGGTCCGCAGCACGTTGTTCCAGATGGCGGGCGACACCAAACGCTCGTTGCCGAAGGCCAGTTCTTGTCGCCCGACGCGCCCCCACAGTTCGCCGCGCTCTGCGTCGTAGAGCCGGCCGTCGGCGAACAGGTTGAGCGCCTCGATGCCGTTCTCTTCGGTCGGCAGCGGCAGGTGACGCTGGAACGAGGTGGCCGAATCGAGGGCCTCGCCATACAGCCGCAGCCGCTCGCCCAGCTTCAGGTTGCCGTAGAACCGCGTGCGCTGCAGCAGAAAATCGTCGCTCGTGCCACTCAGGTTGCGGCCGCGCAGGTTGACCTCATGCTGATCGCGCAAGCGATACTCGCCGCCGAAGTCGAACATGCTTCGCCGCCCGACGGGCAATTGCTTGAAGTAATCGCCGAAGTAAAATTCGCGGTTGGCGGGGTAGTTCAAATAGCGAAAATCGTTGTTGTAGTAAAACCGCTTATATGCCCGAAACGCGGGTCGCTGTTCCGCCGGAATGATGCGCTGCGGCAGTTCCGCCTCTTCTTGCACTTCTTCCGGTCCGCCGGGCTGCTGGGCCGAACTGCCGGCGGTCTGCGACGCCCCTTGACGTTGCGCAATGCGCATCACGGCGGCGCCTCGCGACTGCGGCGTGCCCGCGTTCGGAATGGCATTCGAGCGGGCGGCCATAAGGGCTGGGACTACCGGCGTTTGCGGCGGTCCGTCCGGCGGGGCCCCGCCCGCGGCGACGATCACGACCAACAGCGGCAAAACATACGAAGCGACCAAAGCTGCTGCCACCGAGGCGCGAGAGGGCGGCGTCGCACACCAAGACTCATGCCGTCAATATCGGCAGGTTCCGAGTGCATCACCAATTCTTCCCGCGCAGCCTGCATCGTCAGCAAAATCGCTACAGTCATCAAATCGAGAAAAGCTTTACGGGGCGGTTCGCGCTGGCGCGAAATGACTGCTTGAAACCACGAATCACACGAATGACACGAATTCTCAACTGGCCATTTTTATTCGTGTGATTCGTGTCATTCGTGGTTCCCCTACATCGCCTCTCGATGCTTAGCTGCGGTAATCTCCATGGCAACTGCTGCACGCCTTGTTCAATTGCCCGGCGGCCTTTTGCGCCCGCTCGAAACTGTCGGCCTTGATCGCCTCGACGATCTCGACGGCTTGCCGCTCAAGCTCCTTGGCGAAGCCCTGGTAGCCTTCGTCGTCGGCGAACTCGTAGCTTTCGTCCTGAATCAAATGGGCAATCACCGCCACGATCTGCGCCTCGCTGGCCAGCGCCTGGCGGTTCTTGGAAAACTCGCCCTTGTCGGCCGTCCAGGCCTTGATGCGCGGATCGAAACCCTCCTTGCCCATCCGAACCATCAGGGGCGCGCGGTTGACCGCCTCGGCCCATTTGACGTCGGGGTTCGCCTTGGGCAGCTCGATCTTGCCGCCGCCAATCAACTGCGCCAGGTCTTCGCTGCGCTGCTTGGCTTCTTTGAACGAATTGTCGGTGCCTACCTTGCAGTTGACGCCAGCCCGTCCAAACAGGTCGCGCAGCGGCAGGGCGTCGCGCTTCCAACTCGAACGCACTTCGCCGTCGTATTGCCCGATCACGCCGAACAGCATGGCCAGTTCGGTAAAGTAGGTCCGCGCCTTGTTGTTGCCGCCGCCCTTGAACTCGCTGGGCGTCTTGGTCACTTCGGCGACGGGCGCTATTTGCGACTTGACTTCGTCTTCGAGGGTCGTAGCCGTGATGAGCTTCGCCCAGGCGAACCCGCCCGACTCGGCTGCCGGCCCCGCGTCGGCGTCTTCGCGATCGGCCACGGGCGCGTTGTTTTGTGGCGTGACTCCGCCGGGCTGACCGGGGCCGAGCTTGGAGCGCGCATCGGTGAAAAACGTATCGAGCACGTCTTGGTCGAACTTAGGCGGCGGCGCCGTTTTGAACGTGCGCTTGGGCGTCGGCTTGGCGGCGTGCAGCACAGCGGGTTTGTCGAACAGCACCACGACCAGCGATACTCCGGCCGCGGCAATGAGCGGACGCATGGGGAAGGGGTCGGGGTCAGAGGTCGGGGGTCAGAGTTCAGGGTTCAAGCGTCGTGACAAGCGCGAGCTAGCTCCCGGCCTTGTGCCGGGCAGTTCCCTCGCCGCCCAGTACGAGCAGACTTCCATTCCAGTTTAGCGTCACCAAACAGCACGAGCGAGCCGCCTGCGCTGAAATGCCGGTTCTCGCGCGGGCTTTTAACAACAGTCTCTGGGCGGCCGGATATGGTTGCGTCCGCGGTACAAGAACCGCCGCACGGCGACGCCCACCAGGCCGGCCAAGCCGAGCACCCCATAATAAGCAACGAACACTATTTTCACGATGATCGCTAATTCTTCGTCGACGGTGAATTCATTGAAAATGAGATTGTTGGTCGCCGACGCGATCAACAGCGGCAAACACCAGAGCGCCCAGCCGCCAGAGGCCAACGCGGCGATTGCAAAGGCACGGGCGGCTCCGCGGCCATAGATGATGGCCGTGATCGTGGCGGCGGGCGTCACCATGCCAACGGTGAAGAGCACGATGACACTAATGGCATCGGGCAAGGCAAACAGCGCGGCGCAGATTAGGGCCACGATGAAGGTCAGGACAAACAGTGTTTTCAGCCGGAATTGCACGGAAGGGTTCAGGGTTCAGAGTTTAGGGTTCAGGAAACGGAATGAATTCCGTTCTACGGCTCCGGTCATGCCTTCTATACCGGTCGATCGCAATTCACCGCGGGCGGCGGGTTTGCCCCCCCGGCCGCTGTGACGTAGTTTTTTACATCAAAAAGGCTGTGTGGCACAGCGCCCCAGGCAGCGTTTCGCCGGTGGCAAGCGGGAGTTTTTTGTCAACGCGTCGACGTCATGGCCATACAGCCGCCCTCCGAGAATTCAGCGCAGCCGTCCGCCTCTACTGAAACCACTGCGCCGCCACCCGCCGCCGGCGCCGAAGCGAGCATCGCCCAGCTCAGCTCGCTGCTGCGACAGATCGAAGAAGACGCCGCGGCCGGATCGGGCAAGCACGCCCCGGCCGTCGAGCGCCCGGCCGAGAACCGGCTGATCGAAGTCCGCCTGGGCGTCGCCAGCAGTCTCTATCGGGCGTTGCGTTGGAAACACGAGCCGACCGCCCGGCACTGTCTGCGCGTGACGCTGGGCTGCTCGTCGTGGTCGAACCGGCTGGGGCTGTCGAGCGACGAGACCGACGAGATCGAAGTGGCGGCGCTGCTGCACGACGTGGGCAAGATCGGCGTGCCCGACAGCATCATCACCAAGCCCGGCCCGCTCACGCCGCAAGAAGCGGCGACCATGGACAGCCACTGGCTGATGGGGCAGGAGATTCTGCGATCGAGCTGCGCATCGCCGGGCGTGTTGGCGATCGTCGGCGCGGCTTCGACCTGGTACGATGGCAGCCGCTCGCACGTCGAGCATTCGGGGCAGGGGCTGCCGTTGGGGGCGCGGATGCTGGCCATTGTCGACGCCTTCGACGCGATGATGTCGGACCATGTCTACCGGCGGGCGTTCTCGCGCGAGCGGGCGTTCAATGAGCTCTATCGCTGCGCCGGCACGCAGTTCGACCCTGAGCTGGTGAAGCTCTTCACCGAGCTGCACGAATTCGACCAGCACAAGCTGCACGAGACGGTGGCCCGCCGCTGGCTGCAAGTGCTCGAACCCGACGCCGCCCACCAGCAATGGCGGCACAGCGAGACGCCGCCCTCGGCCGGCAGCTTGTCGCCGCAGTTGCTCTTCCAGCAAAAGCTGCTGGCCAACATGTACGACGCGGTGGTCTTCATCGACAGCAGCCTGAAAGTGGTCGAGTGGAACCGCGGCGCCGAGCGGCTGACAGGCATCACCGAGGCGAGTGTCTATCAGAAAGCCTGGTCGCCGAGCTTGATCGAGCTGACCGACGAGCACGGCCATCGCGTGCGGGAGGAAGAGTGCCCGATCACCTACGCCATTCGCACGGGCGTGCAGTGGTTGCGGCGGCTTTCGATCCGCGGCCGCGGCGGCCGGCAGGTGGCGGTCGATGCTCACGCCATTCCCGTGGTGTCGCCAGACAGTATCACCCGCGGCCTGGCGCTGGTGCTGCACGACGTGTCGCCCGAGATTTCGCTGGAAGCGCGGTGCGAGAACCTGCAAGAGAAGGCGACCAAAGATCCGCTGACCCAGGTGGCCAACCGGGCCGAGTTCGACCGCGTACACGTGCGATTTGTCGAGGCCCATCTCGAAAAGAAGCTGCCGTGCAGCTTGATCATCAGCGACATCGATCGGTTCAAGCTGGTCAACGATACCTACGGGCACCAGGCGGGCGACGAGGTGATTCAAAGCTTTGCCCGCGTGTTAAAGAGCTGCTGCCGTCCGGGCGATCTGGTGGCCCGCTACGGCGGCGAGGAATTTGTGATGCTCTGCGCCGACTGCGACAACGCCGCGGCGGTGCGCCGGGCCGAAGAGCTACGCAAGGCGTTCAGCCATGTCGCCCAGCCGGCCTTGGACGGGCGAAACGTGACGGCCAGTTTCGGCGTGACCGAAATCCAGCCGGGCGACACGCCCGAAACCATGCTCCGCCGAGCCGACCGGGCTTTGCTCAACGCCAAGGAAAACGGCCGCAACCGCGTGGTGCAGTTGGGCAGCGGGGCCGCCGAAATCAGTGGCTCGGAAAGCGCCGGCGCAGAAGGCCGATCCACTAAGACGCTGCTCGAGCGCCGCTTGTTGAGCGAAGCGCCCTTGAGCGTGTGTATTGAAAAACTGCGCGGGTTCGTGGCCGACCATCACGCCGCCATCGAGGCGGGCGAGGGCGAAACCGTTCGGTTGACGATTGGCGAAGAATCGGGTTCGTTTTTCCGCCGCATGACCGACCGGCCCATCCGGCTCGTCATGGAGCTCGATTTTGCCGATGTCGAGCGCGAACGCGGTCGGCGCGGCAGCGGCTCGACCACCACGCGCACCGAGATTCGCGTGCGCATTGTGCCGCACAAGGGTCGCGACCGGCGGCAAGCTCAGCTTGATGAGCGAGCGCGGCAACTGTTGACCAGTTTGCGGTCATATCTCATGGCGGCCGAAGCCGAAGCGACCGACGACGCCGTGGTGCTTCGCCGCGCCCGCGGCCTGTTGAGCTGGTTCAATAGGGGGCAGGGTTGACGGTTCAGGGTTTAGCGGAGAGGCCGGAGGTCAGAGGTCGG
>DATFDL010000539.1:0-3178 GCA_035252155.1 Pirellulales bacterium | reverse complement strand
AGCCGAGGGCGGCTGTCCCACGTTGCCACGTCCGCGTGGAGTGTAAACACCAACGTGAAACTCCACCGGGCAAGCCAGTGGCATCTTCGATAGTCTGTTGTCTTTCGTCGATCGGATTTGCACATGGCCCCTTGGCCGGCAACAATGACGCAGTCAACCGAATACCAAATCGCCACACCCATGACTGCCGAAGCCGAAATCGCCCGCCTGCGCGACGAAATCCGCCATCACGATCGCAAATATTATCTGGAGGCCGCTCCCGAAATCAGCGACCTGGAGTACGACCGGCTGATGGAGCGGCTCAAGCGACTCGAAGCCGAGTATCCTAAGCTAGTTACGCCCGACAGCCCGACGCAACGCGTGGGCGAGCAGCCGGTCGAGGGCCTGCCGCAGGTCGAGCACGCGGCGCCGATGCTCTCGATCGAAAACACGTACAACCTGGCCGAGGTGCGCGAGTTTGCCGCCCGTGTGGCCAAGCGGCTGCCGGGCGAGACGGTCGAGTGGGTGGTCGAGCTGAAGGTCGACGGCGTGGCGGTGTCGCTGGTGTATGAAGACGGGCTGCTGGCCCGCGGCGTCACCCGCGGCAACGGCCGGGTTGGTGACGATGTGACGCACAACATTCGCACCATCGGCGACGTGCCGCTGCGGTTGCACGGCAGCCGGCCGCCGCGGCTGCTCGAAGTCCGCGGCGAGGTCTACATGACCAACTCCGACCTGGTGAAGCTCAATGAAGACCAGGCCCGCAAAGGAGACCCGCCCTATGCGAACTCGCGAAATGTCACCGCCGGCAGCATTCGACTACTCGACCCGCGGATCTGCGCGAAGCGGCGGTTGCGTTTTTTTTGCCACGGCGTGGGCGTGGTCGATGGCGTGACGACGGCGAATCACATGGATTTTTTGGCGCAACTTCGCGAGTACGGTTTGCCCACGACGCCGAACGTCGAGTGTTTCGGATCGCTGGAGGCGGCGATCGAACATTGCGAATCGCTCGTGGCGCGGCTGCACGAGCTCGATTTCGAGATCGACGGGCTGGTGCTCAAGGTGAACGATTTCGACCAGCGGTCGCGGCTGGGCGCCACCACCAAAAGTCCGCGGTGGGTGGTAGCTTACAAATTCGAGAAATACGAAGCGACCACCAAGCTCAACGAGATTCGCGTGCAGATTGGCAAGACCGGGGCGATCACGCCGGTGGCCGATCTGGAGCCGGTCGAGCTGGCCGGCACGATCGTCAGCCGGGCGAGCCTGCACAACGCCGACGAGATCGAACGCAAGGATGTGCGCGTGGGCGACGTGGTGGTGGTCGAAAAGGCCGGTAAGATCATTCCGCACATCGTACGAGTCGAGAAGCATCTGCGCGAGGGCGAGCCGGCCAAATTCAAGTTTCCGAAAAAGTGCCCGGAGTGCGGCGCTGGGCTGGTCAAGGACGAAGGCGGAGTTTATATCCGGTGCCCAAATCCGCAATGCCCGGCCCAGCTTAAAGAGCGGCTGCGGCACTTCGCCAGCCGCAACGCGATGGACATCGAAGGTTTGGGCGACAAGCTGGTCGAGCAGCTTGTCAACGAGGGGCTGGTGAGGAGCTACGGCGATCTTTATCGGCTGACGTCGGAAAAACTGACCGACTTGGAGCGGATGGGCCGCAAATCGTCGGAGAACTTGCTGGCGGGCATCGAGGCCAGCAAGCGGCGCGGGCTGGCTCGGATGTTGAACGCGTTGGCCATTCGGCACGTCGGCGTGCGGTTGGCGGCCGTGCTGGCCGAGCGGTTTGGCTCGATCGACGAATTGATGAAGGCCAACGAAGAAGATCTCGCCTCAGTCGATGAGGTGGGGCCGGTGATCGCCAAAAGCGTCTACGAGTATTTGCACAGCGATTACGGGGCGGCCACGGTGCGCGAGCTGGTTGAGCTGGGCGTGGACGCCGAGGCGCCACGGTTGCCAAAACCAAAGGCTCATGGCGTCTTGGCCGGCAAGACGTTGGTCGTCACGGGCACGCTGCAAAAATATAGTCGCGATGAGATCGAAGAGTTGATTGCCCGGCACGGCGGCCGGCCGGCTTCGAGTGTGTCCAAAAACACCGACTATCTGGTGGCCGGCGAGAAGGCCGGCAGCAAGCTCGAAAAGGCCGAGGCCCTTGGTGTGCGCGTCTTGAGCGAAGAAGATTTTGAGAAGTTGCTGGCCGATTCGTAGAACGGAATTCCTTCCGTTTTGTAAAACGGAATTTATTCCGTTCACGCCACCGGCTCGGGCAGATGGCCCCACACGTCGAGCTGCTTAGCGAAGTGCATCAGCGGCGGTTCGACGACCGGCGGCAGGCCGTTGACCTGCGGCATGGTGTTGACCTCGATTTCTCCGGAGGCCAGTTGCAGTGGCCAAGGTTCGTGATCGATCGCCTGGCGAAGGATCTGGCCGGAGCGCGTAACGGTGTAGAGGCAGTAACGCTCGGTCAACCAATGATCGAGCTCGCCCGGCTGCGACCAATAGACCGGCCCGACGGGCCGGTATCGGGCGGCGAACTCCGCCGCTGATTCGCCGGGCAGTGCGGTCGAACGGCGCAGGCCGTGCCGCCGGCTGCTCCGCCAATGGATTTCATTGCCGACGGCGGTCATGGAGATTTGCGCATCGTGATAGGGAAGATTGATCAAGCCCCGCGCCACGCGCACGGCCACGGTTTGCATGGCATCGAGACTGAAGAACCAGATGCCCGGAATGCCATCGGCGATCACATAGCTGCGAACATTCAACTCGGGAAAAGCCGAGAGTCCCGGCACGGCGGGCAGCCAGCGCGGCCGCACGTCGGTCATGCGGAACGGCGTGATTCCCAACCACGCCCGGCCCTCGAATGTGTCGAGACGCAGCCGCGATGGCAGCAACGGCTGCACGCGGAGCGGATCAAGCGGCCAATGAAAAAACGCCAGGTCTTCCCAACACATGTGCAGCGCGCGAATGCGCAACGCACGGCCAGTGGTGCCGGCTGGGACAACAGTTTTTCGCGGGAGGTCGGCGATCGTGGTTGGATAAGACATAGGAAAACAGCAGTCTTTGGGTGCCACGGCATCCGTCGCGGCGATCGACGTTGGTTTGAATCAATCAGCGCTTCGCGCGCCGCGGCGGATGCCGTGGCACCCTGCTCGCACGGTTGCAAGACGGGCGAGTTTCGTGCCAGCGGGCGTCATTCCGCCAA
>DATFDL010000538.1:0-8175 GCA_035252155.1 Pirellulales bacterium | reverse complement strand
TTTGGGCAGAATCAGCTTAACTTGACGCGTGTGGGGACGAGTGAAACGACTTCCACCGTCCCCTTTCAATCTCATTTTTTTGCCCTCGATCTTTTTGCCTTCGATTCCCGCATGCCTTCCGCCCGACAAACGCAGTCGTTCTTGATTCGCCGTTTCGCGCAGGTCGGCATCGAGCCGCGGACCAAGCATGGCCAGAACTTTCTGATCGATCTCAACCTGCTGGAGCTGCTCTTTGAGACCGCGCAGATCGAGCGGCGCGACGTGGTGCTCGAAGTGGGCACGGGCACCGGCTCGCTCACGGCCTTGTTGGCCGGGGTCGCGGCCGAAGTCGTGACCGTCGAGCTCGACCCGCGGATGCACCAATTGGCCTCGGAAGAGCTGATCGACTTCGAGAACGTGCTGCTGTTGAATCAAGACGCCTTGCGGAACAAGAATCATCTGAACCCCAGCGTGCTGGCGGCGGTGCGCGAGCGGCTGGCGGCATCGCCCGAACGCCGTTTCAAGCTCGCGGCCAATCTGCCGTACAACGTGGCGACGCCGGTCATCTCAAACCTGCTGGCGTGTGACATGCCGCCGGAGACGATGACGATCACCATTCAAAAAGAGCTGGCCGATCGGATCGTCGCGCGGCCGAACAGCAAAGACTACGGGGCGTTGAGCGTCTGGGTGCAATCGCAGTGCGAGGCGGAGATCGTGCGCATCTTGCCGCCTTCGGTGTTTTGGCCGCGGCCAAAAGTCACTTCGGCGATCGTTCAGCTCCGCCTAAGGCGCGATTGGCGCGATCGCATCCCCGATTTGGATTTTTTCCACACCTTCTCTCGGTCGATGTTTTTTCACCGCCGCAAGTTCCTGCGCAGCGTGATCCTGAGCGGCTACAAGGGCCGTCTCGACAAACCGCAGGTCGACGCTTTGATGGCCGAGCTGCGCTTCGGCGAGACGATCCGCGCCGAACAACTCGACGTGCCCACGATGCTGCGGCTGTGCGAGGCAATCCGGGCGAGGCTAGCGGTCTGAGAAGGCAAAAAGATTGGGGGCAAAAAATGGGATTCAAGAGAGGGATTAACCTACGTTGTCGGTTGCCTCATTATTCCTTCTCTGCTCTCATTTTTTCCTCAATTTTTTTGCCTGCCGAAAAGAAGGGCCGCGGCAAGGTCTGTGCGACTTCGCCGCGGCCCAACAAAAATCAAACCTTTCGCCGATTGCGACGGTGGAGTCGCTGCGAGAAGAGCGCGAATCGGGCGGTGCTGTGCACAGCCGGTGTTGATTCGGGCTCACGCAAATGGGTTGGCACCTCCGACGGAATACTAGGCGAAAGGCTTGGCTCGATGATCGGTGTTTTTCGGCCCCTTTAACATCGGCAGTTTGCCTCGCGGGATTCGAGAGAAGTTGCCCCCGAAAAACCTTCCCGCGCGGCCGCCATTTCCGGCGCAACTGCCCGGCCGGCTGCAACCCGTTAACGCTATTGTACCTCACGAATGCCGCCGGAATAGTTTGGCCCGCGCGATTTTTTCCGAATTCGCGCAACTGGCAAACGCCGGGCCAACAATACCCGAAATGTCCACCGTTTGGTTGCCGGTTTGGCCCGCAAAACGTAAGCTGCTGGTGAGCCATTGGTTGCAATTCGCCCTTCACCGATGCAAAGATGACTGCCCTCTATCTATTGGCTGGCGTCTGCGGGCTGATTTGGCTAGCGGCCATCCTGCTGCGCGGCGGGCTGCTAGCCGGCTGCCTGGTGTTGCTCTTGGCCGGAACCTGCTTCGGATATCCGTTTTTTCATATTGAGAGCAAGCCCCTTCCGCTCACCACCGACCGCGTGTTGTGGGTTGGGCTGATCGCTCAATGCCTGGTGTGGCGGCGGTTCCGCTGGACCGAGCGGGTTCCGCTGACCAAAGCGGATTGCATGCTCGCCATTTTCTTGGCCGTCCTCGCCATGAGCACCTTCACCAGTGACTGGCGATACCGCAACCTGCTGCCGGCCTCTCGTCTGCTGTTCTACTATCTGCTGCCGTCAGGCGTATATTGGGTGGCGCGGCAAACGCGCTTCACCGAGCGCGCGACGCGCGTTCAATACGCCGCGATCGGCCTGTTTGGCGTCTATCTGGCGGTCACCGCCATCGCGGAAACCCGGCATTGGACCTGGCTGGTGTTTCCTCGCTATATCGCGTCGCAAAACATCATCGACTTTTTGGGGCGGGGGCGCGGGCCACTGTTGAACCCCGCCGCCGGCGGCTGGCTGCTCGCCATCGGCATGTCGGCGGCCTTGATGGCTTGGCCCACGGTGAACCGGCCGGGGCGGCTATCGCTGTTCGGTTTATTGTTGCTGTTCGCCGGCGGCGTCTTCTGCACCTACACCCGCTGCGCTTGGATGGGTGCGCTTTCGAGCTTGCTGATTGTAGTCGGACTGACGATGCCCCGCGCGGCGCGACTGCCCTTGATCGCGGGCAGCTTGCTGTTGGCGGCAGCGCTGGCGGCCACGCAGTGGGAAAGCCTACTCGAATTCAAGCGCGACGAAGGTCAGAGCCAGCGCGAATCGGCCGAGTCGGTCAGGCTTCGGCCGTTGCTGGCCGTCGTGGCCTGGAAAATGTTTCTGCAGCGGCCGCTGTTCGGCTGCGGCTTCGGCCACTACATGGAAGAGTCGACAACCGTGCTCAATGACCGCGACGTCGATATGCCGCTGGAAAAGGCCCGGCCCTACGTCCAGCACAACGTGCTGCTAGGGCTGCTCACCGAGACCGGGCTGTTGGGCATGATTTCGTTCTCGCTGGTCATTGGATATTGGGTGCGCGACGCCTGGCGGTTGTGGCGGTCCGAGGCGCCGCTGTGGGCGCGGCAGCAGGGGCTGCTCTTCTTGGCGGCGATGGGCAGCTACGTTTGCAACGGCATGTTTCAAGACCTGTTGATTGTGCCGATGATCAACATGATTCTGTTTTACCTGGCCGGCGCGGTGGCCGCCCAGCAGAGCGGCTTCGCGCGGCGAGAAAGCGTCGTGCCGCCGCCCGAGGCGTACCGGGGCGCGGCGGGCATGTCGCCATGAGCACGACGACGGCACGCGCGGCCGAGCCGGCGACCGCCCGCTCTTCTGGCGGCGATTGTCCCCGCTGGCAGCGGCTCGATTTCGCCCGGCTGGCGGCCGCCTACACCATCGTTTGGCTGCACACGCCGCGCACGCCCGGCCTGGCGGCTTCCAAAGCGTTGGGGCGGTTCGCCGTTCCGTTCTTCGTTTTCGCCGCCGTCTTTTTGGTGTTCGACGGCATCCAGCGAAAGCCGCGGCGGCCCTGGGGCGAATATTTTCGCTCGCGGCTGGTGCGAATCTATCTGCCGTTTTTGGGTTGGAGCGGCATCTATCTGCTCTTCAAGTTTGCCAAAGGGAAGTTGCTGCCCGACCAGCCGAACGACTTTCCCGGCTGGAGCATTCTCTGGGCTGGCTCGTTCTATCACTTGTGGTTCATGCCATTCATTTTGGTCTCCAGCTTGCTCGCTTTTGCCATCGCCAAAGCGGTGATGGGACGAGCCGGGCTGCAATGGTTGGCGGCTGGCGCGGCGCTGGCGGCCGGCGCGTTCGTGCTGGCCATGCCGGACTCGCTGCTGCCGCCGGCTGACGAGAACCCGATGGTGATCAAAGCATTGCCTTCGCTCTGTTGGGCCGTGACGTTCGCAATCTTGTACAGCCGCGGCTTAGCGCGGTGGATTGATTCGCCCGGATGCACGTTGTTCGCCGGACTGGTTGCCGTGGGCTGCAGCGCCTGGGTGTGGCAAGTCGGCCGCGACGATCTGGCCGAGACCGTGGCCGGGCTGGCCGTGCTGATCGCGGCCTTGGGCGAGCCCACGCCCGGATGGATGGCCCGGCTGGGAAATCTGGGTGGGTTGGCGTACGGCATTTACTTGTCGCACCTATTGTTTGTCAAGAGTTTTGAATCGCTGGCGAACAAGCTGCATGCGGAGATCAACGTGGCACTCGACCTCAGCATCTTTGCGGCCGCGGCGGTGGCGAGCACCGCCCTGACGTGGGCCCTCAGTCGCTTTCGCGCCACGAGTTGGCTGGTGGGCTAGGCGGCGCAAGGTGGGTGGCGCCGCAGCCCTGCGATTCACTGGCTTCTTGCCGGAATTCGTTAAAGATCTGCGCGGCTCACGCCGATACAGGGGCAGCAACCGTTCGCCTCACGTCGTTAGAACGGAATTCATTCCGTTCGTTTCGCCCCATCCGTTGCACAACCACGGAATGAATTCCGTTCCACAATCGTCCAACCGGCCCGGTCTCTTCGATTACAGTTGGCTGCTGGTCTGCTTGGCGCTGTCGTCGTGTTGGTGTCTAACCGCCGCTCGCGAACTGAGCGCCACGTTCGACGAGCCGCTTTATGTCCGATGCGGACTCGAGCGTTGGCGCACCGGCAGTCACGCTGGCCTGATGCGCCTGGGCACCATGCCGCTGCCGATCGATTGGGACACGCTGCCGCTCTATCTCTACGAGCGATCGCGCGGCGTGCCCATTGACCCGGTCCTGGACCTCCCGTGGGCGCTGCCCGTGGCGCGGGCCGCCGGGCTGATCTTCTGGTGGTTGCTGTTGGTCTATGGTTGGCTGGCCGGGCGGGCGCTGGCCGGCTGCTGGGGCGGACGAATGGCCGTCGCCTGGTTGGCCTGCGAACCGAATCTTCTGGCCCACGCCAGCCTGGCCACCACCGACATCGCCATCAGTGCCTGTATGTTGGCGCTCGTTTATCATTTTCGCACCGGCCGCGAGTGCACTTGGTGGCGGCGCGTGGGCCTGCCGGGCGCTTGGCTCGGCATGGCGATGTTGGCCAAGGCGTCGGGCATGATTTTCGGGCCGCTGTGTTTGATCGTCATTGAGCTGCATCGCGTGTTGGGAAATGCGGTGTGTCCCGGCGCGCCGGGGCGGAGTGCGGAGTGTGAGGTGGCGGCATCCCGAATAATTCGCTCATGGCGCCCACTGCACTCCTGTGTCAAGTTATTTCTTGCAGCATTCGAGAGCCGACTTCGCCGAGATCTAATTCACATTATGGCGATCGGCTTTCTGCTGACGTTTATCTATTGCGGTTGTGACTGGCGGGCGGAGCCGAGCTTTGTGGCCTGGGCGCAGCAGCTTCCTCAAGGCCGTGCCCATGAAACGATGGTTTGGATCGCCGAACATTTACGAATTTTCAGCAACGCCGGCGAAGGGTTGGTGCGACAGGTCAAGCACAACCTGCGCGGCCACCACGGCGCCTTCTTGCTCGGTCAGACCTATCCTCGGCCGGTGTGGTATTACTTTCCTCTGGCGCTGGCGATCAAGCTGAGTTTGCCGCTGCTGTTCGCGCCACTGGTGGTGCTTGCCGCGCGGCGTCGGGCGCTGGCGAATTGGGCCGGCGCGGCGGCGTTTGCGCTCTTCGTCTTCAGCCTGAATTGTCGCGTGCAGATCGGCATTCGGCTCGTGTTGCCATTGATCGCGCTGGCGATCGTGGCGGTCGCCGCAGGGCTGGTCGCCGCCGCGCGATCGTCGAGCCCTCTTCGTAAGCGGTTGTTTGCCGCAGGCGCCCTGGCCGCTGTCGCGTGGACCGCCGTAGCCGCCTGCCGAGTCTGGCCCGAGGGACTTTGCTACGTCAATGAGCTTTGGGGCGGTACGCCGCAGGGTTACCTTTGCCTGAGTGACTCGAATTACGACTGGGGCCAGGGCGTGAAGGAACTGGCGCAGTGGCGGCGCGAGCGCGGAATCAAGCAACTCGATGTTTGGTATTTCGGCACCGACCCGGCCGCCAGCGCTGCGCCGTTGCGTTTGCTGCCATTGCATATTCTGCCGCTAAAAAAGCCCGACGACGTGCGCGCCTTCGCCCAAGGGCGGTATTTGGCCGTTGGCACGACACTGCTCTACGGCACCACGACGCTCGAGCCGGCCCATCGTCAGGCCGTCGAGTTTTTCCGTCGCCGAGAGCCGGTCGCCCGGACATCGACATTTTTGATTTACGACCTCGGCGAACGGCTGGCACGAGCAGAAAGTCAAAATGCAAAATGAAAAAGTCAAAACCGTGAAACGCTGCCGCGATTGGCTGATCGAACGCGAACGCTCGCTGCGATACGTCGTCGTGTCGCTGCTAGTGGTCGTCTTCGTCTTGCAGTGGGTCCGCGCCGGTCTGCGGCTGGAAGACGGCGATTTTTATCTGCACTGGCAATTCGGCCGGCGGTTTGCGGCCCACACGCTGCTCTACGCCGACGGCCTGCACACTCCTTATCCGCCATTTTGGGCGATGGCCTGGTCGCCGGTCGCCGTGCTGCCCTTGGCCGCCGCAAAGCTCGTCTGCTACCCGATGAGCGCCGCCGCCCTGGGCCTCTTGCTCTATCTTTTGCATCGGCTGACGCAAAAGCACCTGCCATTGTCGGGTAAATCGTTTTTTTGGACGACGACAGGAGTGCTCTTAATTCTCTCGCGGTTTCTCGTGCGCGAGTTGCCCGAATGCGGGCCGAACTTGTTCTTGCTGGCCTTGTGTTGGCTGGCGATTTTTCTTTGGACCGAGCGCCGCGACCTGTTGGCGGGCGGTTGTCTGGGGCTGGCGATCGCGCTGAAGTGTACGCCGGGGCTGCTCTTGGCCTACTTCGCCTGGAAGCGGCAGTGGCGGTTCGCGGCCAGCGCGGCGGTCGCGGCGGTGGCGTTTACGCTTGCCCCGGCCCTGTGGCAAGGTCCAACCGATTATGCCCGTCACATGCAAATCTGGCTGACGCAATTGCGGTTGGGCGCGGGGCAAGCCGATCCGTCGCTGGGCGTGCTGGGGCCCGAGACACTGCAAAACCTTTCGTTGCGGCCGGCGCTGGCCCGCGGGCTGATGCGTCTGCCGGCCGGCCATGTGGCGCGGCTCGATCATCCCTGGTACATCGACTTTCTCGACCTGCCGCCGCGGGCCGCCGGCTGGATCGCCAAGTTTGCCCTGCTCGCCTTGCTGGCCGCGGTGGCGTGGACGGTGCGCGGGCCGCTCGTCGGCCGCGACGATCCCGTGGTGCTCTGGCAGTGCGCGGCGGTGGGCGTGCTGGCGCTGTTGCTTTCGCCGATCACCTGGTATCAGCACTGCGTGGCGTTGGTGCCGCCGTTTTATTTGCTGGCCCGCGAGGCAGTCGCCCGCCGGCGAGCGACCGGTTGGGCCATCGCCGTCGCGGTCCTTTTCATTACGGTGCATCTTGTTCTCAGCCGCGGCCTCATCGGACGCGATTTGACGTTGCTGATGGCCAGCTATCACCTGACTACTTGGACGCTGCTCGTCGCCTTGCTGGCGACACTCCGCGGCCGGCAGAACTACGCGCCTCGGTGGCTGGGGCAGAGGCTTGCCGATGTCCCGGCGCGCAACGAACTGTCGCGGGGCCCCAACCGGGGTGCCACGGCATCTGCCGCGGCGCGTGCCGCTTCGAACTAATGCCCAACGGAGAATCGCCGTGGCGGACGCCGTGCTGAAAAACGCCATGCCGCATCTCTCAGGCAAGATCGCCCTGCGATTCGCGAAGGGACGTTCTTTCGCGGAGCGAAAGGCGACCATGATTTTGCTTGCTGCCGGCCTCGGCCTGCGGCTCTATCACTACCTGCGCTGCCCGTCTCTTTGGCACGACGAGGCCGCGTTGGTGGTCAACGTGCTCGACAAAAACTTCAACGAGTTGTTGGGGCCGCTGCAATTCTCGGAAGCGGCCCCGCCGCTGTTTCTGTGGATCGAAAAAGCCGCCAGCCTGACGTTGGGCGACAGTTTGTTCTCTCTGCGATTCGCGCCGTTTGCGGCCAGTTGCGCGGCGCTGGTGCTTTTTGTGTGGTTGGCGCGGCGCACGGTCGCGCCGGCGGCCGTGCCGTGGGCCACGCTGCTCTTCGCCGCGTCCGATCGGCTGCTATGGCACGCCTGCGAAGCCAAGCAATACGGCCTCGAAGAGCTCGCGGCCGTCACGCTCTTGGCCCTCTACCATCTGACCCGCGACTGGTCGCCCGCCCGACGCGCGCTCATGTTCGCCCTGCCGGCGCCGATTGTCTTGAGCGTGGCCTATCCCGGCTGCTTTTTGTACGGAGGGTTGTTGCTGGCGATCTTTCCAGTCTGCATCGGTCGTTTTGAAATCAACCGAAGGGAGGATGGCCTTCCAGGCCGTCGTGCCCAAGATAGCCGGCCTGGAAGGCCATCCTCTGAGTACGTCGCTTATGGCATACTGATGGTGACGGTGCTG
>DATFDL010000537.1:0-6045 GCA_035252155.1 Pirellulales bacterium | reverse complement strand
TCTCCGTACCTCGAGCGTGCGTTTTTTTCGAATCGAAAAAAACGTGAAGTTTTTGGTACGTGGTTCAAATGGCTGGGTTGGAAGTTGATCAATGTCGTCGTCTCGCTCGGCTCCGTGGTGCTGGGCAGTGCCGAGTCGGGTAACTCAAATCTTTTACCTGGGATGTACCGCCCGAAAAGCGGCCATCGAATTGGCTTCATGGGAGATTGGACCGACGAGTGCTGCCACGGCCCCTCGAAACTCAGAAAGGCGCTCCTCGCGGGCGCGTAGACATGTCGGAAGGTGGCCGGGACAGCACCGACGGAACAGACGCAAGACAACGATTGAGGTAGGCGTTTCTCCTGGGAACTGGAAATCGTAAATCGGTTTCTGACCACCTGAATCCGCTGGGGAGCGTGCTGGCGGCTGGCGAACGATCGCTTGGACGCCGCCCGCAGGCCCAGACATGCGGCAGGTTCGCAACCCAACTTGCCCGTGGGGCAGGTCACTTCCATCAACCGAAGAATGTACGCGAACATGCCGCATGGATGGGACGCGGGGGGGCAGGCCGGAGGGCGGCGAAGGCTCCAAGCGATCGTTCGCCAGCCGCCAGCACGCGGCCACCGCACCCCAACTAAAAAGGAATGTCTTCTTCCGCTACTTGTACGACCGCTCTGACCTGGCCCTGGCCCAACCGCCGCAGATCGTCCCCGGCCAACGGCCTGCCGGGCAAGAGCCGCCGCACGTCGAACGTTTCGCCGCGAGCACCGACCGCGTGCGCCGCCAGCATCAACTTCCGCGCCACGGCAATCAACGCCCCGTTGCCGCGGTCTTTGTCTTTGACTTTTTTCGCTTGGAACCAAGGCCAGACGGCGGGATCTTGCACGACGCGCATCGCCGCGAAGTACAGCCAACGCCGCACCAGCGAGGAGCCGCGCTTGGTGATCTTCAACTGTCCCTGATACCGGCCGCTGCTGCGTTCCTTCAGGTTCAGGCCGGCCGCCTTGCGATAAGCCGCTCCGCAGGGATAATCCGCCGGATCGCCCAGCATGACCCACAGCACGCAAGCCGTACAAGTGCCGACCACACGGGCCATGCGAAGCAGCGTCTCGTGGCCCGAGGCGAGCTTCTTCAGACGCCGCTCGGCTTTCTGCTTCTCGCGATAGGCCGCTAGCGCCAAGGATGCGTAGTCTTGAATACGCCGCACCTCTGCTGGCCGCTGCCCGACGCCCACGGTTTGCTTCGCCGAGACCACGACGTTGGCAACCACCGGATCATCCTGGGAGTAACGGCCCCATTGGGCCAGCCGCGCGGCGGCCGACGAATCGGCCGCCAGCGCCGCCGGGCCGCCGTAACGCGCCAAGGCGCTGAGCAGCGTGACGCTATACAGCTCGATCAGCCGCGTCGCCTCGGGCCAATGGCGCGCCAGCAGGCCCTCCAGACGACCGGTCCACAGCCGCAGGATCCTGTCTTGAGCGTCCAACCAATCGACCCAATACGCCAGTTCCGCCTCTTCATCGCTCGGCTCGCGGTAAACCCACGGCTGGCACTTGCCGATGGCCGCCAGTTCGGCCACGACGGCCGCGTCCTTGCCGTCGTGCTGCGAGGGCACGCCGTCAAAAATCTCCGCATAGTCGTGGGCCGCCTTGCCGCCCACCCGAACCAACTCGATGCCTCGCTGGTGCAACTGGGCCCGCAAGGGATCTCCATAAGTTCCGGTCGGTTCCATGGCCACCTTCAACTCGCAAGTGTCAGCAAGCGACCGAAGCTGCTTGGCGACGAACCGGATTTCCGACGGGTTCTTGGCCTTCCAAGGCCGCTCGAACTCGCCGTCGGGGCTCCGCAGGACGCCCAGAATCTCGTACTTTCCGACATCCATGCCCAGCGAAACCCGACGGCCCGCCACAGTCCGCGCCAGCTCCTCAAACCGCACCTGGTTGACATTCGTTGCACGATAGGCTTTTCTCTTATGCACGGGGACGACCTTCTACAAATAGGGTAGGGATGGGGTTGAAACGAACACCCAACCTTACCCGATCTCGAGGCGTCCCCGCTTCTATTCCTCTATAGCCAACTCAGTTTCGCCAGAACACGGTTTGGCAAAACACAGCATGCCGCGGCCCGATTGGCCGGGCTCGAAAACGTGCCCTGCCGCGTCGAGCCGATCCTCCGCGGCGATGACATCGACCACTTCGTCCAACTACAAAAAATTCGTCGCCCGGCATGGGCGCCAGGTGTTTGAAGTCGAGGCGCTTCAGCCGGCGCGGTTGCAGGAAGAGCTGCGCAGGGCGATCGACGTGCCGGCGTTCAACGCCGAGTTCGATCGCGAAAAGCAGGACGCGGCGTATCTGTCGGGCGTGCGAACGACCGTCCACAAGACGCTGCAAGGGCTGGCGGAAAACGGCTAGAAAGAGTGCGGAATGCGGAGTGCGGAATGGAGTGGACGACACGGCGATGGGGCGAGTGGGCGACAAGGCGAGGCCGGCATGGAGAAGCTTCCCGAATCCTGAATCCCGAATCCTGAATGCTGCGTCGTTCTCACCCTTGAGCATCATCGCACGCTGTAGAATAATCTGGCCTGTTATTTGTCCGTCAATTGAACGCTCCGATGAATCCACAGAATAAAATCGCCATCGTTACCGGCAGCACGCAAGGACTGGGTGAAGCGATCGCCCGGCAATTGATCGCCGAAGGCATGATCGGCGGTCTGGTCGTTTGCGGGCGTAACGCCGAGCGGGGCGGTCGCCTTGCCGAGGAACTTAGCAAACACGGCTGCCGCACAGTCTACGTGGCCGCCGACTTGGGCCGCGTCGAAGATTGTCGCAAGGTCGTTGAGTCTGCCCGCAACGAATTTGGCCGGGTCGACTTTTTGGTGAACAGCGCGGCGACCTCCGAGCGCGGCTCGATTCTTGATTCGACGCCGGAGTTATTCGAGCGCATCATGGCGTTGAATGTGCGCGCCCCGTTCTTCCTCATGCAAGGGGCGCTGCGATTGATGATCGAGCAAGGCATCCACGGCTCGATCGTCAATATCATCAGCGTTTCGAGCCACGGCGGGCAGCCGTTCCTCACGCCCTACTCGGCCTCGAAGGGAGCGTTGGTCACGCTCACCAAGAACGTCGCCAATTCGGTCGTCAAGCAGCGAATTCGCGTCAACGGGCTGAATCTCGGGTGGATGGACACGCCCGGCGAAGACGCCATTCAAAAGCGGTTTCACAACGCCGCCGACGATTGGCTCGAACAGGCCGAGCGGGCCCAGCCGCTCGGCCGCCTGGTGAAGCCGCAGGAAGTGGCGCAGGTGGTCGCGTTTTTGCTTTCGGAGCGGTCGGGCTTGATGACTGGCTCGATCATCGACTTCGATCAAAACATTCTCGGCACGTCGGGCACTTGACGGGTATCGGCTACTTGACAGGCCGCGCCTCGGCTTTGAGAATCGACTCGACAAGCTGCACGCCGCCCGATCGACTCGTCTTTTTTTGCCACCGGATGGTCGCCACCGCCAAAGACAAACTCCAGGGTGCCAAACGCCACGCCGCCAAAGTCGCCCGGCTGCTGGCCAAGACCTATCCCGACGCCAGGTGCGCGCTGAATTTTCAGTCGCCGCTGGAGTTGCTCATCGCCACGATTCTCTCGGCCCAGTGTACCGACGTGCGGGTCAACCTGGTGACCAAAGACTTGTTTCGCAAATACCGCTCGGCCGCCGCTTATGCCGCGGCCAAATCGAAGGAACTAGAAAAGCAGATTAAAAGCACCGGCTTTTTCCGGGCGAAGGCCAAAAGCATCCAGGCCGCGTGCGGACGGCTGGCGCAGGAGCATGGCGGCGAAGTGCCGCAATCGCTCGATAAGCTGGTCGAGTTGCCCGGCGTGGGGCGGAAAACCGCCAATGTGGTGCTAGGCACGGCCTTCGGCATCGCGTCGGGCGTGGTGGTCGATACGCACGTGCGGCGGATCACACAGCGGCTGGGCCTGACCGCCGAAAACGATCCCGAAAAAATCGAGCGCGACCTGATGGCCGCTCTGCCCAAACGCGAATGGGTCGATTTCAGTCATCGGTTGATTCATCACGGCCGGCGGATCTGCGTCGCCCGCCGGCCCAAGTGCGGCGAATGCACGTTGGCGAAAATCTGCCCGCGAGTTGGAGTGGAGAGCCACGCATGATCCTTTCGGGCCTGGAGATTCGCCGCCAACTGGGGCAGAACATCGTCATCGACCCGTTTGACGAGAGCCATCTGAACCCAAACAGCTACAATCTTTCGCTGCATGATGAGCTGATGACCTACGAAGAGGTGGTGCTCGACATGCGAAAGGCCAACCGCGTGCGGCGGTTGACGATTCCGCCCGAGGGACTGGTACTGACGCCCAATCAGCTTTATCTGGGCCGCACGATCGAGCGCACCGAGACCCGCGGGCTGGTGCCGATGATCGAGGGGCGTTCGTCGGTGGGCCGGCTGGGGCTGTTTGTGCATGTCACGGCGGGCTTTGGCGACGTGGGTTTTTGCGGCTATTGGACGCTGGAGATGTTCGCCGTGCAGCCGGTGCGGATCTACGCGGGCGTCTCGATCTGCCAGATTTTTTATCACCAGCTTGCCGGCGACTATACGGCCTACGCCAGCAACAAGTATCAACACAACAAAGACATTCAGCCCAGCCTGCTCTTCAAAGAGCTGACGCCCCACGGCGAGCCCGACCCGCAGTTGCAGCTCGATTTTGGGATCGAGCGATCGCACGGGTGAAGTGTTGTTGCCGACAAAGTCGCCTTTCGCTCCGCGAAAGTAGCGTATGGTTGCGTTAGCGAGAGGCGACCGAGGGCGTAAGCATATGCAGAGCTTGCGAATCTCCGGCCAGCCGTGGGATGACCTTCCTAGGTCGTCCTGCGCCACTCTGGACGACCTAGGAAGGTCATCCTACGATTACGGTCTCTGGAAGAGACTATATACCCGAGAAAGGAGACCGACCCATGCAATGCCTCGCGTTCTGTGCCCGACTGGTGTTCACCGGGCTACTTGCGATCGCCGTGCCGCGTGCCTTTGCCGCGGAGGCGGCCAACCTGTTAACCAACAGTGGCGCGGAAGAAGACGCCGGCGCCCAGCAGTCGCCTCCTGGTTGGTTCGCCGCACTGGTGCCGGCCACGGGCCTGCGCATGTGGCGAGACACAGACCATTCTCGCGCCGGCGATGCCTGCTTGGCGATCGCCAACGAGCACGATTACGATCAAACCGTATCTAACAACTGGCTGCAAGAGGTTCCAAAGTTTCCCGCCGGGAAGACCGTTCGCCTTTCGGCCTATCTTCGCACCGACGATGCCGAAGCCGCCAACGTCTGCGTGCAGTGCTGGGCGAAGGGCGGCGGGCAGATGATCGGCTTCGTCAGTACGCCGGTCTTTCGCGGCACGCACGGCTGGACGCGGGTCGAGGCAGACGAACTGACGATTCCCGCGGGAACGGCGCGATTGATGGTGCGGGCGGCCCTGACCGGCAAGGGAAAAGCATACTTCGACGATCTTTCGTTGGATATCGTCGACAACGACGCTGCTGTCGCCGATGAGCTCGTGGCGCAGGTCTCGGGCCGTATCGTGCGTCGGCTGCCTGTGACGGCCGACACCATGATTCTGGCGTATTTGCCGCGATGGAACCACGGACACGTGGACAACATCGGCATAGACAACAACGACGGCGGCGTGCGCACCCTGGTGGCGTGGCAACCACTCGGGCACCAAGAAATCTCCCAGCCCAATGTGAGGTTTTTGTTGGCGATGTACTCGCGCGACACCAAACTGCGCAACGAGCCTACCACCATCGGCATCCACGAAGTGCGTGGCGGTTGGAACGAATCGACTTCGTGGCAAAACCAGCCGTCGTTCGCCGAAGAGTCTGCCGGTGAACACGCGATGACCGCCGGCGAAGGTTGGAAGTTGTTCGACGTCACGTCGCTTGTTCGCCGGCAAGTCGAGTCGCCGGGAAGCGACCACGGCGTCATGCTGCGGTTCGCCGAAGAACGACGCGCGGGTGCGCGCGGCGACTGGTCGGGCTATGCTCTGGTCAGCCGCGAGGGGACGGGCGAGTGGCA
>DATFDL010000536.1:0-12364 GCA_035252155.1 Pirellulales bacterium | reverse complement strand
CGACCTGGCCGGCCATTACCGGCTGCGCACCGGGGATTATCGCGTCCAGTTTTTCCCGACACGCGCGGCCGAAGACTGGTTGGTGCTGGTAGAGAAAATCGGACACCGTGATGGCTTTTACGACGGATAGGCAAGAGAATTTCTTATGATTGACCCCAGCTCGATTCAAACGGTAACACTTTCCGGCGAGCGCTTTGTAATCATGCCGGAAGCTGAATTCTTGCGCATCGCCGGTGGCCCGCGCGAACCAGAACTGCCGCCCGCCGACGCCCACGGCAATTATCCGGCAGTTGAGACGGCACGCATTTTGATGGCCCGCAAGATGATTCGCGCGCGGCAAAGCTTGGGATGGTCGCAAGCCGAATTGGCGCGGCGTGCCGGAGTCCGTCCTGAAACCGTTAATCGCATCGAGCAAGCCAAGCGATCGCCGAGCCTGGCGACGTTCGACAAGCTTTACCGCGCGATCGAGGCCGAACAAGGGGCCCGCGCGGCTCCGAAGACGCCAGCAGTTCATAAACGCAAGGCAAAAAAATAGCCGAATCGTTGGTTACAACGGATTTTGTGCCATCGTTGTTTGGCGTCGATGTTGCCCCCTGAATCAGGGGAACGACGAAGGCTATTCGAAGGCACTTGGCCGAGGGCACAATATGCCGGTATGCGCGGCCAGATTCGTATCGGCACCTCAGGCTGGATTTACAACCATTGGCGTGGACTCTTTTATCCGGCCGATTTGCCCTCGTCGAAGTGGTTCGCGCACTATGCACGGTACTTCGACACCGTGGAAATCAATAACACGTTTTATCGCTTACCCCCCGCCGCCACCTTCGACGCTTGGCAGCGGCAGGCGCCGCCCGGCTTCGTGTATGCCGTGAAAGCCAACCGCTTTCTGACGCACATGAAAAAGCTGCAGGGGCCGGCGGAGCCCATCGAGCGGCTGCTTTCTCACGTCCGCCGGCTTGGCGCGTTGTTAGGACCGATTCTTTACCAACTTCCGCCGCATTGGCGCAAAGACCTGCGGCGACTGGCGGAGTTTTTCGCGGTGCTGCCCGACGACTTGACGCACGTCCTCGAATTTCGCGAGCGCACCTGGCTGGCCGCAGAAACTCGCGACCTGCTGCAGGCGCGGGGCGTCAGTATCTGTATTCACGATATCTTGCCCCGGCATCCGCGTTGGGTGACCGGTCGGGCAGTGTATCTTCGCTTTCACGGTGTGCGGTATTACGGCAACTACCGTCGCGACCGCCTGCGCCGCTCGGCCGAGTGGATCAGTGCACGGGCCGACGAGGGTCGCGCCGTCTACGCCTATTTCAACAACGACATCGGCGGCCATGCGGTGCGCAACGCGCTGACGCTCAAAGAACTGGTGGCGGCGATGTTAAGATAGCCAGTAGGATCGGCCGAGCGAGCGAGTCCCTCCGTGGGCGGCATCGCCTCAAAAAAACCGCACTTCCACTCATGCGCCCGTAGACCACTCAACCTTCAACGATCAACGCATGGGCCTCCGTGATTGTGGGTGGCTCGCACTTGCTGGCGAGGTTGGTCAGCCGCCCAGGCCAGGACTTTGTCGAGTGTAGCCGCCGATAGATCGTCCCAAGTCATCGCCAAATGTCCGCTCCCGCTTTGAGCAGATTAGGCACAACCGCCTGATGTTGCCAATGCGTGCTCTGCTTCACCTTTTCGACAAACTCTGGCCGCACGAATTTCGCCCTGCCCGATACTCTGTCGTTGGCCTCGGTTCTCAGGTAGAGACCTTCCATCAGGTTGTCGGTTCGCTTCGTCTCGGGGTTCTCGAATTGGCTATCGAACAGGGACGGCCCGATCAATTGGCGAAGCTCGTCCCTTTCGAGATCACCGATCCCTCGGAACCGAACAAATGGGGCGTTCTGGGGTATTTTATAAAATCGTCTCGTGAGCTACCCATCGCCAAATCCTGTCCGAATCCAGGCTTGCTCTTTCGCCCTGCTCGGTCTGAGGTCCAAACGTGAATTGCCCAGCGAGACTGACAATTCAGATCGGCACCCGGTTCGGAGGGCGGTTATTCGGCATCGAGAAGTTGGTTGTCGTCAAGCACCGGCTCATCTCTTCCCGCAGTCGATTGCTGAGACCGAGAAGGCGGGCAGAGTGACTTTGCCATCGTTCACCGGCAAGTTCACTGTGGTCACGCGGTCGGGCGCGTCCCAGTGGTTCATGACATCCGGCTGACGGCGATCGTGCGTGTCGTGGACGGTTTCGGCGCGAAGGGGAGCGAAGTCGGCGCCGAACTCGGCGAGATCGAGCGACAGCGTCATCGGCTCGCGGCCGCTGTTCACCGCGAACACGCACACGCGGTCGCGCTGTTCTGACGCACAGGCCACGACATCCACGTTCGCCGGCGTCTTGCCGATGGCGAGCAGGCTCGGCAAGGCGTGGTCGGCGTAGAGTTTCATGACGTGGTAGCTCGGCCGCTTCAGCAACCCGCCGGGTCGGGTCTCAATGATTCCGCTGCAAAAGCTGTTTGACATGTTCGAGCGACAGGCGAGGTCGACGAGGTGGCTGTAGCGGCAGAGCAAGTTGAGGTAACGGGCGTTGTGCAGCGCCCCGTCGAGCGTGAGCATCTTGGCCCGCAGCAGCCCCCAGTCGCCCGCGGTGAAGTTCCACTCGGTGACGGCCAGGCGAAGATGCCCGCAGCCGGGCGTTTTGGCGATCATCGCGGCGAGTTTTTGAAAATCGGCCTCGCAGAAACCGAGGTCGCGCGTGTAATGGTGCGGGGCGAGATAGTCCAAGTCCTTGCCAAGGGCGTCCAGCACCTTCTGCGAGGGAAATGAGCTCAGCACCCGAATGCTCGCATCAGCGTCTTTCATCGCCCCCATAAAATCTTTGCACTTGGCGATATAGGCGTCATCGTCGCCGCTGATCTCATTGCCAAGCTGCCAGTATTTGACGCGATAGGCGGCGGGATGCCCGTTCGCCGCGCGCCGCCCGCCCCAAGTGGTTTCCGCCGCTCCGTTGCAATACTGCACAAGATGGGCGGCGCTGGCGTGACCATCGGAAAAACTGACGCAGACCAATGGCTCGGCCTCGACGAGTTCGCAGAACTGACAGAATTCGTCGATGCCCACGTCATTCGAGTCGATGCGCCCCCAGTTGCGGTTGGCAAACGGTTCTCGCCGATCGCGCGGGCCGATGCCGTTCTTCCAGCGATAGGCGCCCGGATCGACGACACTGCCACCCCAGCGAATCAAGGACGGCCGCGACGCCTTGATCGCCTCGACCACGTCGGGTCTCCAGCCCTGCCGGTTATCATCCGGCATGATCGACAGGCGATCGGCCCAGGCAGTGCCCGTGCCGGTGACGCGAAGCACCAGCGCGGCACGATCGGTGGAACCGGTCGGTCGCAGCTCCGCGGCAAAGCGCGAATACTTCGCTGTCGGCGTCCAAAAATCGCCCGTTGCCAACTCGACCGTTGCGCCGTCAGGCGACTGTGTTTCCAGTGCGACCTGCGCTTGCACCGCGCCCTCGCCGCGGAGCCAGCCGGAGGCGTGATACAACGCACCTTCTTTCACGGCCAGGCCCGCTTGCGACAACCGCGCCGGCCGCTGTTCGTTTGCGACAATCTGGGCGCATCGTTGGCCGTTAAAGGACTGAGCGTCGTGGCTTGTACTCCAGTCGTCGCTCTCGTCCCATCCGCGGTCGCATAAGGTCGGCGAGCCGTCGAAATAGACCCAGTTGGCTGGCGGGGTGATGCCCTCAAAGCCGCGGTCGTTGAGCATTTCGGCCCACATGCTGGGCACCAGATCATCGAGCAGCTCGATGAAATTGCCAAACAGCATCGGATTGATCCGGCCATCATGGACCGAACGGTTTGAAATCTTGAGTACTTCCGCCGGCTTCGCCCCGCCCACGTCCAAACTCAGCAGCCCTACCGCGAGCATGAACCGGCAGATTTCAACCAGGCGACTTCTCATGGAAACCTCGGACAGGGCTAGGTCTTCAGCAGACTTCGTGGGCCATTTCATGCCCTCTAGCAGTGCAACCTTGCGTTTTTTTAGGCATCGCCGGGCAAATGAATCGCTCTCCAGTCCCGGCGCGCCGGAAACTCCGTTTCACCGAGCAAGCACGAGCATATCACGAGGAAGTGATCGCGGGAATCAATGCAGCATTCATTTGCCCGGCGATGCCTAAGAAAACGCACCCCCGCGCTATTACGCGGCCTGAAACTGGAAAGCGGTGGACAAACTATGGAGATTACTTGGCGAAGTAGGCTCGCAATGCCTCGGCTACCGCCGGATCTGCCAGAAAATCGCCGTCAGGCTGAACTGAAACCATCGGGCCATGGCGTACTAACAGGCCCCATAGATGAAGATGACGGCCGCCATGAACGCAACGGCGAGCGCCGCTCCGACGATTGCCGAGCAACCAATCTTGCCAAAAAACGTGCCGATTGCAGCTCCGGCCGAAGAAGACGCAAGCAGAAACAAGGCAGGCCCGGTCGAGCTCCGTGTTTCGAAATCGTTTCGACAGCTTTCGGAAAAAGTGCGCAAGCGATGCCGCGAACAAAACTGCCAAGAAGACCTGATTCAAGCTGAACTGAATTCGTCGGGTCATGGCAAGCTAAGCAACGGATTAGCTAGTCAGGGCCGTGGTGCCAAGCCTGCCAAGGTCAGCACGATCGCTACCAGGAAAAGAATTGCCCCCAGGGTCAGGCCGACGGGCCACGGGAGACGCGGCGCGTCGCCGACCGTTGATGCAGCCGCTGGAGTGTCTTGCGGCGGCGCCGCTGGGTACACAGTTGCCGCGGCAGCGTCAACGATCTCGTCGTGCCGAGCGTCCGCCGATTGGTTATCGAGCGATGAATCGCCTGCCGGCTCGATGGAGTCCCAATCCACATTGGGAAACTGACGGCGAAGAAACTGCGAGGCATCGAGCGGACGCCAGAGCACGCGGTCCTTCGGCCGGACATTAACCAGTTCCCGGCATTTCGGGCACACAACAACATCGGCGGGATAATCGAGTGGAATTCCGATCTCGCCGCCGTAGCCGCAGCCAGGGCAGGCGATCCAGGTGTGTGTCTCCTCTTTAGTTGTCTGCCCTCTGGTCTCATCGCTGGCGGCGTAGTTTAGCGGCATGTGTTGGCTCCAAGCGCCCAACGCCATTATATGCCGCACAATGCGGCGCCTAGAAGAAGAGCGGTACGTATCGTCGTCCCACCTTCGATGAATCATTCCGGTATCGGTGCGGAACATTTCTGACGGCCCTCGGCAGACTCTGGTCCCCTCTCAAGAATCGCTTTATACATCGCCGCGGCTGCGTCGTCTGCACCCTCAGCTCAAAATCTCGGTCCGCTGAGATGCCGCAGACGTCAACCCTTCGGCCGTCGGCCGCCCGGCCCTACGACCGCGCGCGCTGGCGGACTCCGTAGTAGCACGCAATCGCGATTAAGACCGACAAAACGCCGTAAGGGAATTCCGGGTCGCCTGCGATGCAGGCCGCGATCATGGCCGCCAGAGCGAAAGCGACAGGCCCGATTCGAAAGAGCCGATCCATAGCTGGCCCCCGAAAGAAAAGGCCACCGGCTGGCAGTCCGCAGCTTTGCCGCAGCGCCGGTAGCTGCCCCGCCACGGCAGGCAAAGATAGGTCACCCTCAGCGGAAGTCAAACAATCCAGTCATTTTGAAGACTCGCGAGACCAAGCAAGAAATGCGATCCCGACGAGAGTATTGCCAGAGGTCCGCTCAGCAGAAATGGCCATATCCTCATTTCCCATTGCTGACCGCCGCTGAATAAGCCGAGCCCTCCTAGCACCTGGAGGACGGGATAGGAAATAAGCCCTACAACCATCAGCGGAATGCACAACCATTTGCTTGCGCGATTCACGCCGGCCCGACCGTGCATTCCGCCTGCTGATGGTTGCGCCGGCGCCTTGTACGGATTCTCTTCCATCACCGCATCGTACCACGGCGTTGGCGAGAAAGGATCCATCGAAACGCCGTGCGCCCGTCGCCCGATCGGACATCATCACGGCCGAACCGCCTGCCGAGGGCTCCGAGATTTCAAGGCGAACGCGATTCAGATGTTTCGACTGGCGGGGGAATGGGCGGCACAGGACTCGAACCTGTGACTTCCACCGTGTGAGGATGGCGCTCTAACCAACTGAGCTAGCCGCCCGAGAAAGAAAGAGTATAGCAGCCAGTAGCCCTGGAGGAAACGACCCCGTGCCACTGCTACGCGAACGGGGGCGTCGAACGGTGGTGTCGCAAAGTTGAGTTGGTCGGGGCGAATAGACATCAACCCGAAGCGTAAGCGAGGCAGAATCGGGCATTTCCTCGCTTACGCTTCGGGTTGGTATGGGCGACCAACTCAACTTTGCGACACCACCCGTCGAACCAGCGATGGTGCGGCAAAGGCGGTTAAGCCTGAACGGGCGCTTCGGCAGTTCGGCTCTCGGCCAAGGCGGGCGCTTCGGCCGTCGGCTCCTCAAGGCTAGGTTCAGCCGTGGGCGGCTCGAACTTGGGCGCGGTCGGTTCGTCGCGATCGTCGATCTCGTGATAACGGCGAATCTGCTGAGGACGGCTGTCGGCCACGTTCAATTCGTCCTTCAGGTCTTGCATGCCTTTTTTGAACTGCGACATGCTCTTGCCCATCGAACGGGCCACACTCGGCAAGTTGCTGCCGAAGAGCAACACCGCCACCACCCCAATCACCATCACCTCGACCGGGCTTAAACCTAACATCGCAATCACCCCGCTGCCTTTGAACCGTTATCGAAATCGCAAATTCCAAACCACCGGCTTACGACTTGCCGGTCGGCGCCTTGGCATGATCGTCAATGCCCGCCTTGGCGCCGTCGTCTTCGTCGGTTTCGTTCACGCCGCGTTTGAACTCGACGACGCTCCGGCCGACCGATCGCATGAGCGCGGGCAAGCGATTGCCGAACAGCAACAAAACGACCCCGGCGACAACGATAAGTTCCCACGGGTGCAAAAAGGCGAAGAGCGGTGCCATGACAGTGCTCTCAAAAAGAAACGTGATGCCGGAACGGGCGACCAGCCGACCGCGCCGGCGGTAATCTCAGGCGGGAGACCGAAACAACGACTCTTCCGCAGTTCCCGGCCGTGGAATGTCGTTGAATCGGTCAACCTTTAATTCTACTGGCCGGCGGTTGAGTGTCAAACGGGCCGCTTAGTCAAACGAATACCCGCCGAAAAAGATCTCACTCGGCTTGTTCTGCTTGTAGACGATAATATAGACCCCCTGCCCGCGGTCGACGTCCTCAAAAAACGACATGTTCCGCTCGACCATTTCGCGGGTGGGCTGGGTGGTGCCGAAGAGCTTTTTCAGGTTGAAATCGCTGATGGGCGAGACGGCGCAAAAATCGGGTTCGTCGGCCACAAAGTGCAAGTCGAGAATCGAGCGGGTGCCGTCGGCGTCGGCGGCCTGGCGGGCCTGCTCGATCGAAGCGTGCGCCGCCCCCGGCGCGGGCGAGCGTGCCCCCACCGGAAAGTCGGGAAACGCCACGACCGGGTTGTACCGTCCCGCCTGGAACTCGCGCTGCCGCAACGCTTGCAAGGCCGCGCCCACGTCGGGCTGGTACTCGACGAAATAATAGTAGGGATGGGCGCCCATGGATTGTCCACTTCTAACGAGCGCAAAAATTAACCGCCGGGCCTAAACCCGGCGGTTGCAACCAGTGGCGGGGACAGGATTCGAACCTGCGACCTCGAGGTTATGAGCCTCGCGAGCTACCGGGCTGCTCCACCCCGCGTCAATGTGTCTGCAAAACATTATATCGGCCGGGCGAGTCTCGTCTAGGCGTTTTTTTGTGGTGGTGCGATGGTTCTGACGCTTGCGCCGTCTGGTCGGCCTGGAAGGCCATCCTACGAGACGCGAGGTCGTCAACCGCTTGGCGCTTGCCGATACCACAGTTAGACTCGACTCAAGGGCCGTCGTTCGTCGCAAAATCGTACTGCTACAAGGTTTCGTCCGCGCCGGCCCGCCTGCAAGCAAGTCGATCGGGGATGGCGACCGTGGCGCGACGGGGAGAAACACGTCCAATGGCGTTGCCGGACCCGCCGCAACGAACGGGCGCCGAACCGGCGGCCGCCAACGGCACGCCTTCGGCCCCCGCTGCGCGGCCGATTGCGGTGCCCAAGCCAGTGCTCGTCACGCCGCCGGCCGGCAAGGCTACCCCCGGTCTAACGCCGCCGATCCCTCCGACCGCCGCCCGGCCGGTGCCTGTCGCCGTGCCGCGTCCCATTCCCGTCGGCGCAGCGGCGACGATGCCGGCCATGCCGCGGCCGATTCCGATGCCCCGCGCCGCCGACCCCCGGCAATTGGCGCTGCGCGACGCCGACGAAGACGGCGAAACGCAGCTCAAGCGGGCCGCTCTCAAGAATGGCCCGCCTTGGTTGATAAGTTGTCTGTTCCACCTGGTGCTGGTGGTGGTGCTCGGGCTGTGGCTCGTGCGGCAACATGGCGGGCGCAAAGGCATTTTTTTGGACGTCTCGTCGAGCGAACTTGGCGAACAATTGCTCGACGCCGATTCGACGATTCCCATCGGCGAGACGACCGACGAGGAACTGGCTCTCACGCCCGACACGCTGCCCGAAGTGGATGATCCGTTTGCTAAAGCTTCCGCGCCGGACTTAACCCTCGACGGCGAAGCGCCGATGCCCGACTTCGCCGCCTCGCCGATCAGCATCGCGCTGGTGGGCCGCGAAGAAGGGCACAAGAAAATGCTGCTGGGCAAATACGGCGGCAACGGCGACACCGAAGAGGCCGTCGGCCTGGGACTGAAATGGCTCGCCAAGCAGCAACGCAAGGATGGCACGTGGAGCCTGAAGGGGCCATATCGCGATGGCGTGCTCGACCGCGACGTGCCCGAATCGGCAACGGCCATGGCCCTGCTGGCGTTCCAAGGCGCCGGCAATACGCATCAGAAGGGCGAATACAAAAAGCAGGTGGCCGCCGGCATCGAGGCCCTCTTGAACATGCAGGGCAGCGACGGCAACTTTTTTCAAGAAGGGGGCAAGGCCAACGCCTGGTTTTACGCCCACGGCCAGGCCACCATCGCCGTCTGCGAGCTCTATGGCATGACCAAAGACCCCAAGCTGCGAAAGCCCGCCGAGTTGGCTGTGAAGTATTGCATCGAGTCGCAAGATTCGGTGCTCGGTGGCTGGAAGTACCTGCCGCGCAGCACCAGCGACTTGTCGGTGACCGGCTGGATCGTGATGGCATTGCAAAGCGCCCGGATGGCGGGCATCGACGTGCCCAGCCCGGTGCTGGTCAAGGTCGGCGAGTTTCTCGATAAAGTGAGCGAGAAGAGCGGCGGCAGTTTGTACGGTTACGAAGTCAATCTCGAGCCGACTCTTTCGATGACAGCCGAGGGGCTGCTTTGCCGGCAATATCTAGGTTGGCGGCGCGACGATCCGCGGCTGGTCGAAGGAGTCGAACGGCTGATGGAGCACCTGCCTCGGCCCGAGGACCGCGACGTTTATTATTGGTATTACGGCACGCAGGTGATGCACCACATGGAGGGCAAGTACTGGCCGGTCTGGAACCAGGCGATGCGCAAAACGCTGGTCGACGGCCAGGAAAAAACCGGCGTCGAGAAAGGTAGTTGGGCGCCCAACGGCGATCGCTGGGGCGATTTGGGCCAGGGCCGGCGGCTCTACGTTACCTGCCTTTCGCTCTACATGCTGGAGGTCTATTACCGGCATTTGCCGATCTACGGAATGAAATCGCAATAGGGCCAGCGAAGCCGCGTAGCAGAATTCGTGAGAATTCTGGTTCTGTTCGTGGGCGGACTGACTTCTCATGAAGCCGTAGGTTGGGACGAGCTTGCGAGTCCCACCGTCGCGCTCGAACATCGGGCGGGAAGGGGCGACGCGGGCCGATGGTGGGACTCGTTTCACTCGTCCCATCCTACTTGACCTAAACCGCGGTGGCTGGGGCAGAGCCGCGCCTCAAGCGTTGAATTTCGAGCAACGCTTGATCGCGGCGATGCCCCGGCAGGGCGCACCACCGGGGCATCGCTGGCCGACCTTGCATTGTGATGAGACGATGCCGCTCCACGGCCAGCTTCTGCCCCAGCCACCACGACAAATGCCCCCGCCCGGCGCGCACCGGTGAAGAACAGGCTTGCATCGCTCGCGTTTCGAGTACAATCGTGCCAAGACACGAGTGATCGAATCTCGAAAGGAAACTCGGCATGCATCGATTCATTCACCCTGCTTCTCTCATCGGGTTGGCCCTGATTGCTGCTGCCAGCAGCTTGCCGGCCGCCGCCCAAGACTGGACGCGGTTTCGCGGACCCAATGGCACTGGCGTCAGCGATGCCGACACCGTGCCGGCCGAGTGGACCGAGCAAGACTACAACTGGCGGATCGCGCTGCCCGGTATCGGCCATTCGTCGCCGGTCGTGTGGGGCGACAAGATCTTTCTGATTAGCGCCTTCGACGACACCGCCACAAGGCTGGTCGTCTGCCTGCGGGCCTCCGACGGGCAGATCGAGTGGGAACGTAAATACCCCTCGACGCCGCACACCAAGCATCAGCTCAACAGCTTCGCCTCGAGCACCCCTTGCGTCGATGAAGAGCGGGTCTATGTCACCTGGACGGCGCCCCAGGAGTTCACGCTGCTGGCCCTCGATCACGACGGCAACGAAATCTGGCGGCGCAACCTGGGTCCGTATGTCAGCCAGCACAGCGGCGGAGCGTCGCCAGTGGTCTACGGCGATCTGCTGATCATGGCCAACGAGCAGGGCGACGAAACCTTTCAAGGCAAAAGCTCGTTGATCGCCCTCGACCGGCGGACGGGCGAGCCGCGTTGGACCGTCGATCGCCGCACCAAGGTGGTGGCCTATTCCACGCCGTGCGTGTATCGACCGAAAGACCAGCCCGAGCAGCTCATCTTCACCAGCCAGGCGCACGGCATCAGCAGCATCGATCCGGCCAGCGGCAGCGTGAATTGGGAGCTCGATGTCTTTGATAAGCGTAGCGTGAGCTCCCCCGTGATCGCCGGCGGCCTGATCTTCGGCACGTGCGGGTCGGGCGGTGGCGGCGGTTACGTGGCGGCGGTGCGTCCGCCGGCCGGCAAGCGCGACGAACCGGAGCTGGCCTACACGGTCAAAGAGTCGGCGCCGTATTGCCCCACGCTGGTGGCGTACGGCGACTTGTTGTTTCTCTGGAGCGACGACGGCATCGTCAGTTGCATCGAAGTCGCAAGCGGCAAACGCCTCGGTCGGCTGCGCGTGTCGGGCAACTACTTCGGCTCGCCGGTGTGCGTCGGCGGGCGGCTTTATTGCATCAGCGAAGACGGCGAAGCCGTGGTGGTTTCGGCCTCGAAGAACCCCAAACTGCTGGCTCGCAATCCGCTGGGCGAAGAGAGCCGCAGCACGCCTGCGGTCGCCGATGGGCGGATGTATTTGCGCACGTTTTCGCATCTGATTTCCGTAGGCGGCCGGTGATGGCAACGCATACCGCCGCGGCACCGAGCGCCGGCGAATCGTCGTTGCCCGCTCATGCCGCGGCTTGGAGCCCAAGAGAGCTTTGCCGCCCGGCAAGCGTCCTGCTGCTGGCCGGTCTTTTGATGGGCTCGGCGCTGTTGCTCGTGCGACGGTCGATGGCCTCGGCCCAGCCGCTCGAACCCGCGCTGTTGCCACTGGCCGCGCTGGCGCTCTGCTTGACAGGGTGGTTAGCGCGACGGCTCTGGCATCTCGCAGCGCCCCGCGATGGTCGCTCGCGGCTGGCGTTGCTGGCGACAACGTCGTCGAGTTTGGTTCTTTTCGGACTGGCGCTGGGCGCGACCGGTCGGCCCTGGTGGGCGGCGCTGATCTATTGGGCGATCATCATCATCGAAGAAGCCTCGGCCTGGACTCGTCCTCTCGTAGAACGGAAATCATTCCGTTCCCCGAGCTCGGTAGAACGGAATTTATTCCGTTCGGTGGTCCCTTCAGCGCCGCCTTCCCTACACGATTCCAGCGGCGCAAGCCGCCAGCGGGTTACTCAAGAATACACTCGCGCGTCACTCGCCGATGGCCAAGAGCTGGTCCGCGGAGCGCTTCACTTAATGTTGCCAGACGGCACGCGCACTGCCACGGCCCATGTGGCATTTTGCCCGCCTTTTGCCGAGCGGCCGCAGTTCGACGTGCGCCGGACGGCCGGGCCGGCCTGCCGCGTGAAGCTCGGCCAATTGCTTCCCCAGGGCGCCCGCATCGAGATCAAGCTGCACGCTCCGGCCGCCGCCTCGGACCGGCTATCGCTCGAATTCACCGCCCACGGGCAAGGACTTCAATAAACAATCTCTAGTCGCTGATTCACGCGGGGCGTGAATACGGCAATGTGGAACAGCCGCCCTCGGCTGTTTCCCGTCGCCAAAGGCGACCGCTC
>DATFDL010000535.1:0-20797 GCA_035252155.1 Pirellulales bacterium | reverse complement strand
ATTGTCGTCTTTCGCTCCGCGAAAGTACGTTCTTTGGCTCCGTCGAATGTCATAACCGAACAGCCGGGGCATCGTTACACTCTGCCCCAGCCACCGGGCCGCGCTGAGCGAGGAGGCGGGGCACAAGGCCCCGGACTACCTCGCGCCCCCGCTGGTGCGGACGGCGAGCGACTGCAAATGGGCCATGAGCGCCCCATCGCTCGACTGCGATAGGCCGCTCAGCCGAGCCGAGAATGGCGGCACGCGTTGGCCCTGGCGCAAGTCGGCCAGATAAGTTTGCACCGACTGCCGCCCGGCTGGGTTGCCCTCCAACAGCCAATGCACCCAGGCCCAGGCCTCGGCATAGTCGGTCTGCGTCATCTCGCTGGCCGAAGTCAGCCGTTCGAGTCGCGCGAAGTTCGGCCGCCAACTGTGCTGCGCCGACTTTTCCAAGAGAAGTTGCACGTGCGGCTGATTCAGGCCGCCGCCGCCCTGCGGCACTTCGGCGTATTCTGCCAAACCCTCGTCGAGCCAGAGCGGCAGATTGGGCACCACCGAATGAAGATACCCGTGGGCCACCTCGTGCCGCAGGTCTTCGGCCACGCGGTCGCCCCAGTAGGCATAGACCGTCAGCCGGGTATCGGTCTCGACAAAGAACGCCCGCCGTTGCGGAAAGTCTGGGTAGTAGTGGCCTAAGAAATCGCGGAACCGCTCCTCGGTATCAAATAGATAAACCTGCACAGGCTCTTCGCTCTTAGTCAGTTCGAGCGTGTTCAACAGCTCGTTGCGCTCCAGCACCAGCTCATTGAGCAGCCGATGATGCGGTGGAAGCTTAAAGTCGCTGTGCACGACCAACGGATCGAGCACCAACGTGTGACGCACGGGCAGCACGTTCTTTCGCTTCACCAGGCTGGAGCAACCTGGCGTGGGCAAAAGAAGCCCGCATGCGACGACCATTGCCAGCATCCGCTTCGTCTCTGTAGGGAACGGACTCCGTGCCGTTCCGTGAGAGGGCTGTTTGACCTCTGTAGGGAACGCCCTCCGTGGCGTTCCGTGGGGGGCGGCGCGACGTCGATCCGCAGTTCGCGGAACGGCACGGAGGGCGTTCCCTACAGAGGAAAACTCGAATCGCTCATGTGGTACAGCCGCCCTCGGCTGTGTGTCGCCGACGCCCTTGGCGTCGCGGAGCCAGACGGGGACGGCTGGTCCACATGCCGTTTTCAATGGTCGAAACCGATCAGGGAACGCGCTCATGCCGCCCGCTCCCGGCGCTCATCGCCATGATGTAGGCCACCGTCGCGGTCCACCAACCCATCGAGTAGGCCAACAAACCGATCTTGCCAGGCAGCCACGCTATACTGTTCTTCGACGCGCCGCCGGGCCGCCGCGCCCAGAGCGGCCCGCAGGCGAGCATCGGCGGCCAAACGCGCGATCGCCGCCGCCCACTCGGCGGGCGTGTCGGCCAGGTAGCCAGTCTGGCCGTCGACGATCATCTCGGTGTGCACGCCCACCCGATTAGCCACCACGGGCAGTCCGGCGGCCATATATTGCAGCACCTTCAGGCCACATTTGCCGCGGCTCCAATCGTCGTCGGGCAGCCAACTGACGCCCACGTCGGCCTCCGCCAGCTCGGCCGTCTCGCCCGATTCGCTCCAAGGCCGCTCGACGACTTCCACGCCGGCGAGTTTTGCAAAAACGTCTGAGACGACGCGCAACTCCAGACCGCCGGTCAACCGCATTGTTTCTGTACGGAACGGACTCCGTGCCGCTCCGTCTTCTGTAAGGAACGCCCTCTGTGGCGTTCCATAGAGGGGCGGCGCTGCGTCGCCCGTAGAACGCGGAACGCCACGGAGGGCGTTCCCTACAGAGGCGTCTCGTAGTCGGGCCGCGGCGACGGCCAAGTGTTCGCCGGCCGCCTGCAAACTCGGCACGGTGCTGCGTTGCCCGATCCAAACCAGCCGCAACCGTTCGCCCGGCTCATGCCGCGCCAGCGAATAGCGCGATGGATCGACACAGGTAGGAAAGTAATGGACTCGGTGCGGTTCGATCAACGCCGCGGCCTGGCGGCGTAAAAAATCGTTGCCCGTGAGCACAGCGTCGGCCGCATAGACCGTGGCCCAGAAATAGGCCATTCGCTGCCAGCTTTGAATGCCCTTGCGATGGTAGCTATCGCGATGGAATACGGCGTCGTCGACATCGAAGATCAGCCGCCGCGCGCGTTTGCGCAAGAGGCGCAGTTGCCACAAAGGCAGCAGTTTGCGCTGCAGCACGATGGCGTCGGCATCGGCTGCACCGTAAAGCTGCTGGCGGCGGGCCAGCGCGCCTTTGGCCAGCGGCACGCACTGCAGTTGCCAGCCGGCCCGCTCGAGCGCCGGCCTGAACGCCGCCAGGCGGTAGCGAAAACAGACGTGGTCGGCCCCTTCGGCCAGCGCCAAAAGTTTCAATGCTCTCGGTCCTTCCTTGGCCGACGGCTACTCGTGGGGCGGAATCTTACCACGGCCTGCCAGCACGCCCAAGATCAAGCCTTACAGCGGCGCGGGCAGGTCGCGACGGCAGAAAATGATCGTCGCCAGCAGGTAGCAGCAGACTCCGAGCCCGATCAGCGTGCCATCGTAGCGCAGCGACAGGTGCCAAGCCCGGGCGGGTTCGACGGCCAAGATTTGCGGCTGGAAGGCGCCTAGCACTGTGCAGTACATCAGCCAATCGAGCTTGGGCGCCAGCCGCGCGATGATTTTGATGATCAGCTCGATGATGAAGAACGCGCCCATCACGCCGATCGCCCGCCACCGCACGCTCTCCCACGACGATACGAGCGTACTGGCGGCCCCCAGAAAAAACGTGAGGGCGAACACATTGACCGCCGCCGAAACAAAATGCCGCGGCGCGACTTGATCGAGCCAGCCCACGGCCCACAGCCCCTGGCACGTGCCCAGCCAGGCGGCCAAACCGATCAACGCGGCGCCGGCCGTCGTCACCGCGGCGTGGACCGCGACGATTGTGATCCGCCGCACGGGCTGGGCCAGCAGCAACTCCATCGTGCCGCGACCGATTTCGCCGCTGATGGCGTCGGAGCCGCGGGCCAGACCCCACGTTACCGTGGCCAGGATGACCACCGGGTCGATGTAGCCCAAGGCCAGCCGGCCCGTGGGCGTGACCGCTTGGGCGAGCGGCATGCCCAGCAGCGACTGAAACTCGCCGGGCCACGCCTGCAAAAACGTGGCGACCGCTCCTAGCTCGACCAGGCTGGTCAGCCACACAAACAGCCACTCAAAGCCGAACATCAGCGCGACCAGCGCGGCCAACAACAGCCGTGCGTCACCGATCGACTTGGCCCACAACGCGCGGTTCATGACAGCCCCGTCCCATGATAACGTTCGTACACCGCCTTCAGGCCCACCGGCTCGATGCGCACCTCGTCCAACGGCAGCGTCGCCAGCCAACCCAAGAGCGGACGCAACTCGCCCGGCGTCTCGATCGACACATGGCCATTGCTGGTCGAAATGGCGGGCGTCGGGCGGAGGTCGGTTGGGACAGGCGGCATCGCGGCGGTCAGCCGGCCGCGGATGACATGCTGGCGACGCAGCTCGGTCATGGTCTGCAAGTATACTAGCCGGCCTGCCCGCAAAATGCCGACGCGGTCGCACACCTGCTCTACTTCGTCCAGAATGTGCGAAGAGAAGATCACGGTACGGCCGGCGGCGCGCGCTTCGCGCACCAGCGCCAGCACTTCGTCGCGAACGTTCGGGTCGAGATTCGAGGTCGGCTCGTCGAGAATCGCCAGCGGCGTTTCGACGGCCATCACGGCGGCCAGGGCCAGCTTTTGCCGCATGCCGGTCGACATCTTCGCCACCGGCCGCGAAAGATCGAGCCGCAGCCGTTCGGCCAGGGCGAACGAGGCCGGCGTGCCCGTGGTGCTCCGCACACCGCGGACGCGATCGAAAAATCGCAGCACGTCTTTGCCCCGCATCCGAAACAGCCGCACGTCGCCCGGCAGATACGACACCTGGCGATGGACTGCCACGCTTTGGCGATAGCAATCGAGCCCGGCGATGTGGGCCTCGCCCGACGTGGGCCGCAAGAAACCCATGAGCAAACGCAGCAGCGTGGTCTTGCCCGAACCGTTGGGTCCCAGCAAGCCGAAGACTTCGCCTTGCTTGATTTGCAGGTGGCAGTCTTCGAGCGCCGTCAGCGGGCCGTAGCGTTTGGTGAGAGCGCGGGTGACAACGAGCACGCAAAGGTCTCAGGATCGCGGATTCGAAGCGGTGGCCGGCAAGTGCCATCCGGCGAACACACGTCAGATTTCGTTCGATTGACGGAAACGGCCAGCCCGGCTCTTTTCAAAATACCGAAGCGGTATTCGATCGGGCAAGCCACTTCGTCTGGCCATCGCAACCCCTGAGCGCTCGTGAACCAATGGGAAAGTAAAAATGCAAAATGCAAAAGTCAAAATGCAAAAGGGAAGTGAGTGTCCCCTCCCCAGATCGCGACCGGTTTGGCATAATAATAGGTTTCCTACCTGTCTCTGGAGGGGTTGATGTTCAAAAATCTGGACCCGCGGGCGCTGGGCCTTTCGGCAAGTCAAAGCGAAACGATCGAACTGGCGCTTTCGTTCGGGTTCCGCGGAGTCAGCTTCGATCTGGTCGAGTTCGCCGGCGAAGTGCAAAGCTATGGCCTGCCTAAGGCGCGGCGGCTGCTCGATAGCGCGAAGCTCAAGCTCGGCACATTTCCTCTGCCGCTCGATTGGCAAGCCGACGATGCGAAGTTTCAGAGCGATCTCGGGCGGCTGGCCGAATTGGGCGAGTTGGCTTCCAGCGTGGGGGCGACGCGGGCGGTCACCGTGGTCGAGCCGGCCGACGATGAGCGGCCCTACCACCAAAATTTCGAGTTTTACCGCCAGCGGCTGGGCGAGGTGTGCCGAGCGCTCGAGCCGCACGGCATCCGGCTGGGAGTCGGTTTTGAATCGATTGAAGCCGCCCGACGCGACAAGCATTTTGAGTTCATTCACGATCTCGATGCGCTGCTGGTGTTGTTGAGCACCGTAGGCGCGGCCAACGTTGGTCTATCGCTTGACGTCTGGCAGGTATGGGCTTCGGGCGGTTCGCTCGACGCCGTCGGCAAAAAATTGAAGCCCGACCAGATTGTCGCCGTGTGGCTGGCCGATGCCGCGCAACCCGGCGAGAGCGACGCGCACGATCCGGCCACGCGGAAGTTGCCCGGCGAGACGGGCGTGATCGACTCGGGGGCGGCTTTGGCCATGCTGGCCGAACTGGGCTACGACGGGCCGGTGACGCCGCTGCCCGACCGCGGCCGGTTCGCCGGAATGCGCCGCGACGCCGTTGCCCGGCTGGTGGGCGAAAAGCTCGATGCGGTTTGGCAGGCGGCGGGGTTAAAAAAGGGTTCAGGGTTCAGGGTTCAGGGTTCAGCAACGGCAATGCCTCGATAGCCCCGGAGCTTGTGGCCGACCTCTCGCGGGCATTTCCATCTCGCGCGTTTCTGCGCGCCTCGCAGCCGGTCAACCGCGCTTCCGTTGCGCCATTCCGCCCAATTTGCGCGGCACCGGCCGGCAATTACCAAAAAACGTCGCATCCAGGCGTCCTGAACCCTGAACCCTGAACCCTGAACCCTGAACCCTGAACCCTGAACCCTGAACCCTGAACCCTATTACAATGACTTTGAGGGAATTCTCGTCCCTTCGTGAGTACATTTTCCGCTCCCGAACGCTTTAAGTTCGATGTCGAACCAATCGGCTTCCACGGGCAAGGCCCAGACGCGCGCCGAGACGGGCGGGTCTGAGCGTGCCGGCGGGTTCGACGCCGCCCGGCTCATCCAAGAACACCAGGCAGGCGTCTGGCGCTATTTGCGGGTGCTTGGTTGTCGCGCCGCCGAAGCCGAAGACTTGACGCAAGAGACCTTTTTGGCCGTGCTGCAAAAGCCGTTTCAAGACTACCAGCGGGCGGCCACGGCGGCCTACCTGCGACAGGTCGCGCGTAACCTGCTCATTTCGAGTCGGCGGCGGTCGGCGCGGGGCGCCGAGATTCAAAAAGAGATCGTCGAAAGAGAGACGGCAGAGTTGAACGCGGCCGAGGCGGCCTGGCTGCGATGGAGCGGCCACGACGACGGCCAAGAGCGATTGGCGGCGCTGCGGCGGTGCCTCGAGACGTTGACCGCCCGAGCACGGCAGGCGCTCGAACTGCGGTTCGGCCAGCAAGCCTCGCGGGCCGCGATCGCCGCGGCACTGGGAATGAGCGAGGACGGGGCGAAAAACGTTTTGCAGCGAGCCAAAGAACACTTGCGAACGTGCATCGAACAAGAGATTGCAAAGGAGATTCCCCCTCATCCTGGCCCTCTCCCAGTGGGAGAAGGAAAGATGCCATCCGAGACGCCAGGCGGTAGTGCCAAAGCCGGACAGCCGAAGGGAGCATTGCGATGAGCGATCCACGCGATGACTTCATTCTCGATCTCTTCTTAGAAGAGGCGCTGTCGGGCGTTCAGCCGCCGGACGTCTCGCAGAGGGTTTTGAGTGCCTTGGCAGCTCGCGCCGGCGGAGTGCCGGCTGCGGGCGCCTCGGCGCCGCCCTCGCTGCGGCCGATCCCTATCGGAGGGTTCAGGGTTCAGGGTTCAGGGTTCAGCGAAGAGCGTCGTCGCCTTTCGCTCCGCGAGAGGGCGTTCTTTCGCGGAGCGAAAGGCGACAAAGCCCTGGCGCTCGTCTCGCTTGCACTGGCTGCCAGCCTATTGCTGGCGCTGGGTGGATACTGGTTCTTCGCGCAGGGCGGCGCGCCTCTGGTGGCGCAGCGCAATTCACACGCGGAGCGCGACTTGCCGCCAACTGCGGCTAAAGACCGCGATGTCGCGAACGACGCGGCGCTAGCCAAAGCGGAACCTGAAAGATCGATCGCCGCGCCGGACGTTGCGAACGACCTGAATCCGCCAGCCGGCGAGGCAACCGAACCTAACCAAGCCGCCACCCAACTCGTTGACGACCGGCGTGCCGCTGAGAGCGGCGCTTCGGCCGCCGAACCGCTCGATGCCGACGACGTCAACGGTCCCGATGGCGAACTCGCGGGCGCGTCGCCGAGCGCCGGGCTGTCGGCCTCGGCTTCGAGCGACGCCGATATCGTGGCCTACATCAATGGCACCATCCGGGTTCGTGCCAAGGACGCCGGCCTGCGGCTATCTCCGCCCGCCACCGAAGCCGAATGGTGCCGCCGCGTACATCTCGACCTGATCGGCCGCATTCCGACGATCGACGATTTAGAGGCGTTTCTCGTCGATAACTCCCGCGACAAGCGCTCTCGGCTGATCGATCGGCTGTTGGGATTCGATGATTCGCGTCCGCGGAAGCGTTCGAGCAACGCGCCCGACTTGCCGGCCGACCGTTACGTCGAAAGTTACGCTCGGTTTTGGACCACGCTGTGGACCAATCTGCTAATCGGCCGCAATGGCGGCATGGAGCCGAACAGCCCGATCAACCGCGAGGCGTTGCAACAATACTTGCGGCGTTCGTTCGCGGCCAACAAACCGTACAACCAGCTTGCTTTTGAGTTAGTCGGAGCGCACGGCTCGAACCTGCCCGGCGAAGACGACTACAACGGCGCCGTCAACTTCTTGCTGGCCCACCTGCAAGAAAAGGCCACGCCCGCCACTGCGAAAACGGCCCAGATTTTCTTGGGCCTGCAAGTGCAGTGTACGCAGTGCCACAACCATCCCTTCAACGACTGGAAGCAGAACCGCTTTTGGGAGCTGAACGCTTTCTTTCGCCAGACCCGCGAAACACGCGAGATGCGAGGACCCGACGTGCGGTTGGTCCGGCTGGTCGACGAAGATTTCGCCGGCGAAAGCGGCGACGATCCCGCCGAGGCCGAAGTCTACTACGAGCAGCGCAACGGCATCCTGCAGGTGGCCTATCCCACGTTCGTCGACGGCACGACGATCGACCGTGACGGGCGGGTCGCCCAGGTCGACCGCCGCCGCGAGCTGGCCCGGCTGATTGCCCGTAGCGAGCAATTGAGCCTGGCCATCGTCAACCGATTATGGGCTCATTTCCTTGGTCACGGCTTTACCAAGCCGGTGGATGATCTCGGCCCGCACAACCCGCCCTCGCACCCCGAGCTGCTGGCCCGGCTGGCCCGCGAGTTCGCCGCCTCCGGGCACGACCTGAAGCGGCTCATGCGCTGGATCACGCTGAGCGAACCTTATGGGCTGTCGAGCCGGTTCGGCCCCAAGCAGGGCAACGCCGCCGATGATCCGACCGTGGGCACTCCTCCGTTGTTCACGCATTTCTACGTGCGGCAGATGCTGGCCGAGCAGCTCTACGATTCGCTTTTGGTGGCCACCGGCGCCCATTTGACCGAGGGCAATTACACCGAGCAACAGCGAATCAAAGACGAGTGGCTGCGGCAGTTTTTCATCGCCTTTGGCACTGACGAAAACGACGAGGCGACCACGTTTGATGGCACGATCACCCAGACTTTGGTTATGATGAACGGCGAGCTGACCCGCCGGGCCACCAGCGGCGAGTCGGGCAGCTTTTTATACCGCATCGCACAGACCGACGGAAAATCAGGCAGCGAGCCCAAGAATCTGTTGAACCAGCTTTATCGGGCCGCCTTGGCCCGGTATCCTTCCAAATCGGAGTTGCAGCTTGTGGGCGGCCTATTGGGCGCCCGCGATGACGAGTCCACCGTGCTCGAAGACGTATGGTGGGCGCTGTTGAATAGCAACGAGTTTATTCTGAATCACTAGCCCCAGCCCCTCCCCGGAGAAGAGCCATGTTTCGTTCGTCGACCGTGCCCGCCGGCATGACCCGCCGCCATTTCATGCAACACTTGGCCGGTGCCTCGGCCCTGGCGTTGCCCGCCATCAATTTCACCAACGCCTTGGCGGCCAGCGCCGGCGAGCTCCGCAAAAAGCACAAGGCGTGCATCCTGCTCTGGATGGGCGGCGGCCCGAGCACGCTCGACATGTGGGACCTCAAGCCCGGCACCAACACCGGCGGGCCGTTCACGCCGATCGCCACTTC
The DNA here is from genome assembly GCA_035252155.1 of Pirellulales bacterium. GTDB lineage: Bacteria > Planctomycetota > Planctomycetia > Pirellulales > JAICIG01 > JAICLL01. Next base: position 11,799 of record DATFDL010000535.1, on the reverse strand, counting down.
GGGCGACGCCCAAATCTGCGAACACTTGCCGATGATGGCCAAGCAGATGCACCACATGGCGATCATCCGCTCGATGAGCACCCGCGAGGCCGACCATAACCGCGGCCGTTACTACATGCACACCGGCTACGTGCCCAGCACCACGGTCGAGCACCCCAGCTACGGCGCGGTGATCGCCCATGAGCTGGCCGAGCAGGTGCCGAACCTGGAGATTCCCCCGTTCGTCTCCGTCGGCGGCGGCAGCGTGGGGCCGGGCTTTTTGGGAATGACCTACGCCCCCTTCGTGGTCGATACCAACGGCGAAGTGCGCAACCTGAAGTTCGACATCGACCAGTCGCGGCTCGAACAACGGCTGCTGACGCTCAAGGCGGTCGAAAAGAGCTTTGCCGATCAGGGCCGCGGCGACGCCCCCAAAGACCACGACAAAATCCTCGACAAAACCATCTCGCTGATGACCAGCCAGCAGATGGCGGCCTTCAAGGTCAACACCGAGCCGAAGGAGGTGCAAGAGCGCTACGGCGTCATCGGCAATGCCGGCGGACGGATGGGCGGCAACACGGGTTTTGCACGCGGCTGCCTGATGGCCCGCCGGCTGGTCGAAGCGGGCGTGCCATTTGTCGAAGTCGATTTCGGCGGCTGGGATAATCATGCCAACATTTTCAATACGTTTGAAACGAAGTTGCCGCAGCTCGACCAGCCGATGAGTGCCTTGATCGAAGACCTCGATCAACGCGGCATGCTGGAAGACACGGCAGTGATCTGGATGGGCGAGTTCAGCCGCACGCCGCGGATCAACGGCACCACCGGCCGCGACCACTGGGCACGGGCCTGGAGCGTGGTGGTGGGCGGCGCCGGCATGAAGGGCGGCCAGGCCATCGGCGCCACCAACGAAGACGGCACCGAGGTGACCACCGACCCCTACACTTCGGAAGACGTGATGGCCTCGGTGCTGAAGTCGCTGGGCGTCTCGCTGGAAAAATCATTCACCAGCAAAAACAACCGCCCGATGAAGATCGCCAACAGCGGCAAGGTGATCAAAGAGCTGTTCGCATAAAGCCGCTCGAAAAGCGAATTTACTTCGCGCGGGCGTGAATGCGGCAATGTGGCACAGCCGCCCTCGGCTGTCTCGCGGTCGCCCGTGGCGACGACGTCACAGCCAGGGGTGGCTGTGCCACACCGGCGGCGGATGTCGCATTCGCCTCCCCGTGGAGGATAATCGAGTCCCGCCCTCGGGGCCGAATTCCGTCGAATCCCTTGCTCCGCGCAGCGGTCCCAACCGGGCGACCTGCGCCCCCGGGTGGTGTCTTTTGCCCCCAAACCCTCCCCGGGGGGCTTGCATTAAGTCGTTGCCTACTTCACACTTTCGGAGGCTGGTGTTAAAATAAAATAAATTCGGCCCAAGCGGCCGACAATTCCTTGGCGTGCGTGTGGCATGGTGGCCTGAGTTCATGGTGGCCTGAGTTCGAGGCAGCCTTCAAACATCGCGGAACAGCATGAAGCAACTGTCCGTCAGCACGTTTCTCGAAACCGTCGAGCGCAGTGGGCTGGTGGACAAGTCGCGGCTGGACGCCTCGCTCAGCGATCTGGAACGCCAGGCCGGCGCCAGCGCCATCAGCGATAGCCTGGTGGTGTCGTCGCATCTGCGGCAGTCGGGGCTGCTCACCGATTGGCAGAGCCGGCAGTTGCTCGAAGGCCGCCACGCCGGGTTCTTTCTGGGCAAGTATCGGCTGCTCGACCACCTTGGCACGGGCGGAATGAGCAGCGTCTTTCTGGCCGAGCACGAGGTGATGCGGCGGCGCGTGGCCATCAAGGTGCTGCCCAAGACCCGCGTCCACGATTCTTCATATCTGGCGCGGTTTCATCGCGAGGCCCGGGCCGTCGCCGCGCTCGATCATCCGAACATCATGCGGGCCTTCGACGTCGACCACGACGGCGACATCCACTACCTCGTGATGGAATACATCGAAGGCTCGGACCTCAAGTCGCTCGTCGAGCGCGAAGGGCCGCTCGCTTATCGCACCGCGGCCGACTACATCCGCCAGACGGCCGAGGGGCTGGGCCACGCTCATCAGGCCGGGCTGATCCATCGCGACATGAAGCCCGCCAACCTGTTGGTCGACCTCAAGGGCACCGTCAAAATCCTCGACATGGGGCTGGCCCGCTTCTCGGACGACATTGACGCCTCGCTCACGCACGACCACGACGAGCGGATGCTCGGCACGGTCGATTTTCTCTCGCCCGAACAGGCTCTCGACAGCCACCTGGTCGATCCGCGGGCGGATATCTACAGCCTGGGCTGCACGCTCTATTTCGCGTTGACCGGGCAGCCGCCCTTCCCGGTGGGCACGCTGGCCCAGCGGGTCATCATGCACCAGTCGAAAGAACCGGCCGCCATCGCCGACAAGCGGCCCGACGCTCCGGCCGGCTTGGTGGCAATTTGTCGGCGGATGATGGCCAAGTCGGTGGGCGCGCGTTACCAGTCGGCCGAAGAAGTCGCCCAAGCGTTGTCCGAATGGGCCAAGAACTATGTCGAAGGGGCGAAGCAGCCCGTCCGCCCGGCAAAGACCTTTGAGAGCGGAGAACTGACGCTCGCCCCGCTCGACGACGAGCCAAAACGGTCGCTTGCCTCGGGCAAGCCGCAACCATCGTCGAGCTCGAAGATAGACACCTCGATTATGGCCCGCAGCGATTCGACCAAAGTCAACCGCGGCGAGTCAATCAAGGACCGGCCTGCCGCGGCCTCGGGCGTAGGGCATGGCTCGTCGCTCAAGCCCGATGGTTCTTCGATCAAGCGGCCTCTTGGCGCGCCGCCGGGATCGAGCGGCATCGGCAAGCCGGGTTCCTCCATAAAAGGTCCACCCGTCACCAGTCCAGCAGTTACCGGTTCGTCGCCGCCGAGCGGATCGAAGGTGGGCAAGCCCTCGGAGTCGTCGGTGAAGAATCCGCCTGGCGGCAAGACGACGGCAACTAGTCTGCCGCAAAAACCGGTCGGCGCCAGCGCCTTGGACGGCCCGGTGAAAACCCAAAAGCCCGGTTCGTCGATTAAGGGCAAGGGTCGCGGATTGCCGGTGGCGAAGCCGTTGCCCGGCGACGCGCGTCGGCCGGCTACCCCGGCGCCCGCGGGCAACGCGCCTGTGGGCAACGCACTGGCCGCAACGACCCAATCGCGCGGCGTCAAATCGCCCGATCCACTCGCCGCTGATCCGTTCGGCCCGCTCGACGATCTGCTTACGCAAATGCCGCCCGCGAACGCCGCCAATCTCAGCTTGTCGGCGGGTGGCCTCTCGTCGGGCAGTCTGGCGTCCGGCGCCTCTTTGACCCCGGCAGGCACCAAAACGGCCGCCGGCAAACACAGCCGCTGGGAATCGCCTTGGTTCTTGATTCTGGTCGGCACAGGGCTGGGTTTGAGCATCATCGGTCTGGCGGTGCTGGTGCGGGTGTTGTCGGGCTAACCGGCGCACTATGGCGATTCTCTTCTCGATCACGTTATTTGTGGCCGCGGCCTTGCTGTTTGCCGTCGAGCCGCTGGTGGGCAAGCTGCTGTTGCCCAAGTTCGGCGGGGCGCCGGCGGTTTGGAACACCTGCCTGGTCTTCTTCCAAGCCTCGCTGCTGGCGGGCTATGGCTACGCGCACCTGATCAGCCGCGGCTTGCCGCGCCGTGTTCGGGTGGCGCTGCACCTGCTCGTTGTCGCCGCCGCTTGGCTGGCGCTGCCCATCGCCACCTCGCCGCGTTGGCTGCCGCCGGGCGGCGCCAGCCCCACGCCCTGGCTGTTGGCCATGTTGGCGGCCTCGGCCGGTCTGCCTTTTTTCGCCGTCTCGGCCACCGCGCCACTTCTGCAAACGTGGTTCGCCGGCGGCGGTCATCGCCAGGCGCACGATCCGTATTTTCTCTACGCCGCCAGCAACGCCGGCAGCATGATCGGGCTGCTGGCTTATCCCACGTTGATCGAGCCGAACCTGCCGCTGACCTCGCAAGGCCGCGCGTGGGCCATCGGCTATGCTCTGCTCTGCGCGCTGATCGCGGCTTGTGCGGCGGTCTTCTGGCGCTCCCCCGCACCCGCGCTCCCGCGCTCCGTGTCCGCAGTGTCGCGCTCACCGGCCGGGCGCCAAGCTCCCGGCACATCGACTCGCGCCCGCTGGGTCGCCCTGGCCTTCGTGCCATCGAGCTTGCTGCTGGCGGTCACCGCGCACCTCTCCAGCGATGTTTCGCCGGTGCCGCTGATGTGGGTGGCGCCGCTGGCCCTCTACCTGCTGAGCTTCATCCTGGTCTTCGCGCGGTTGCCCGGCTGGGTACACCGGCTGATGACGCTCGCCTTGCCGGCTGCAATTTTAGCGCAGGCCTATTTTGTGTTCACCGAAGAGGCGGGTATGCGATACCCGATGGGCTGGCTGGCGTCGCTGCACCTGGCCGTTTTTTTCGTCGCGGCGATGGTCTGCCACGGCGAGCTGGCCCGCACGCGACCGGCCGCGCTGCATTTGACCGAGTTTTATTTTTGGATGTCGCTGGGCGGCGTGCTGGGCGGGCTTTTCAACGCTCTGTTGGCGCCGCTTCTGTTTCAGTCGATGTTCGAGTATCCGCTGGGCCTGGCTCTGGCCTGCATGCTGGCGCCGCCGCTCTGCGCCCGCCCAAATTTCGTCGCATGGCGGCCGTTCCGGCGGCTGGCGCAGGCAGTAAGACCGCGGCACACGATCGGGTTCGACCTGGCCGCCCCCGTGGTGATCGGTCTGGCCGCCGCCACCATTTTGTTTCGCTGGTCGTCCGCAGCCGGGCGGCCCGAAGACAGCCGTTGGCCGGCGCTGGCGGTGATCGCATTGTGTGTACTCGCCGCCCCGCGACCCGTGCGCTTCGGACTGTCGGTCGCGGCCGTCTTTTGGACCGCGTCGTGGTACGACGACGTGGTCAATCATCTCGTCGCTCGCGAACGCGGCTTTTATGGCGTGTTGCAGGTGCGGACCGATGGGGACGAGGAATTTTACTACCTCGACCATGGTCATATCCGCCACGGCCAGCAGCGCCGCAGCGAAGACCCCGTCGTGCGCGACGTACCGTTGATCTACTATCACCCCGACAGTCCCATCGGGCAGGTCTTTCACGCCTGGTCTGGCCGCACCGCTCGGCAACCGGTTGCGGTGGTGGGGCTGGGCGTCGGCTCGTTGGCGGCGTACGGCGAGCCCGGACAACGCTTCACATTTTTTGAAATCGATCCGGCCGTCGAGCAGTTCGCCCGCGATGCAAACTATTTCACGTATCTGGCCGATAGCCGGGCCGATTGCCGCGTCGTGCTGGGCGACGCTCGGCTCTCGCTCGATCGCGAGCCGGATGGCCGTTACGGCCTGATCGTGGTCGATGCCTTCAGCGGCGACGCCATTCCCGTGCATTTGCTCACGCGCGAGGCGCTGGAGTTGTACCTTCGCAAACTCTCGGCCGGCGGCGTCGCTGCCTTTCACATCTCGAACCAGTTTCTCGACCTGGCGCCTGTCTTGGGCAACCTCGCCCAGGACCTACGGCTGGTGGGCCTCGATCAACTCCAAGGCGTGTCGCCCAAGGACCTCGAAGAAGGCAAGAGCGATTCGCACTGGGTGGTGATTGCCCGATCTCGCGAGGACCTGCAATGGTTGGCCGGCGATGATCGTTGGCAGTCGCTGGCCGCGCGGCCCGAGTTGCCGCTTTGGACCGACGATTACACCAGTCTCTGGGGCATCGCGCATTTAGGCCGCCCCGAATCGGCTCCGCCTCCGTAGAACGGAATTCATACTTGGCGCGGGCATTCGTGCGACATGGGCGGGCATATCGGCATGTGGCCCAGCCGCCCCCGGCTGGGCGGCGGTCGCCAAGGGCGACCGGCTACAGCCGAGGGCGGCTGTCCCACATTTTGCAGCGAAGCGCCGCGCCAAATGTCTCATTGCGGGCCGCAGGAATCATATTCCGCTCCCTTTCCATCTCGTAAAACGGAATTCATTCCGTTCTGTTCTCTACAAGGCGATTGCCCCACACTCGGAACGTGCTTTGCATCGCCCTTACTACACCGTCATAAGCACGACAGGAGCCCACACCATGAATCCCAAACAACGGCAAGAAGAACGGCGCGAAGCGAAGCTCGAACAAGAAGCGATGTCGGCTCGGCATCGTCCTGATGAACGTCCACCCAACGACGCTCCCTTGCCGCCGGGCAGCGGGGCGGGCGACCCGCATGCGGCCGGCGCCACCGGCGGTGGCTCGGCGGTCGGCGGCTTGGCCGGCACGAACACCGGCGACGGCAGCCCGGAAAACGCCGACATCGACGCGGCGGCCGGCAGTGGCGATTTCGACCGCCGGCTCGAGGAGCAAGATCCCGAGTTCTATTCCGGCCCATCGGGCGGCGCCGTCGGCGGCACGCCCGCCGGCAAGCGCGCTCGCGGTGGACGGGTAGGCGCCGGCATCGCGCCCGGTGGCGTTCATCGCGGCGACACCACCATTGGTGGCGATCCCAAAAACCCCGGCGCATCGTAGGCGTTTTCATGCCAGGTGCGTTGATCGGGGCCAACCGGAACAAAACTAGGCACGATCTCGATTTCGCGAAGCGCCCTAAAGTGGTTTCATACTTCACACGGACGTGAATGCGGCAATGTGGGACAGCCGCCCTCGGCTGTCTCGCCGTCGGTCGGCAATGTGGGACAGCCGCCCTCGGCTGTCTCGCGGTTGCCTTTGGCGACCGCCTCAGAGCCGGGGGCGGCTGTGCCACACCGACCACCTCACAACCGGGGGCTGCCGCGCCGCACCGGTGGCGAATGTCGCCTTCGCGGCCGCATGGAATATCGTTTGGTCTGCCTTGCACGGTCGGTGCAAATTTGCACTCACCGTGGAAACACGGTGGATTTACTTATCACCCCCTGCTGCAGTGGGTATTTTTGACCGGCCCACATTTTGGCACTTACGTCAATGTCTTTCGTGCGGCCGAGCGATCGGCCGCGATTCCATCCCCGTCGAATGCTCGCGCATCGGCGAGACGAGCGCTGGTGGTTTGAACTTTACACACAACGAGACGTCAAGCACCGCGAGCGGCTCTCCCGAGCCATCGGCGAGAAGCGGGATCGTTCGCTGCATTTTGCCCACACGCGGCGCACGCAACCGGAAGCGAAGCGTCGAACTCTCGCCGGGCAGAAGCTTATCCGGCGGCGCGCCAACCGCCTCGCACGCGCACTGAGTGCCTAGCTTCAATCCCGTGATAGGTACTCGACCGCGATTGGAGATCGCGATCTAACTTCTCACGAAGCGAGCTATAGGCCGATGGAATAATGCCTAGCTAAATCCTGTGCCGGTTCGGTCAGAGCGCCACCCCGTCCTATCTTCGCGCGGCGACACGCAGCTTGGCGCTGCGCGAGCGCGGGTTGCGGGCGACTTCTTCGGCGCTTGGGCGTAGCGGCTTGCGCGTCAAAACTTCCCAACGCGCGTCGTCGCGAAAGGCGCGCTTCACCAGCCGGTCTTCGAGCGAATGAAAACTGATGATCGCGGCCCGTCCGCCCGGCGACAGACAATCGGGCAGACACGCCAGCACGCGCTCAAGCGACTCTAACTCGTGGTTCACCGCGATCCGCAAGGCCTGAAATGTGCGCGTGGCCGGGTCGATCGAATGTCCGGCCGAACGCGGCACGCACGAGCGCACCAGCCCGGCCAATTCGCTGGCGGCTTCAATCGGCGCGGTCGCACGGCGCTCGACGATCCGCCGGGCAATGCGCCGGCTGTGGCGCTCTTCGCCGTAGCGATAGATCAAGTCGGCCAGTTGCGTTTCCGTGAGCCGCGCCAGCAGCTCGCGGGCCGGCTCGCCCTCATCCGGGTTGAATCGCAGGTCGAGCGGCCCCTCGCTATCGAAGCTGAAACCGCGCCGCGAGTCGGCCAATTGATCGCTCGACAGGCCCAGGTCGAGCAGCACGCCATCGACCGCCGGCAGGCCGAGCTGGGTGAGCACCTGTGCCAGATCGGCGAAGTCGGATTCGACGAGCTTGATCGGCAGGCCGCGGAGATTTCGTTCGGCCGCGGCCAAGGCCGCCGGATCGCGGTCAAAGGCCAGCACGCAACCGCCGGGAGCCATTCGCTCGGCCAGCGGGCGCGTGTGTCCGCCGCCGCCCAAGGTGCCATCGACCACCGTCATACCCGGCCGCGGTTCAAGTGCGGCGAGCACTTCGTCGAGCATGACCGGCACGTGCAGCGACATGGCGGGCTGGTGGTGAAAGTTATCCATGCCGGTGGTTGTAAACGATGCGGTAGCCCGAGCAAAGCGGCGGTCCTGATACTTCGCGGGCGTGAATGCGGCCATGTGGGACAGCCGCCGTCGGCTGTCTCGCGGTCGCCTTTGGCGACCACCGCACAGCCGAGGGCGGCTGTGCCACAGCAGCGACGGATGTCGCATTTGCGGCCGCGTGGTCATCCGTAGGGTGGCCGTGGCACCCAAAGCATTGTTTGGCGGCAATCGAACACTAGTGGTCTCGTACCAGCGGCACTTCTCGCACCACGCGGAATCCGGTGCTTGCCGAGTGACCGCCGGCAGGAAATTCGCCGCGTGCGGCGATCGATAACTGTGCAGGGTCGCTCTCGGCCCAACTTCCGCCTCGCAACCCATGGTCCGCAACCTCGGCCGATACGCCCAAGCCATCGGCTCCGTCCAGGAATCCTGAACCCTGAACGCTGAACCCTGAACCCTCCCTCGCGCACCACTCGGCGGCGTTGCCCAACAGGTCGTGCAAACCAAAAGGATTGGGTTCAAGCAGCCCGACCTGGTGTGTCCGCCGCTGCCCGTGCTCGGCATACCAGGCATACCGATCAAGTTGCGTTGGAGAATCTCCAAACCACCAGGCGCCGTGGTTGCCTGCTCGACAGGCGTGCTCCCACTCGTCTTCGGTTGGCATGCGATAGACGGCCCCCTCGCGCTGGCTAAGCCAATCGCAAAACGCCTGCGCGTCGATCGGCGCGATCTCGACGACCGGATGGCGATCGCTCTGCGTCAAGCCCGCCGGCTGCCGCCACGAGTTGGCGGCCGACGATTGCTCGGCGGCGGTCCGATAGCCCGTCTCCCCGACAAATGTCCGGAACTGTGTCACCGTCACCTCGTGCACACCGCAATAAAAAGCGCGGTGTACCGCGACGGGGCGTGCTTCGCCTGGGCCGTCATTCACGGGCACAAACTCGCCCGGCGGAATGAGGGCCAACCGCATGCCGAGCGAATTGGTTTCCGTCTCGGCTGCGCCCAGGTAGCGCGCCCACTGTGCGACCAGCGCCTGCGTGGCGTCGGCCGACGTGGCGGGCCGCGGTTGGTGCGACGGCGCAGCAACTCCCGTCGACTCGCGCCAGGAGAGCAGCACGATCATGCCGATGGCCGCCACCAACGCGGCCAGGGCTGCCAGCGGCGGGAAACGCGGTTGCGATGAACTCGCTTGCACCACACTGCCAACTGCCCGTGCGTCGGGAAGTTGTTCGTGTTCGATGTCTCCTACAATCACCAGGTCGTCACCGCTGGCGCTCGCCTCGATAAAGTCGGGGACGGCGGCGCGCGACGTCTCACCAGCCGCCGGCCGCGTTCTTCGTCGCGCGATCGGCCGCATTTTTTCCAGGGCCGACACGACTTCGTCCATCGTTTGCGGTCGATCGGCCGGCTCTTTGGCGACCATTTTCTTGTAGAGCGTTTCGAGCCAGCGGGGCACGTCGTCGCGCATTGTGCTCATCATCGGGATGGGCTGCTCGCGATGTGCGGCGATCAACCGCAGCGGCGTCTCGGCGCGGTACATCAATTCGCCGGTCACCAGCCGATAGAGCGTGGCGCCCAGTCCATAGATGTCGGCCCGTGCATCGACCGAGTGCGTGTCGAACGCCTGTTCGGGTGCCATGTATTCCGCCGTGCCCACCACGTCGCCGGCCAACGTCAATTCGCCGACGGGTGCGGCATCGATAGCCCGCGCCAGCCCCAGGTCGAGCAGCTTGACCGCTCCGCCGGCGTCGAGCACCAGGTTCGACGGCTTCACGTCGCGATGGACAAACCCTTGCGCGTGGGCGTAGGCCAGGCCACGGGCGGCATCGAGCGTGTAGCGCATCGCCTCTTCGATGGGCAGCGGCCCGCGGCGCCGCACCAGATCGGAGAGGTTCGGTCCATCGACATACTCCATCACCAAGAAATGAACGCCGTCGGCTTCGTCGGCATCGTGGGCGGCAACGATATTCGGATGCGCGAGCTGCGCTACCGCCCAAGCTTCGCGCCGAAATCGCTCGATCAACTCATGATCGGCCGCCGACTGTTCGTTGAGCGTCTTCAAGGCGACGGTGCGTTGCAGCCGTCGATGGCGCGCTTTGAAGACCCGCCCCATGCCCCCGGCGCCGAGGACATCGAGCAAGAGATAATTGCCGAGCAACAAAGCGCGGCCTCGGCCGGCGGCGATCTCCGCCGATTGGTAGGTTGTCAGCTTGCCCGCCGCCACGAGCGCTTCGGCCAGTGCTTCTTCATCGCGCGGCCGGGCACCGCGCGGCAGTGCGCGCTCGAACGCCCTTAGCTCGGCGGCCGAAAAGAGTCCGCTGGCGACCAGTTGTTTTCGATATCGCCGCAGGGCAAAAAAGGGCATGGCGGAGTGTCGAGCACGGCTTTGCTTCCTTATCGGCGCAGCGGCACGGCCCCATTGCGGCCGATACGGCGAGCCCGCGCCGTCGAATGAACCGCGCCAGAACGCGCCGCAGCTTTTACGCAACCGGTCCATTCAATTTCTCGCGACCCTGCCACCCGGCCCCGGCCCCTGAATCCCGAATCCTGAATCCCGAATCCTCTTCTGCTACCATAAAAGCATGCCCAAACGTCGCCCCCAGATGACCTCGATCGACTACGTGGTCATCGCGCTCAGCCCGCTGCTGATCATGCTGCTGGTGGGGAGTCTTTGTTTCTTCTTGCTCGCCATCGGTTATCACGGGCAATTCGCGCCGCGGATGAACTGGATCATGTTCTGGTTTGTCGTGGCGATCGTCGGCATCGCCCGGATCTCGATGGAAGAAGGAGCTGAACGGGCGAGCCTCTACGGGCTGGGGCTGTGCGCCGCCGTGGGCTTGGCCGTCGCCAAGTTTGTCGATAATCCGTGGATCGCCTGGGGGCTGATGGCGTTGGCCTGGTGGTGCGCTCACCAGCTCACCTGGGACTGCACGCTGATTGACGACGAGCAAGACGCGTCGGGCGAAGGGCTCTTGCAAATTGCCGGGTTGGATGAAGGCTCCGAAGCAGATGACCAGGTAGCCCCCGGCCTCGTGCCGGGCAGGTCTGGCCGCGAGCCGGCCACAAGGGCCGGGACTACCACCGAAGTGCCCGCCTCCAGGACCGAAGCTACCTCTGTGCCCGCCTCTGGACTGACGGCGGTGTGGCGGCGGCTGCTGGGCGACCCCGACGAGCGCCGGCGTCCGCACGCGCCGGGCCTGTGGGTAGTTTATTTTTCGATGGCCGCGCTGCCGCTGTTTGGCTTGGGACAAGCGTTTGTACCCGCCAGCGATGCTGCGCGGCGACGCTATGTTTTTTGGTTGCTCATCGGCTATGTAGCCAGCGCCATGGGGTTGCTCTTGACGACCAGCTTTCTTGGTCTGCGCCGTTACTTGCGTCAACGCAAACTCGAAATGCCTCTGACCATGACGGGCACATGGCTGGGAGCTGGGGCGGTGCTGATCCTTGTATTGATTCTAGCCGCCATGTTGGTGCCGCGGCCAAATGCTGAATATCCCGTCGAGCAACTGATTGCCAACGCGCTGAAATCGCCGACGCGAGAGGCATCGCGGCATGCGGTTTTGCGTGACAGCCCGGCGGA
>DATFDL010000534.1:0-2095 GCA_035252155.1 Pirellulales bacterium | reverse complement strand
TCGCCGACGCCCGTCGGCGTCGCGGAACCAGCCGAGGGCGGCTGGTCCACATGCCGATTTTGCATGTCAAAACCGATCAAATAGTGACGCTCACGTGGTGAAATCGATGTTCTGACCCAGGCTGGCGGCCGGCGAATCATCGATTGAGCCACCGTTCGGCCCCGCGGTTTCGAACTCGTTCACCGCTCCCGTCAGCAATTGATCGACGGCTTGTCGCACATCGGACTTGCTGCCGCCTTGGGCAAACACCTGTTGCAACTGGTCGAGGACCGATTGTCGCTGGGCGTCGGAAACGCCGTGTCTGCGAAGCGTCGCCGAAATCCGCTGGTTTAGCCAGCGGCCGATTTCGTCGAGCGATTTGCCGTTCTTAAAGGCATAGTCGACGTCGCGTTGGAGCGAGCCGAGCAGGTCGTCCGGCGGCGTCGTGGCCGAATCGCTGCTTGGCGTCAGACCGCTAGCACCCGTCAAGCCGAGGCCCGCCGGCGGCGACAGCATGGCCGAAAGCGCCGAGGCCGTTTGCCCTATGCTGCCAATAGTAGACATGCTCGTTTTGTGCGGCGAGGTGAAAAAGGGCGTGGATGGGCGAACGCGAAGTGGACAGGCGGCTGGTGTCAGACCCGCGCGACAGATTATCGGATAGATGCCGGGCAGACTTGAATCGTCGAACGGAATTCATTCCGTTCCACGACCGATCAACACCGCAAGAAGTCGGCCCAGAGGGCGTCGCTGACAAACAGCCCCTCGCGGGTCAGGCGGACTCGTCCCGCGCAATCGCTCAGCATTCCCAGCTTCACATGACGGTGCAGGTCCGGGCCGACCAGCCGATCGATCTCAAAGCCGGTCTGTTCAAAAAACTGTTGGCGATCGACGCCTGACAGCCGGCGCAGGCCCAGCACCAGGGCCTCTCGGGCACGGTCCTCCGGCGCAAGCGTTTCGGACTCGGCGACGGGCGATTGGCCGCCTAGCACGCGCCGCAGCCAGGCGGTGGTGCTGCGATGGTTCACTTCGCGGCGGCCGTCGAGGTAGCGGGCGGCGCCCGGCCCGGCGGCGTAATACTCTCGCGCGGCCCAATAGTGCTCGTTATGTCGGCATCGCCGGCCGGGGCGGGCGAAGTTCGAGACTTCATAATGCTCGAAGCCGGCCGCCGTGAGCCGCTCGATGGCCTCGGCATACATCGTGCGCTCCAGCTCTTCGTCAGCCTGGCGGAGTTGGCCACGTTGCAGCCGCCCCCAAAACGCGGCCCCGCGCTCGTAGGTCAGGCCGTAGGTCGAGAGATGATCGGGCCGCAGGTCGAGGGCGGCCTTCAAATCGGCCCGCCAAACATCGAGTGTCTCGCCCGGCGCCGCGAAGATCAGATCGAGCGAGATCGACGCAATCTGGCCCCGCGCCAGGGCGACGCTGGCGGCGATGTCGCGCGGAGCATGATCGCGCTCCAGCACGCGCAGCTTGCCGGTGTCGAACGACTGAGCTCCCAAGCTCAGCCGGGTGACGCCATGCTCGGCCAGCACGCTCACGCGGTCGGCGTCGAGACCGGCGGGATTCGCCTCGACGGAGAATTCGCCGCTCGTCGGTAGTCGGAACCACTCGCGCACGGTACGGCAGAGGCGCTCCAGGGCCTTCGGCGGTAAGTGCGTCGGCGTGCCCCCGCCGATGAAGAGCGTTGCGACCGGCCGGGGCGATTCGAGCCACGAGAGCTCTTGGCGCAACGCCGCCAGATATTGGTCGATCAAATCTTCACGGCCGGCGATCAGCGTGAAATTGCAATAGCCGCACCGATGCGCGCAAAACGGCACATGGATGTAGGCGGCACGGGCCGGGGCTGAACGCGGGGAACCATCGGGCATGCCGTATTATAGAGGCGGTCGCGAATGCGACATCCGTCGCCGGTGTGGCACAGCCGCCCTCGGCTGTGAGGCGATCGCCAAAGGCGACCGCGAGACAGCCGAGGGCGGCTGTCCCACATTAAAAAATCGGCGCCGCACGGACGAGAAACCAACTCACCGCAGAATTGTGTCTCGGCGCGGTCGGCTGGCGATCGGCTCAGGCGAGTCGCCCGGCAAAGCCAACTGCGTGCCTGGCGCCAGCCGGGTGAAGT
>DATFDL010000533.1:0-13723 GCA_035252155.1 Pirellulales bacterium | reverse complement strand
ACTCATTCTTTTCCTAAGCGACAACGGTGGCAACGCCGAGGGCGGCCCTCCGGGCGTCACGCGCGGCGACGGCCCCATCGGCAGCCCGGAATCTTACGTGCTCTTGGGCATGAATTGGGCGACGCTGGCCAACACGCCTTTCCGCCGCTACAAGCACTTCACCCACGAAGGTGGCATCAGCTCGCCGCTCATCGCCCACTGGCCGGCGGGCATTTTGAAAGGCCGGCGCAATGTTCTGGAAAAACAGCCTGCGCATCTAATCGACATCATGGCGACCGCTGTTGATTTGGCCGGGGCGAATTATCCGCGCGAGTTTGACGGCCAGCAGATCGAGCCGATGCAGGGCGTCAGCCTGCGGCCGGCGCTGGAGGGCAAGGCGCTGGCCCGGACCGAGCCGATCTTCTGGGAGCACGAAGGCAACAAGGCGGTGCGTGACGGCAAATGGAAACTGGTGATGCGCCACAAGCAACCGTGGCAACTTTTTGACATGGAGGCCGACCGCACCGAGCAGCACGACCTGATCGACGAGCAGCCTGAAACTGCCGCCAAGCTCGAAGCCGCCTGGAACGCCTGGGCGCGGCGAGCCTACGTCGACGACTGGCCCGGCCCGGATCACACCGACTGGGGACAGGATATCAAGTGAAAGTGACCGGACATATCCTTCCAAAAGGACGGTGCGCGGTGGACTCGACATGTTTGACATAGGCGGCAAAGCCGTCTACATCGAAACCCGCTTGCATTGCCGCCTTCCCGTCGTTGCCGACGAATCATGGATCCTTGTAGTGAATGTCCATGAATGCTAACCAATCAACCGAGTTGAAGTGCCCTGTAGGTGCGGGTCGCCCGTTCCCACGACGATGCCCTCGTTGCGCCAAAAAGGAAGTCGCATTGGCGCAAATTACCTATGAGGCCGAGATTCGCCACGACGGACGGCTCTACAAATTTGCGGTCCCCAAGTTAGAGATTCCCATTTGTGGGGCTTGCGGGGAAAAGGTTTTCTCAGAGCAGGTCGACGACCAACTCAATGCCGCCTTGCGCTTGCATTTGCGCTTGCTGGCGCCGGTCGAAATGCGATCTGCGCTAGAGCGGATCGGCATGACGCAGCGAGACGCCGCTGATCGACTTGGGGTTGCCGAAGCGACCCTTTCTCGGTGGTTGACCGGTGCGCAAATTCAATCTAGGGCGATGGACAATCTGTTGCGGGTTTTTTTTGCCTTCCCGCAAGTCCGCAAGGCGCTGCGCGGAGACTCGCAAGACGCTCAACTTGGCACTGCGGCAGGAGCGCGGGCGTAAATTCCCGATGCCCTAAAGGTTGTTTTTCGAAAGCGGCCCGCACCCGACATAAAACGTACCTTCGCTGCCATAAAGAACGGCCGTTGGGCAAGTGGACAGCCCGGCAGTCATTTGATTAAAACGAGCGTGTCGGGTTCGTCGCAACCCGATTCATGTGACTTTTGGAACTTCAATAGCCGCTCGTCATGCCAACTCAACCTCAAAACGCCCCGTCACCGCAGCGGATTTTCGAAACGTTCAACGCTTTTCAGCGGACGGAGGCGCTGAAGGCGGCCATCGAGCTGAAGCTGTTCACGGCTGTCGGGGCCGGGCACGATACGCCCGCGGCGCTGGCCAAAGCGTGCGGCGCTGCCGAGCGCGGCGTGCGCATTTTGGCCGACTACATGGTCGTGCAGGGCTTGTTGGAAAAGACCAAGAGCCGCTACCGACTTTCGGCCGATGCGAGCATGTTTTTGGACGAGCGATCGCCCGCTTATTTGGGCTCTGCGGTCGAGTTTCTTTGCTCGCCGGAGCACCAGGGGCGGTTCGCCGAGTTGGCCTCGGCGGTGCGGGACGGAGGAGCGCCGCGGAACGACCAGAGCGTGCTCGCGCCCGAGCACGACGCCTGGGTCAAGTTCGCCCGTCGCATGGCCGGGCTGATGGTGGCACCGGCCGACTTACTCGCCCAGCGGATTTTGCCGCCATCGGCGATACCGCTGAAAGTCTTGGACATCGCCGCGGGACATGGCCTGTTCGGCATCGCCTTCGCGCGGCACAATCCGCAGGCATCGATCGTGGCGGTCGATTGGGCGAATGTGCTGACCGTGGCGAAAGAAAACGCCCAGCGAGCAGGCGTGGCCGACCGCTATCAAACACTTCCGGGCAGCGCGTTCGATGTCGATTTCGGCACGGACTACGACATCGTGCTGCTGACGAACTTTTTGCACCACTTCGACGTGAGCACCAATGAATCGCTGATGCGCAAAATCCACGCCGCGCTGAAACCCGGCGGCCGCGCGGTGGCGCTGGAGTTCGTGCCCGACGAGAGCCGCGTCGCTCCGCCCACGTCGGCCTCGTTCGCCCTGATGATGCTGGCCACGACGCCCGCGGGCGACGCCTACACCTTCGACGAATACGCAGCCGGCTTCAAAGCCGCCGGTTTCGCCCGTTGCGAATGCTTCGACCTCGAACCAACCATGCAACAGGTCGTGGTGGCAGAGCGGTAAACGACATTCCCCGGACCGACAGCCGCGCGGTTGGTTCCGGCGCGGCTCTGGGGCCCGGCTCATTGAGAATCACCTGCTCTGGTAACGGCGTCGGACTATCGCCAGCCCCCGGAGAGCACGAAGTTTGCCCAATAGTAAGGCGGCAGCCGGCCGGCTTGAGCCGGATAATGGTCATCCAGCTTGCTTAAACGAGCTGCTCCCGAGCGCAACATTTGCAATTGGGCCTCTCTGAGAGCAGCCGAAGGCGCCATTTTTTTAGTCCAAACCTTCTCATAAAAGTCCGACAACAAGGCGCGCGTCGTTTCATCGGGCGTCTTCCAAAAACTGACTACCGCGGTCCGCGCTCCCGACGCCTGAAATGCACGTTGCAAAGCCAGTACGCCTTCTCCACGGTGTGGGGCTCCCGGGGCTGTCTGGCAGGCCGACAGCGTAACCAACTCGACGCCACGAAGATCGAGATCTTCGATTTCCAGGGCCGTTAAAATGCCGTCGTCCTCGCCGTCATGCGCCGGCCGATTGCACCCCGCTAAAACAACTCCGGACAGCAACCCGGAAGGCACAGCCGATGCATTGGTCGGGGCCTGCGCGAAGTTTGATCCAGGCACAGGTGCATGACCGTCGGAAACCTCGTCGGCCGCGAAAAAGCCGTGCGTTGCCAGATGGAGATAGCGGGTAAACGCTGCTGCTTGACGAACGGCAGCCTCGGTGGCGTCCTTTTGCCAGAGCGGCCGGTGGCACTCGCCGTCTACAAAACTATGCTCAAACATCCGACGGATGTCCTCGATCTCGATTCGCGTCGAGTCCAGCGGCGGCCACGGTGCGCGGCCGCGCGCCGCTGGGCGCGAAGCGGTGTCAGCCAACCCCGGCGCCGCTTCATAATCCACCTGGCCCACTAATAACAGCGAGGCCATTTCCCGCCGGCCGGAATCACCGGCCAGCATGTCGGGCAACAATTGAGGCTCGGGCACTATGGATAAGGACACATCCTCGATCAAGTAAGTCCCTTCGGTTTTGCCAGGAAGCGCGCCCCACGGAAGGCAGGATAAGGGTCCATCGGGCGAAATGAGGACGGTGGTGGCGTCGGCCAGGTGGTTCGCTATGGGCGTCCAGACGCGCCGTTTGATTGCGGCATCGGGCGCTTCGGTCTCGGAAGTCGCAACCAGCATCTTGCCAAAGCGGTTGAACGGATTCGCAATGAGCTCGTCCATGATTGCTTTTGCTTGTTCGATTCGCTCATTTCTGGTCGCTGCAGTAAATCGCAATCGCCATTGCTTGACCGCTTCGGCGATCGGCGCTACCGGACCTAACTCCACGCGCACAATGGGCGTGTCGCATCGCACAACAAAGGCGGCAAGGCGTCGCTCCTCGGCCCCCGATTCCTTAGGTGCCTTCGGCGGCTCGACGTGCCAATATTCGATGAAATCAACGAGAACGACCCCCGGCGGCAAGGCGCGGCGCACATCGTCAGGCGTGCGCCATCGTGGGGCGAACCTCCGCGAGAAGCGCGTACTCGCCGCTGCCATTTCCCGCCGCAATCGTTTCACGCGCTCGCTCGCGGCTTCAAAGCGACCGCGATAAATCGACGCATCTTTGTTATCCCGCGCGTTCCGAATCAAGTCGGCTAGTTGATGCTCCGATTGGGTGAGTTCCTGCGACAGATTTCGCACGGCTGGCTCGTTATCCGGTCGCCGCGCTAGGCGCGAAGTCCGTTGTTGCGAGAAGCCAAAGTTCTTCCAGGCCAGTACCTCCGCGTAGCTTCTGGCAGCGGAACTTCCGCTGGCCGCCGCGATGGACAAGTAATTGCCCAAGTAACGGCTAATCGTTTCCACCACTATCAGTTGTTCCTGCTCCGAGCGAATTTCGGTGAGCGACTCCATCGCATCGAAAACGATCCGCAAGAATTCTTTCGCGTGCAGTTCGGCCAGGGCGTCATTTCCGGCTGCTCGATACAGTCGCGCCAGACCATCCACCCTTAAAGCATAGTCGGGGTGCGAAGACCCAAAGCGCCTCCTGCTCAGGTCAACTAATTGAAGGTAATACGGCTCAGCCCGCGCGTAATCGCCCTGGGCCTGATAAAGCGAGGCTAAATGATCCAAGCTAATTGCATATTCGGGGTGCGATTCGCCCAAGATGCTCTTGCGGATTTCCAACGCTTGACGGTAAAGGGGCTCGGCTCGTGCGTAGTCTCCTTGTCTGCTGTAAAGTGCGGCCAGTTTGTTTAGGCTCGTGGCGAAATGCGGATGCATCTCGCCAAAGGCTTTCCGCTTGATGTCCAGTGCCTGTCGCATGAGTGGCTCGGCGCGCGCGTCATCGCCGCGCTCTGTATAAACCAAGGCCAGATTACTCAATCCCACAGCGTACACGGGATGCATTTCGCCGAGGGCCTTCCGGCGGATCTCCAGCACTTGACGATAAAGTGTCTCGGCCTGGGCGGTCTCGCCTCGTCGCCGGAAAAGCGACGCAAGATTGCTCAATGCCGCGGCATAATCGGGGTGCGCCGCTCCCAAAGCCAGGCGCTTTATCCCCGCCGCCTTGCGCAAGAGAGGCTCCGCTCGCGCAAAATCGTCCTGGTCTTTATAAAGCGCCCCGAGATTATCGAGGCAAGTAGCATAAAGGGGATGCGATTCGCCCAACGCAGCCTTGTACGTTTCCAATGCGGCGCGCATCAAAGGCTCCGCCTCGGCATATTGCTCCTGATCTTTAAGGCATACGGCCAAATTCATCTGCGCCGTCGCAAAGGACGGATGATTTTCCCCCAATGCCTGTCTGTCGACCTCAAGTGCTTCGCGATAGAGCGTTTCAGCTTGGCGATAATCGCCTTGGTCGTCGCAGATCGCGGCAAGATTATTTAAGGTTTTCGCGTAATCCTGATGAGAAGCCCCTAATAATCTGCGCCGCGTTTCGAGAGCGCTGTTCATGAGTTGCGCTGCCTCCCGATAGTCGCCGCGGGCTTGGCGGACCTGCCCGAGGTTATCTAAGCGGGTCGCGTATTCAACACTACCCTCGCCCAGAATCTTATTGGTGGTGGCGAGCGCTTCTCGCAGGAGGGACTCGGCGCGCGCATAATCGCCATCTGCCTTGCAGACCATGGCGAGATTGCTTAGGCACGTGAGATAAATTGGATGGCCGTCGCCCAACACTCTTTTATTGATTGCCAACGCTTCCGCATCTGCCGCCTTCGCTCCGGCGGTGTCGCCCGCCTCGTTTCGTAGATAACCGAGCCAACCCCACGCCTGGGCTGTGTCGCGGTCGCTGTCGCCCAAGATTGGCCGGCGCGTGGCGAGCGCCCCTTCCACCAGAGCGATCGCTTCTGCGTATTTACTTTCTCTCGCTTGCTTCGCCGCCTTGTTAATTTGCGCGGTGGCGTCTTTCAACTGCACTCGCTCGTCTGGCGAAAGGTTAAGCCATCGGTCGACGTCTTCCAGAGCCAGCCGCGCGTCAATCGCTTGCCAATGATCTGGGCCATGGATTTTTATTTGAAGGTCCAAGGCCCTCCGATAAAACTCTTTAGCGCGCGGACCATTGCCTGCGAGTTTGTAGAACAGGCCGACATTCCCCATGCCGGTCAGATAAAACGGATGCGCCTCCGAGAGCACTTGTTTGTTGATTTCCAACGACTCCAGGTAGGCCGCCTCGGCGGCGGGCATGTTCCCCAGCTCGTTCCGTAAATACGCGACCCATCCTAAAGCGTGCGCCGTCAGTCGATGAACGTCGCCGAGAATCGCACTTCGCGCGCGGAGTGCCTGTTCGGCCCGCGCCAGGGCCTCGGCATATCTGGCCTCGCCAGATCGCGCCTCAACTTCGCCCATCCATTTGTCGGCTTCTCTCAGACGGTGCCGCTGGTCCGAATTGAGCGCGGCCCACCGCTCTACGTCTTCAAGGGCCAGTCGGGCGTCAATGACCTTCCAGTGGCCCGCGCCTTCGAGCTGCGTGGTGGTTGCAAGAATTTCTTCACGTTCGCTTTTGGCCGCGGCGAAATCATCGCATGCCTCGTGCATTTCCGCTAATTGAATGAGCGATCCGATCACGTCAATGTCGTTGTCTCCGAGCACCTCCCGCTCGATCTGCAACATCTTCTGGCACGCTTCGATCGCCTCGGGCAGCTTCTGCTGTTGACGCAGCTTGGTCGTTTCCTGAGCCCATCGGTCACGTTCCTTGAGCCGCCGGTGGCTCTCGGTCGAGAACGAAGGTGGCGCCTCTTGCGCGCGGCCTAATCCCGCAACACAATAGAGAACGACGAAGACTGCAACAATGCCTCGTTGACGATGCAAGGTACGATGGGATATTCCCCGCACCGCAGTCCGGACGATTCGGCCGCTCATGATAGGGTGGTCTCGGCTCTGTGAAGGCCGCGTGGACGATTGAGGGCAGCTACGCGTCGCCTTTGAGTTGTTATTGTGGCCGGCTCCGCGGTTGTTCGCAAGCAATTGCTGGCACGCTAGCCAGCAATGAGCAGTCCACCGGGTTATTTAACCAATTGGATGTGATGATTGGTTCAAATGGCCTGGCCTTAGGCACCGGAACATCATCAGGCTACGCGAAGATCGGCAGCGGCTCAAAGGCCTGGCCGAGCACGGCCTGACTGGGGCAGTCGAGCCAGCCGTCGAGCAACGTGGCGTAGACGCGGCGAAAGTCGGTGTGAAACTTCAGGTCGCCTTCGCCGTCGAGATCCGCCAAGCTGGGCTGCGCACCAAGTACGCCCGGACGCACGCGCCCGCCCGCCAAGATGACGGGCGCCGCCGTGCCGTGGTCGGTGCCTTGGCTGGCGTTTTCGCGCACGCGGCGGCCGAACTCGGAAAAACAGAATACCGCGACGCGGTCGAGCTGGCTGCGGGCGGCCAGGTCTTCGACAAAGGCCGAGACCGCCCCCGAAAACTCGCCCAACAGCGCCGCATGCCCGCCCGCCTGGTTCGAGTGCGTGTCGAAGCCGTCGAGCGCGACGTAATAGATGCGGGTGTTCAGGCCGGCATCGATGAGTTGAGCGATTTGCTTCAGCTTTCGGGCCAGACCGGTTTCGGGATAGTTGGCCGTGCCGTGGTCGGACTTGAGCACGTCCTGCACCTGGCGGCTCGAGGCGTAAGCGTGCACCGCGCTGTGCCGCAAAAACTCGACGAGCGGAGGCGCATCGGGCCGGGCCGCCTCGGCCAGTTTGCCCAGCGACTCCAGCGGCAAAGCGCCCCCCTCGGCGCGCAGCCGGAAACCTTCGAGCGATTCGATCGACGGCACGGGCGAGCGCTGGCTGGCCAACGCCAGGGGCGACGGGCCCGCGCCTAGGTGCAACGCGGGCACGTCGCCGCCCGCGGCCCGCGGAGCATGGTCGAGACATCGCCCGAGCCAGCCGTCGCGTTTGTCTTCGACTTCGGGCCGCGCGGTGTGCCAGATGTCCATCGAGCGGAAGTGCGAACGATCGGGGTTGGGGTAACCCACGCCCGGCAAAATGGCCAACCGGCCGGCTTCAATCAGCTTGCGAAAGCCCGGCATCTGCGGATGCAGGCCGAGATGATCGTCGAGCTTGAGCACCTGCTCGGTGGGAATGCGCAGCACGATGCGGTTGCGACCATAGCCATCGTCGGCGAACGGGATGAGCGTGTTGAGTCCGTCGTTACCGCCGCTGAGTTGAACGACGACCAGCACGTTTTCGCCGCGCGGCGGTTGGCTTTCGGACGCGCGGGCCGCCCTTGCCAAAAAGTCGGGCACACTCAGGCCGAGCGAGAGCAGCGTGGAAGAGCCGAGTGTGGCTTGTAAAAATTGCCGGCGAGTGGTGCTCATGATTTGATCTTGAAAGTTTAGATCGTTGTTATCTGGTGGTTGGGGCTGAGACGGCCTGGAAGGCCATCCTCCGGTTTGTTACGCCCCCTGCAATGCTTTATCCGTTACGCTAACTGGTACTCAGGCAACGTGGCGATCGCTTGAATGACGCGGGCCAGCCGCAGGCGGTCGTCATTGGGGCTGTCGGCGGCCACCGCGGTCAACTGCACACGCAGCTCGTCAGAAATCGGCGCGGCGAGCAGTAGCTCGGTCAGCCGAGATACGACGTCGGCCACCTGATCGGCCCCGGCCAGCGCCTGTAACTTCCGCGGCTGAAGGCGGCTCTTCAAGCGACCGTTTCCACCGACCAACCCCCATACCAGGTTTGCCCGACCGACGAGCGTCGAAGAGTTGATCCAGGCCGTGCCGCCGTCCCAGCCTTTGACATTGGGCGGAAATAAAACCGCTTGGCCCAGATCTCGCAGGTCGTCGGCCAAGGCATAGCAATTGACCGTGCCTTCGAGCGAGCGGAGCAGCCCAATGGCCAGTTCCACCGGGCTTTTGACTCGCTGCCGTACGGCATGCGGCGAGTAGAACAAGCGTGAGTTGAAGATGGTCCGCACCAGCCAGCTCAGGTCGTAGTCGCGCTGGCGCAGGCCCTCGGCCAGCGGCTCGATCAGCGCCGGCGGCGGATCGGCGGTTTCGCTGACCAGGTGACGAAACAATTTTCGTACAAGAAACCGCGCGGTGGCCGGTTGGGCGAGCAGAATGCGCAGCACATCGTCGCCGGTCCAGCGGCCGATTTGGCCGAGCAGGGTTTTTTCGCCGTCGTCGTGCTGCCCGGCGTTGAAGCGAAATTCGCCCTGCCGCAGCTCCCAGCCGGTGAAGCCGCGGGCGGCTTTCTTGATGTCGTGTTCGCTGTAGTTGCCCAGCCCCAGGCAAAACAGCTCCATGACTTCGCGGGCGAAGTTTTCGTTGGGGTGGGCCTTGTGATTGGTCGTCGAATCGAGCCAAACGAGCATGGCGGGGTCTTTGGAAACCTCCGCCAACATCGCGCCGAACCGGCCCAAAGCGTGTCTGCGCAGGATCGAGTTTTGGGCGTACATCATTCGCACCTCGGTCACTTTGGCGGCCGACGTGGCAAAATGTCCGTGCCAAAAGAGCGTCAGCTTCTCCAGCAGCGGATGTGGCGAACGAAGCATGACGTTCAGCCACCAGGCGGCCAGTTGGGCCGGATTGCCAGTGGCCAAGAGCGATTCGGCCGTTTGCCGCGCCTGCGCGTAAAAGTTTTCGCTCGTGGGTTCGCCGGTCAGCAGGCAGTCGACGGTGGCGGGGCAGCCGGCGGCAAGTGCCTCGTCGAGCTGCCGCCAGGTGGCGGCGAACCCTGCCCGGCGATAGAGATGTGCCACGCGCGTGCGATCCCAGGGCGTGGCGGCGTCGGGCTCGAAGGCGCTCCAGGCCCAGGCCGGATCGACCGCCGAGAGTCCGTTCGTTTCGTTCGGGCTGGTCATGCAGTTAATACTGCCGTTTGCCGGGGCAGGTTTCAGCCATTTTCGCCGCTTGGCGGCTAGCACGCCGTAAGTTAAGCACCGGCGACGGATTATAGTTATGATAGGGACTACACCTTGCGATTGCATCTTTTGAAACGACACCCTTGATTCGCCGCCGCATGGAGTCACGCATCCAACACGTCGTCATTTTGGGGGGCGGCACGGCCGGATGGATGGCCGCCTCGTACCTGGCCAAGCACCTGCAGCAAAGCGTGCGGATCACGTTGATCGAGGCCCCCGCCATCGCCAAAATTGGCGTCGGCGAGGCCACGATTCCCAGCCTGCACAAGGTGTTTTTCGACTACCTGGGGATCGACGAATTCGACTGGATGCGGGAGTGCAACGCCAGCTTCAAGGTGGGCGTGCGGTTCATCAACTGGCGCACTCCCGGTGCCCCCGCGGCCGAGGCCCGCCGCTTCGGCCGCTCGACCGACCACTTCGACCACCCGTTTGGATTGCTGCCCGACTGCGATCAAATTCCGCTTTCGCACTATTGGTATTTGAAGAAACATCGGCATGAGACCGACGAGCCGTTCGACTACGCCTGCTTTTGCGAGCCGCCGCTGCTCGATGCCAAGCTCGCCCCCTGTTGGCTCAATGGCCGCCGGGCCACGCGATACGCCTGGCATTTCGATGCCCACCTGGTGGCGGCGTTCTTGCAACGATTCGCCACCGGCACGCTGGGCGTTGCGCATCTCGAAGATGAGCTCGAGGGGGTCGAGCTCGACGGACGCGGTTTCATCAAAACCCTGCGGTGCAAAAGCGGCCGCACCGTCGAGGGCGACTTGTTCATCGACTGCTCGGGCTTTCGCGGGCTACTCATCAATAAGGCTCTCGGCGAGCCGTTCTTGGACATGAACGATCACCTGCTCTGCGACAGTGCCGTGGCCTGCTCGGTGCCGAACGACGATCAGCGGGACGGCGTCGAGCCGTATACCTCGGCCATTGCTATGCCGGCCGGCTGGAGTTGGAAGATTCCTCTCATCGGGCGGTTTGGCACGGGCTACGTCTATTCCAGCCGGTTCGCGAGCCAAGATCAGGCGACCGAAGACTTTTGCCGGCTATGGCGGCTCGACCCGAATCAAACGCCTTTGAACCAGATTCGCTTTCGCGTGGGACGCAATCGCCGGGCGTGGGTGAAGAACTGCGTCAGCGTGGGGCTGGCTTCGTGCTTTGTCGAGCCGTTGGAGTCGAGCGGCATCTATTTTATCTATGGCGCGCTCTATCAACTTGCCCGGCATTTTCCCGACAAAAACTTCGACGCCGTGCTCATCGACCGCTTCAATCGCGAGATTGAGCTGATGTTCGACGACACGCGCGATTTTATCCAGGCGCATTTTCACTTTGCTCCGCGCACCGACACGCCCTTCTGGCGGGCGAATAAAGAGCTGCGCCTGGCCGACAACTTTCGCGAGAAGATCGCCGCCTATCGAGCAGGCCTGGCGGTCAATCCGCCCATCTCGGACGAAAGCACCTACTACGGCAATTTCGACGCGGAGTTTCGGAACTTCTGGACCAACGGCAGCTATTATGCGATCTTTGCGGGGTTGGGCTTATTGCCCGATCGGCCACTGCCGGTGCTGGCCCATAAGCCCGAGTCGGTGGCTCGGGCCGAGTCGCTGTTTGCCGAGGTCAAGCAGCGGCAGCAAGAGCTGCTGTCCACCTTGCCGACGACCGCCGAATTCTTGCGGCAATTGCACGGGCGGTAACGGTCGCGGCCGAAGGATCGAGCAAAGATGACCGCCGTTTATCTCACGGAAGCCGATGTCATTCGCTTGCTCGACATGCGAACGGCCATCGACGCGGTCGAAGAGGCGTTCCGGCGGCTGGCAGCCGGCGAGGCCGACAACGTGCCGCGCCAGAGGGCCAAGGCGCCGGGCGTCGTGCTGCACTCGATGAGCGCCGCTCTGCCGCACCTGGGGCTGGTCGGCTGGAAGTGCTACACCACCACCCGGCGCGGAGCGCAGTTTCTAGTGGGTCTTTATGAAACTGAGTCGGGGCGGCTGACCGCATTGATCGAGGCCGATCGGCTCGGGCAATTGCGCACCGGCGCGGTCACCGGACTGGCCGCCGAATATATGGCGCCGCTCGAAGCCAGCGAGGCCGGGTTGTTCGGCGCAGGCCATCAGGCCGAAACGCAATTGGCCGCGCTGGCCGCCGTGCGGCAGCTCAAGCGAGTCTTTGTCTACAGCCGCGACCAGAAAAAACGCGAAAGCTTCGCCGACCGCATGAGCGAGCAACTGGGCTGCGAGATTTCGCCCGTCGACCGACCCCAAGAAGCCGCCGAAGAGCTGCCCCTGGTGGTTACCGCCACCAACAGCGCCGAGCCTGTCTTTGACGGCCATTGGTTGGCCGAAGGCTCGTTTGTGGCGGTGGTCGGCTCGAACTGGCTGACGCGGGCCGAGATCGACTCGACCGTCGTCCGCCGGGCCGACAACATCGTTTGCGACAGCATCGCGGCCTGCCAGCATGAAGCGGGCGATTTTGTCGACGCATTGCAAAAGGGCATCTTCGACTGGTCGCGGGCCGTCGAGCTAGCCGACGTGGTGGCGGGCCGAGCGGTAGGCCGCGGCAGTCCACAAAGCCTGGCTCTCTTTAAGAGCGTGGGTTTAGCGTTGGAAGACGTCGCCGTAGGCGCCAAGCTGCTGGAGCTCGCCCGGCGCAATGGAGCCGGGGCGCATTTACCCTTTTAAAGTAGGCATCACGCTCCGCGTGATGTGGCCGCACCGCGATCAGCGGCGCATGTATACTCCACGCGGCAGCGAATGCGACATCCGTCGCCAATGTGGCACAGCCGAGGGCGGCTGTCCCACATTGGCGGATTCATGCCCGCGTGAAATATAATCCTTCGCCGCCCGCGGAGAAGACTACGTCATTGCTTCGTAAAGCAGAGCTGCCACATGCGGTCGAACGGGCAACTGCGTGCCTCGCCCGAATAGGCAAAGCCAACCTCGGTGAAAATCCCACGCAGCGCTCCGCGGCGGGTGCCTTCCGGCCCGCTGTCGATGAGCGCCAGTCCACCCGGGCGCAGCACGCGGCGGCACTCAGCCGCCAGGCGCGCGGTCGCCTGATGATCGAAATGACAGCCAATGGCGCCACTGGCGTTCACCAGGTCGGCGCACGCGTTAGGCAGACGATCGCCGCGGTCGTCGCAAAATGCCTCGAGCACGCTTTGAGCGATAAAGCTGGTGTGCACATCGCGGCCGATACGATTCAGAAACCTTCGTCGTCGAGCGGCGGCCACAAATGCCGGGTTGTATTCCAGCCCGTGGATGTGCGAGCCCACCGGGCAGTACCAGGCCAGCACTTCGGTCGAGTCGCCTGTCCCGCAACAGAGATCGAGCGCGAAAATCGGTCGATTTGGCAACTTGCCCGACAGGTTGCGAGGAATGGTGCGCCAATTGGCCCAGGCCTGGCGAGCGTTGATGGCGGTGAATTCACCGATCTCCATCGCGGTGTAAGCCGAGCACGCTCGACCATTCTGTCTGTGGCGAAAGCGGAGATGCTTTTTCCATTGAAGCCGGGCAGTCTCGAAGGCATACCGTACCGCGAGCCATGCGATCGGGCCGGGTCCACGCCGCCGCGCCGTCCGGCGAATGGCCCTCTCGCCGAACAGCAGCGGCTGCCCATCATGGCCATCCATGAAACGGGCGGCGGCTTGCTTGCCGTGGGGCTTCGATGCGATCGAAAGGTTCATTTCACTGACCTCGGAAGGCTTGAACTGCGGCGCTGGCTGTTGCAAACGCTGCGCCACGCTGGCCAACAGGCGCGCCGTTTGCATCCGCGGGGCACAAGCATGGAACGACGCACCCTGCGACGCCAGGCCCTGGGGCTGATCGAGACGCTCCGAATCGGGTTCTTGTTCGGCGCGATTTACTTTATTCAAGGCATCAGCGACCCCAACTCCGGGCTGATCGCTCAGCCCGA
>DATFDL010000532.1:0-3054 GCA_035252155.1 Pirellulales bacterium | reverse complement strand
CCTATATTGTTGATCGTCGGCGGAATCCTTCGCCAAAAATCTGCCCTTGACCCACAATGGCAAGCGCCCTATCGTGCCGACCCCTTCAATTCCATCCGCCGATCGAGCGCGGTCACGCACGCCTCAAGCAAGGGCCGCGAGCCGGCCCCAGGGATCCTTTCCGATGAAATGGCTGTTGCTGTGTTGCGGCATGCTGGCCGCCACGTCGTTGGCCGGTTGTTGCCGGCCCGGAGGGTTGTTTAGCCAGCCCGCCTATGGAACGACTTACCCGGCGGGATCGTATTACGGCACGCCCACGACCACCTACGCCGCCAACCCCTGCCAGTGCCAGCCGTAAGGTAGAGTTACTCTGGGGCCACTTCGACGTACACCTTCAAGGCGTTCTTTTCTTCCACCAAGAGTTGCATCATCTGGGCGTAATTGTCCAGGCCCTGGACGGGGTTGGTGAGGATCCGCTCGCTCACGCCGGGATACATCACCTCGCCTAACGCCAGGTCTTTGATTCCTTTCTCGAAATGTTTGCGGTTGGCATTGACCGAGCCGAGCAACAGCTTGTTGCCCAGCACCCACTCGAGGTTGATCTTGTCGCCGGGCAGCTCCACCCGTCCCTGCCCGCCGGTGATGCTGGTCCAGACCAACACGCCGTTAAGCCCCAAATGCTCCATCGCGCCGAAGGCCATGGCGCTGGAGCCGGTGGCGTCGATGATCAGATCGGCCCTGCCGACCTGCCCGACCAGCTTGGCCAGCGGCGTTCGCTCGGTGCTGACGTACTGAGCGCCGAAACCTTCGGCGATTTCCGCCTTGAGGTTCGGGGCGGGCGAGCGAGCAACCGTATAAACCTGCAAGCCGCGCAGCCGCAAGACGAGCGTGCTGAGCAGGCCGATCTGCCCCGCGCCCAAGACAAACGCCACGCGGGGCCGCCAGACGCGCATCCGCCGCTGCACCTCGAAGGCTTGCTCGACCGCCTTGGCGGCGCAGCTCATCGGCTCCGCCAACACGTGAAGGTGCTTCAGTCCGACCGGCATTTTGACGATAAACTCGGCATCTTCGACGTAGTATTCGGTCAAAAAGCCGTGCAGCAGATTGATGCCTCGCTCATAGTAGGTCTCTTCGCTGGTCATGTCCGAGGTGCCGATCTGATCGTAGATCGACCCGCCCGGCCGGCGCACCGTGGCGGTCACATAGTCGCCCGGCCGCACGTGCGTGACGTTCGGCCCGACTTCGGCCACCACTCCGAACGATTCATGGCCCAGCACCAAAAAATCGTAGCCGGGCGGGGCGTTGCCGTATTTGGCTTCGTTGATCTCCTTGTCGGTGGCGTCGACGCCGACCTTGAGCACTTTGACCAGCACCCCGCGCCCGCCCGCGATGTCGCTGAGCTTCGGCTTGGGCAGGTCGGCCAGATGGACGCTGTTGGGTGTACCGGGACGGACGGCAATGGCTTTCATGGCCGACAATGTATTCGCAACCAGAGGCGCGTACAAGGTAGCTCCGACACTCCGTGGCGGAGACCGGCGATCGCCAAAGGCGACCGCGATCCCCGTCACGGAGTGCCGCGGCTACCAATGGGGGCAAACGCATGGCGACCGTAGCTCATCCCCAGCCGCAGCCGCGCGTGATAGCGCCTGCCAGGCCCGCTGCGCGCATCGGCTGCACGCGCAAAGACCTACGCGCCATGACGGCTGACGGCGCGATCTTTAGCGTCATGGTGGGCATCGGCGAGACCTATTTACCGGCCTTCGTATTGGCCGCAGGCATGGGCGAGCTGGCGGCGGGCCTCGTCGCCACGCTGCCGATGGTGGCCGGCGCGGTGTTGCAGTTGATTTCGCCGGCGGCCGTGCGAAGGCTGGGATCGTACCGGCGGTGGGTCGTGCTCTGCGCGGCGTGCCAGGCGACGGCGTTTCTTCCGTTGGCGGTGGCCGCCTGGACCGGACAGATCGCCGGTTGGCTCGTGTTCTTGATGGCGGCCATTTATTGGGGCACGGGCCTGGCTGCTGGCCCGGCCTGGAACAGTTGGGCGGCCACACTCGTGCCCGGCTCGATGCGGGCGGGCTACTTTGCACGCCGCACGCGGTTCAGCCAGCTTGGTGTTTTGATCGGTTTCTTGGCGGGCGGTTTGACGCTGCAAGCCTTCGCCTCCACGCACGCCGCCGTGACCACCTTCGCCGCGCTTTTTCTCACGGCGTCGGTTTGCCGCTATTGCTCGGCCGGATTGCTGGCCAGCCAAAGCGAGCCAATGCCGCCTGACAGCAAGCATCGCCGCGTGCCGCTGACAGATCTGCTGGCGGCGCGCCGCTCGGACGGCGCATTGCTGGTTTACTTTTTCGCCGTGCAGACGGCCGCGCAGATCGCCGGCCCGTTCTTCACACCCTACATGCTCAAGCACATTCGCTTTTCGTACTACGAGTACGTCGCCCTGATCGCCACGGCCTACGCCACCAAGGCCCTGGCCTTGCCCGCCCTCGGCCAATTGGCGCGGCGCTTTGGCACCCGGCGGTTGCTCTGGCTGGGCGGATTGGCGATCGTGCCGGTCTCGGCATTGTGGCTGGTCTCGAATGCCTTTGGCTATCTGGTGCTGGTGCAGATTGCGTCTGGGCTGGCGTGGGCCGCCTACGAACTGGCCATGTTTCTCTTGTTCTTCGAGGCGATTCGCGACGAGGAACGCACCAGCGTGCTCACCACCTATAACCTCGGCAACGCCGCGGCCACGGCGATTGGTTCGCTGTTGGGAGGCGGCATCTTACGGTTGGTGGGCGAAGCGCCGGCCACCTATCTCTTCATTTTCGGCCTGTCGAGCGTGGCGCGGCTGGCGGCAATGGCGCTGCTGGTGCGCGTGCCCGGAACCGCGGCGGCGGTGATGCCCGTCGGCATGCGTGTGCTCGGCTTGCGGCCGTCCGTCGGATCCATCGACCGGCCGATCTTGGCGGGAGATGGATACGAGCCAGCGGGCGAATAATGGACTCACCGCGGGTATCGGTTTACAAAAAAAGCGGTAATGTCCTCTGCGACGTCTGTAGGGAACGCCCTCCGTGGCGTTCCGTGAACTGCGATTCG
>DATFDL010000531.1:0-3704 GCA_035252155.1 Pirellulales bacterium | reverse complement strand
GCCCTTCGAGTCGCGCCGCGTGCGCACCCAGCCTTGCAGCCGCACCTGACGGCCCACGGCCGACGCGCTGCGGGCGTCAGCGACAGAAACCTTCTCGATGGCCATATCCGTCAATGCTAGGTTTTACATTTTGACTTTGTTACATCGCGCAGCCGCCGGGGCCGCAGCCGGGCTTGCCGCAGCCTTGCCAGGGTTCGCCGGCCATCGGCAGGCCGCCGGCCCCCGTCACCGGGGCCGCCGGCACGCTCAATCGCTTCTCCAAACGCGGGCTTTGGCAGGTTGGGCACGTGGGCTGCTCCGTCGATCGGACCAGCAACTCGAATTCAGCGTCGCAAGCGTTGCAGTGATATTCGTACAGAGGCATGACGAGAGGGTTCAGGGTTCGGGGTTCAGGGTTCAGGGTTCAGGAAGCCTACACACGAGGTGGCTCATTGCTGCCGACGATTGTTTGATAGTCAACCTTGACGCTATTGTAAAGGTATGGACCAGCCTGTTTTGAATCGTCGCCAGACGCGGGAGGTCGATCGCCGAGCGGTGAATGAGTACGGCATGTCCACCCTCGTCTTGATGGAAAACGCCGGGCGCGGCGTGGCCGACAAACTGATGGAACTCGGCGCTCGCGGGCCGGTGTTGGTCTGCTGCGGCAAAGGGAACAATGCCGGCGATGGCTTCGTGCTCGCCCGACATCTCGACTTGCGGTCGGTGCCGGTCGAGGTGCTCGTCTGGTCCGAAGCCGACGATCTATCGGACGACGCGGGCTTGAACTTCGCGATCTTGCAAAAGTCGGGCGTGCCGATCGAGATCTTCGGCAAGCGGCACGACGCGGCGCGGCTGGCCCATTTTCTGGCCAAGGCCGAATGGGTCGTCGATGCTCTGTTGGGCACCGGCGCCCAGGGCGAGCCGCGCGCGCCGCTCGACGCGGTGATCGCCCAGCTCAACGACAGCCAACGGCCGATTTTGGCGATCGACCTGCCCAGCGGGCTCGACTGCGACACGGGCGCGGCGGCAACACGCACGATCCGCGCATGTCATACCTGCACGTTTGTGGCGGCCAAGCCGGGCTTTCTAGCGCCCGGCGCCGATGCCTACACCGGGCAAGTAGACGTGCTTGACATCGGCGTGCCCCGGCGTTTGGTCGAAGCGATTTCCAGCGGCGTCACGGGGCCGGCAGCGAAATGATTGCCTGGTCAACCGCTTCCTGATGTCGCAGAATGCCGAGGCCGAAGCCGTAGGGTGGGGCGAGTGAAAGAAGTTGCCAATAGGCATCAAGTTAAAGTGGTTCTGCCCCACAACGTCTGTAGGGAACGCCCTCCGTGGCGTTCCGCGAACTGCGATTCGACGTCAACCCGCCCCTCGGCGGAACGCCACGGAGGGCGTTCCCTACAGAGGCCATCGCCGTTTTTGGATGTCGAAACCGGTCAGCGCAAACGGGCGGTCGCCCGTTTAACTTGAAGCATACGGGGTCGGGTGAAACGAGTCCCACTTTGGCACATAGCACGCGCGGCCGCGACGAGCGAGGTCAAATGGTGGGACTCGCTTCGCTCGGCCCACCGCACCCATCGATGGCGGTTCACGCGCTGCTAGCGAGCTCGTCCCGGCGGCTTGGAGAGTAATCGCTCGAATTCGTTGAGCCGTGCTTCGAGCTGACGGACTCGCTCTTCGAGCCGCTCGATGCGCTCTTGATCGGTGAGCGGTTCAGGCTCCTCGCTGGGTTTTTGCGAATCGGCCACCGGCTCGTTCGCGGCGGCGGGGGCCACGCCGCCTTCGGGTTCAAGCACTTCGGCGAGCCGCAAGGTGCGCTCGACTAGCTTTCCGCGGTGGTAATAGTCGAGACGGATCTCCTTGCCCGGCCCCGCCGCGGCAATCAACCGCTTCAGGCTGGCGGGCGAATCGACCTCTTTGCCGTTCACCGCCACGATCACTGCTCGCAGTGGCACCTTCGCCAGGTCGGCCGGCGAGCCTTCGGTGACGTGCGTCACCACGGCGCCCCGCGCGTCGGGCAGCCCCGCGTCGGCCTGAACTTGGGCATCGACATCTTCAACCCGCACGCCGAGCAAGCTCATTCGCGGCGGCGCGGCAGCAGTGGGATCGCCGATCCGCCCGAATTCAGGCGCGAGCCGCTTTTCTTCCGGCGGACGCTTGCCCAGCGTTACCTCGATGCGGCGCGGTTCGAAATCGCGCTCGACGGTGAACCGCAGCTTTCGGCCGGCGGGCATGTTGTGCAACGCGGCGGCGAAGTCGTCGAGATCGCGGACCAACCGGTCGCCGATCTTGGTGACCAGATCGCCCAGCTTCAGACCGGCCTTGTCCGCCGGCCCACCCGCCGCCACCTCCACGATGCGCACGCCCAGCCCCGAGACATCGCGATCGTCGGCAACGATGCCCAGGTAGCCGATCCCATCGTCGTCGGACGGCTTGCCCGGCTTATCTTTCTTAGCCTTACTCGCCGTCTGGTCGCGTACCTGGCGCTCAAGGCGTTCCAACGCCGGTTGGGCCAGTGCCGACCGAATTGATAAGGGACCAAGAAGGAAGCCGGCGGTTGCCAAAATCGCCCACACGACCGACGCACCCGTCGACGGTAATACGAAGTGACAGGAGGGCTGGCTTTCGCAGTTCACCATTTTCGTAATTTGTTTCATGAAAGCACCTCGGCATTCTGGACGCCTCGGTTCATTGTAGCAAGTCCGCATCGAGCAGTCGGGCACAATGGAGAAGCCATCACGATCAAAGCCATTTGTCAAACCGACCATCCACCCTCATGCGGCTGTGTATGCGAACGACAATCCAGCGTATCGTTACGCTAGCGAGGCCGGCATGGTACGCGACGGCCATTGCTTCGAAGCACGTCGGAGACGATTCTCGAATCGCTATTCGATCGAGCGGCACTTCAAGAAACCGTTGACAAGCCATGTAGAGGGCGACCACGGATGGCAGAAATGCGACAACGCAAAACGCCCGTGTGTAGGCCCGCGACCGGATTGCTCCGATCAAGAACGCAAGGGGCGCACCTATGAACACCGCACCCGCGAAGACGCCGGCAAAAACCGACGAATGCGGCGACGTAACGCCAAGAGTGATACATACGATTGCAATTACCAGCAACAACGAGCGCAATGAGAATCGCCGCCAGCCGGTATCGCGGTTCGTGTTCACGATTGACACCTCCCATCATTATTGTCCGACCCGTGCCATCGCTCCGCAAGGCAGCCGCAGGCCCGACGACGCACACAATGCCAGCTCGTCAGAACCGACTCGGGCAACGTCGAATGCCTCGGCTAATAGTCGTCCGAGCACCGCCGGCCCAAAGCCCGGCGTGTGGCTGGTGAGCAGCATAAACCGCCGGTCGTCGGCCGTGAGCTTCGCGCAATCGGCCAGCAACTCGGGCAGATGATCGGCGAGCTTCCAGACTTCGCCTTTGGGGCCGTGTCCGTAACTGGGCGGATCGAGTATCACGGCCTGATAGCGTCGGCCGCGTTTCAGTTCGCGTCGGACAAAGGTCGGCGCGTCGTCAATGATCCAACGAATAGGTCGATCGCTCAGTCCCGAAAGGTCCGCATTGCGCCGCGCCCATGCGACTGTGGTCCTCGCGGCGTCGACATGGGTCACCTCGGCCCCCGCCGCGGCCGCCGCCAGCGTCGCGGCGCCGGTGTAGGCGAATAGATTCAAGACGCGCGGCGCGGCGCACCGGCGCACCTGCCGCGCAA
>DATFDL010000530.1:0-2449 GCA_035252155.1 Pirellulales bacterium | reverse complement strand
GAACCCTGAACCCTGAACCCTATGTATACCGAACTCGCCATCCTGCTGCCCTGCCATAGTCTGGAAGACTTTCCGGTCTATCAAGAGGGGCAAGAGGCCGAAGGGCTGCTCTCGGCCTGGTCGGCCCTGTGGCATCCGGCCCTGCTCGCCGCCGCTGGACGCCTGCCCACGTGGTATCGGGCCGACAACCCGCCCGACGAAGTGGCCGGGCGACTCTATATTGTCCCGCCGCCCAGCGAGCCGCTGCTCTTGGCCGGCTGGGCCAACCGGGCCGCCGATGGCGGGGCCGTGGTCGTCCGAAAGCTGCATCGCCGTCAGGAAATGTTGGCGGCGGCCCTGGCCGGCTGCGACGAACCCAAGCAGGTCGATGTCGCTTTGGCGGCTGACTTTCTCGCCCTGGGACTCTGCCATCTGCTGGTCGAATTGCTGACGCGGCAGATGCGATACATGAGCAACGTCGACGAAATCCACCTGCGCGATCAGGCCGTCGCCGCCGCCCAAGCCGCCGTGGCCGGCAATGCCGATGCCGCCCGCGACAAACTCCGGGCGTGCTTTGAGGTGCTCACCGAGGCCCGTGAGCGTTTTTACCCGGTCGAAGCCTATCTGATCGACTTGGTGTTGACGGCGTCCACCACGCTCGGGGCAGGCCTGCGCCGCGAGTTGGCCGAGCCGACGCCCAAAAGCCTTTTGCTCAGCGGGCGTCTGCTCGATGAGATGGCGACGAGCCAGCCCGATACGCTCTCGGCATTGCGAGCGGCAATCGAGCAAGGCGCGGTTTCGATCGCCGGCGGCGAATTCGACGAAGGCGAGTTGGCGCTGGCGCCAATCGAGTCGGTCGTGGCGGAGTTGCGGCGCGGGGCCGAGACGTACCAGCGGCTGCTCGGCCAAAACGTGACGGTTTTTGGCCGGCGGCGTTACGGGCTTTCGCCGCTGTTGCCCGGCGTGCTTGCGTGGGCCGGCTACACTGGAGCGCTGCACTTCACGCTCGACGAGGGGCAGTTTCCCCGCGGCGGGCAAGGCAAGACGCGCTGGGAAGGTCTGGGCGCCAGCGCGATCGACGCCCTCGGCCGCTTGCCGCTCGACGCCAACACCGCCGAAAGCCTGCTGACGTATCCTCGCAGGATGGGCGAAACCATGGACGCCGATCACGTGGCCACGCTGGTCTTCGCGCATTGGCCAGGCCAAGTGAGCCCGTTTTTTGAAGATCTGCGGCGGACAGCGTCGTACGCTCCCGTACTGGGTCGATTTATTACGCTGAGCGACTATTTTCAACAGACCGACCGGCCTGGTGAGCTTACCAGGTTCCGCGCCGACCAATACCGCGCCCCCTATCTGCGGCAAGCGATCATCAAAGAAGAGGCCGATCCGCTCTCGCGGCTGATCGATTTGCATTGGCGCTCAGCGCGGGCCGTGAGCGTCGAGGCGCTCGCGATGCTGGTGGATCTTCTGGGCGGAGGCCGCGAACCAACGAAACCACTGAGCGAAGGCGATGCCCTGCCTCAACGAGAGCGGTGGGCAATGCCCACCCTACACAGCGTCGGCCAACTGCTCGCTGAAGCGCGGTTGCCCATTGCAACCGGCGCCGATCCGGCCAGCGATCTCGACGCCCAACTCGATCGGTGCTTTGCAACGACCGCCGAGGCGCTCGCCCAGCGGCTGGCGGCCAAGGGCGACGGGTGCCTGGTGCTCAACTCGCAGCCCTTCGCGCGACGGACCGGCATCTGTTTGCCCGCACTCGCCGCGCCGCCTGACGTTGCCGGCCCGGTCGTGGCCGCACAACAATCCGCCGACTGCACACGCGCAGTCGTCGATCTGCCGCCGATGGGCTTTGCGTGGATCGGACCGGGCGGTGCAAAGTCGTCTTCCGCTTCGCCATCGTCGGCGCTCGGTCCGCGAAAGACCGTTTTTTCGCGGAGCGAAAAGCGACCCTCCGACAAAGAACCAACCATCCGCAACGATCTTCTGCAGGTGGTCGTCAGCCCGCAGACCGGCGGTATTCGTTCGATCCACGAGATCGGCCGTCGGGGCAATTTGCTTTCGCAACAGCTTGCCTTTCGCTTGCCGGCCCCGCGCCCCAAGCCCGGCGAAATCTGGCGCGACCCCGATCAACAGGCCATCTACTCGACCATGCTTGCCGAAAGCGTCGAAGTGACGGAGGCGGGATCGGCTTATAGCCAGATCGTCAGCCGCGGGCGGTTGATTGACGAGACGGGCGAGCGTGTGACCGGGTTCACGCAGCGGATCGAGCTCTGGCGCGGGTCGCGGGTGGTGGGGCTGGAGATCGAACTCGACGACCCGCGCGAGCCACGGGCCGATCCGTGGAACTCGTATTACGCCAGTCGGTTCGCCTGGGGCGACGAATCGGCCGAGTTGCGGCGCAGCGTCGGCCTTGCCAGTCAACTCACCGACGCTCGCAATATCGAGGCGCCTTACTTTGGCGAGATCAGCA
>DATFDL010000529.1:0-15751 GCA_035252155.1 Pirellulales bacterium | reverse complement strand
AAACCATCCACGTTGCCTCTCTCCACCCCGATGAAACCTGCCACGTTCTTCTGGACCGCGTGTTTGCTAGCAATCGCGCTCGTTTGCCCGACAGCGGGCGCGGACAATGCAGCCCAGCCCAACTTTGTGGTCATCTTTGCCGACGACCTGGGCTATGGCGACTTGAGCTGCTACGGCCATCCGACGATTCACACCCCTCGGCTCGACCGGATGGCCGCCGAAGGGATGCGATTCACGCAATTTTATTCGGCCGCGCCGGTCTGCACGCCCAGCCGCGCGGGGCTGCTCACAGGCCGGCTGCCGATACGCAGCGGGCTCTGCGGACGGCGGCGCGTGCTCTTTCCCGACTCGACCGGCGGCCTGCCCGACGACGAAGTGACGTTGGCCGAGCTGCTGTCGTCGGCGGGCTACGCCACCGCGTGCATCGGCAAGTGGCACTTGGGTCACCTGCCGCAATATCTGCCCACGCGGCACGGGTTCGATTACTACTTTGGGCTGCCCTACTCGAACGACATGCACGGGCGGCCCGCCCAGAACAACCGCCCGGCCTGGCAGCCGCTGCCGCTGATGCGAAACGAAGAAATCGTCGAGACCGACCCTGATCAAGGGCGGCTCACCGAGCGCTATACCGACGAGGCGATCGGCTTTATCCGCCGCACGGTGGGCGGCGACCGGCTCCGGCCGTTCTTTGTCTATTTGCCGCACACCATGCCGCACGTGCCGTTGCACGCCAGCAGTGACGACGCGGGCCGCAGCCTCCGCGGCTTGTTTGGCGACGTGGTCGAGGCGATCGACGCCAGCACCGGCCGGATTCTCGATGCGCTTAACGAGCTGGGCGTGGCCGACAATACCTTGGTGTTTTTCAGCAGCGACAACGGCCCGTGGCTCACGCAAAAGCTCAACGGCGGCTCGGCTGGCTGCCTGCGCGACGGCAAAGGCAGCACCTGGGAGGGCGGTATGCGCGAGCCGGGCATCGCCTGGTGGCCGGGCCATGTGCCCGCCGCCGCGGTCAGCCACGCCATGTCGAGCACGCTCGACTTGCTGCCCACGTTTTGCCAGTTGGCAAGCGTGGCGCCGCCGAGCGACCGGCCGCTCGACGGTCATGACTTATCCAAGGTGCTGTTGCAGGACGATGCCGCCGGGCCGCGCGACACGATGTTTTATTATCGCGACGCCGAGTTGTTTGCCGTGCGGCGCGGCCCTTGGAAGCTGCACCTGCGCACTCAGAGCGGCTACAATCAGCCGCGGCCCGAGACGCACGATCCGCCGTTGCTGTTTCATTTGGACCGTGACCCCGGCGAATCGTTCGACGTGGCGAAGAACGAGCCACAGGTGGTGACGGAGCTGCAAGCATTGATTCACCAGCATCTGGAAGACGTGAAGCCCGGCAAGAACCAATTGGATTAAAGTAGAACGGAATTTATTCCGTTCCTTCCGCGTTGTTAGGCGATGCGAAGCCCCATCATGATTCCAAACGGAATGAATTCCGTTTTACGACGCTTCGCGTGCGGCCTCTGATTGGATACCGACCATGTTGTCACCTCGTTTGCTCCTGGCCAGCGTGGCGCTGCCGGCGCTGGTGGTGGCGATCGACGATCGGGCGCTCGCCTATGCGGAGGCCCGACGCTGGCCCGATCCGCTGATGGCGGTTCTGTATACCTGGTTCGTAGTTCAGATTGGTTGGCTCAGTGCTGCGTCGGGGCGATGGCTGCCACACTGGGGCTGGCGACTGTTGATCGTCGGTTGGTCATTGCTGCTGATCAACTTGACACTGGGCCGGATCGCGATGTCAACCTACCACGGCACGCACCTGCTGGCGCAGGCCCTCTTCGCCAGCGAGGTTGGCGCGTTGACGAGTTGGCTTGTGTTGGGGGCGACTCCTTGGCTGGGCCGATTTGCGACCATCGCCGCGGCGTACATTCCCGTGGCCTTTCTGAAGGACTGCGTACATCTTCATTTGGGCGGCCCCTGGAACGACGCCTGGACCGTGATTGTGGGGGTGCAGGTGGCCAGCATCGCAGCAGCCGTCGGTCTGCTGCGTGCGGCAGGCTACCGCATTGAGATTTACCGCGGCGACCAGATGGGCGCCGGCGGCGGCCCGGTGCAATTCTCG
Organism: Pirellulales bacterium; assembly: GCA_035252155.1. Classification (GTDB taxonomy): domain Bacteria; phylum Planctomycetota; class Planctomycetia; order Pirellulales; family JAICIG01; genus JAICLL01. The sequence goes on along the minus strand of DATFDL010000529.1, from coordinate 13,638 downwards.
CTGCGCCATTTACTGATTGCCACCACGCTGGTAGCGGTGATTATTCCGGTGATGCAACAGTTGCTGCGCTCATCGCAATGGTTGAGCGGCCTGCAATGGATACACGCTTCCAGCGACGGGCTCCTCTTAGGTTTGGTTTCGCTAACCGCGCTCTGGATGGCCCTCGGGCACGGGCGGTGGGTATTCAAAGCGATCCTATTTCTCGTGTTGGCGACCGCCGCCGCGGGAGCCCTCTGGTGGTTGGAAACCAGCATCGCCTATAAGGTACGCTGGTCGTTCCGACCTGAACCTTTGACCGACGCCGGCCGTTGGTGGTTTGCATGGACATTGTTGACCGGTTCGTTTCTGGCCGGATCGCTGCTCGTGCTGCGGGCGACCGATCACCGGTTGGTCCGCCGACAGCGTATGACTCACGCAGGATAAATAGAATGAGGAGAAAAAATGAAGGTCTATCATCTTTTCAACGCCTTCGCGTTCTTTTTGGTCGCCTTCTTTACAGCGTTCGGCCACGCCGGCGACCGCCCGGGCAATGACCGTGACGCTTGGATTTCGCTCTTCGACGGCCGCTCGCTGGCCGGCTGGCACAAGAATCCGCAGCGCATCGGCCACGGCACCGGAGGACACTGGACCGTCGAAGAGGGCGCGATCGTCGGCGAACAAGACCCGCCGGGCAGCGGTAACGGCGGCATTCTGCTGACCGATCGCAGGTTCGGCGATTTCGATTTGCTGATCGACCTCAAGCCCGATTGGGGCGTCGATAGCGGATTGTTTTTGCGCTCGACCGACAAGGGCGAGTGCTTTCAGATGATGGTCGACTATCACGACGCGGGCGACGTCGGGCATATCTACGGCGAGGGAACCGGCGGCTTCAACAACCGGTCCTACAGCCTGTTCGGCGTCTATGACGACCAGAAAAAGCTCGCACGGCTGACCACCAAGCCGGTCGACGATCCGCCGCCGGCTGGTTACAGCGCCAGCGGCGACGAGTGGCTGCGGGCCTGGAAGCTCGGCGATTGGAACACCGCCCGCGTGCGTTGCGTGGGACAGCCACCGGTGATTACCACCTGGCTCAACGATGTGAAGATCAGCGAGTTCGACGGCAACACGTTCGCGGGCAAAAACTACGACAAACAAAAGGTGGCCGAGGCGTTGGGGGCGCGCGGCAGCATCGCCGTGCAGGTCCATGGCGGCAAGGGCTGGCCGGCCGGCGCCAAATGCCGCTGGAAGAACATCAAGCTCAAGGAGCTCAAGTAAAACGGAATTCATTCCGTTCAGCATCCAGCCCCGTTGTGAGGCAATGGTGGGACTCGTAAACTCGTCCCACCCTACGACTGTCATTACGCGGTCGCTTACGACGGCACCACCACGGCGTTGGGCGCAGTCTCTTTAATCATCGTGTCGACCCAGGCTTGCTGCCGCTGGTTCTGCCCGTAGAGCAGCAGGCAGGTGTCGTGCAAGGGGTCATCGCGCAGCTCGCGGGCGGCGTCTTTGAGCACCTCGGCGGCCACGTGAGCGTCGGAGCAGAGCACGTGCAGGGCGTGCAGATCGCGCAGCAGGCCGAAGCCGCCCGCTCGGCGCCGCGGGAAAAGCGTCTTGCGCAGGGGCCGGCTGTCGCTGTCTGCCTGATTGCCGTACTGCGTGACGAAAGGCCGCAGCCGCTCGATCGCCTGCCGTGAAAAGGCGGCGATCAGCTCGGCCCCTTCGCGGATTTCGGCGTTTTGCTCATGCTGCCGCGCGACGTAGTCGCAAGCGGTGGCGAACTCTTCGTTGGCGTTCACCAGGTAGCCCAGGTAATCGGCCACGTGGCTGCGCGGCGCCGGGTGGATTCCGCCGGTGAGCGAGTCGGCCAACTCCGAGGCTCGGTCGAGCGCCTGGCTGGCCGCGCCGATCACGCGCGCCGTCAGCGGCGCCTCGCCGGCTTTGGCCAACCGCACGGCGGCGTATTTGAAGCTCGGCTGCTTGCTTACCACGTCCCAGGCAGTGAGCGTCAGCTCGTTGGCCGCGCGCGAGCGGCCGTTGGGGCCGTACCCTTCCGATTCCGGCTCATCCCAATAGCCGTAGTGGAAGGGAATAAACAGATGCCCCGGCAGCACGTCGCCCAACCGTGCCGTGGCCGTCACCGTGCCTCGCCGCGAGGTCACTTCGACCATGTCTCCCTCGGCGATGCCCAGCCGCTGGGCGTCGTCTTCATGCATCTGCACAAAGGCGTCCGGCGCCGCTAGCTGCAATTGCGGCGTGCGGCCCGTCTTGGTCCGTGTATGGAAGTGATAGACGACTCGGCCGGTGGTGAGAAAGAAGGGATATTTGTCGTCCGGTTCTTCGTGCGGCGGGCGGTAGTCGGCGGGTTTCAAAAACGCCCGGCCGCGGGGATCGTTCGCCTTGTAATCGACTGGCAGAATGTGCCCGCCCGTTTCGAGATCGTGCCCAAAATCGCCGCACTCTTCGTAACTAGTGGGAAAATGGAAATCGTCGTAGAGCCGTTCTTTGCCTTCGGGATATTTTTCGTTGCAGGGCCACTGAATACCCGAGCGGCTGCTCAGCTTGGCGTAGCTCAGGCCGCTGTAATCGCAGGGCGTGCCCTCGGAACACTTCTTCCAGGCTTCGAAGCACTCTTCGGGCGTGCGCCACTTGATGAGCGGCCGCCCGTCCTTGTCGCGAAAATCCATCCGCCGGGCGAAGTCGAGAAAGATCTCCATGTCCGGCCGGGCTTCGCCGGGCGGCTCGATCGCCTTGCGCGAAATATGCACGGTGCGTTCATAGTTGGTGAAGGTGCCCGTCTTTTCGCCCCAGATAGCGGCCGGCAGCACCACGTCGGCCAGCCGGGCGGTCTCGGTGAGAAAGGCGTCTTGCACCACGACGAACAACCGCTCTTGTTTCAAAATGCGCCGCACGCGGTGCAATTCAGGCAGCGACACCGCCGGGTTGGTGCCGACGATCCACAAAAACTTAATGCTGCCTTCCTCGGCCAAGCGAAAGATTTGCAGCGCGTGCGTCGCCGGTCCCCAGGCCGGTATGGTGTGCGGCTCGACGTTCCAGACGCGGGCCAGCTCTTCCATGTGCCGCTGGTTCTGCCAGTTGCGGAAGCCGGGGAAATCGCCGTCGCAGCCGGTTTCGCGGGTGTTCTGAGCGGTCGGCTGGCCGTTCGATTGAATCACTCCGCAGCCCGGCTTGCCAATCATGCCGCGGATCAGCACCAGGTTGTTCACCTGGCAGGCGGCGGCCGTCGCCTCGGTCGCTTGATAAAAACCCTGCAAGACCGTGCAGACCAGCCGTTGGGACGAGCCGAGCACGTGCGCGGCTTCGCGCAGTTTGTCGGCGGGAATGCGCGTGATCGTCTCGACGCGCTCGGGCGGGAATTGACTCACCACTTCACGCAACCGCTCGAAGCCGACGGTGTGTTGGTCGATAAAGTCGCGGTCGATTTGTCCGGCGGCGATGATCAGGTTCAACAGACCGTTCATCACGGCCACGTTGGTGCCCAGCTTGGGCGCGAGGTGAACATCGGCTTCCTTGGCGGTGTCGGTGCGGCGCGGATCGACCACCACCAGCTTGGGCGGGTTGGGCCCGCGGCGGCGGTCGAGGATGCGCATCCAAAGCACCGTTTGATTGGCCGCCGGGTTTTGTCCGAAGTGAGCGATGCAGTCGGCGGTGTCGTAATCGGTCACGCTGGCCGGATTGCCGTCGTTGCCAAACGATTCGCGCAGGGCGAACGACGCAGTGGCCGTGCAGAGCCGCGTGTTGCCATCGACGTGCTTGGTGCCCAGTCCGGCGTGAGCCAGGACGCTGAGCGTGTAATAGTCCTCGATAAACAGTTGGCCGGAGTTGTAGAACCCGATCGCGCCGCTGGTGTACTTCTCGCGCACGTCTTGGCACTGTCGGGCGATGAAGTCCATCGCTTCGTCCCACGAGGCCTCGCGGAACGGACTGTCGGGCTTTTTGCCGTCGCGCACCAGCGGCCGCAGCAGTCGATCGCCGCTGGCGTTAGCCTGCCAGGCGTACATTCCTTTCGGACCCAAGCGGCCGTGGCTCACGCGGTCGTCGGCCCGGCCGCGCACGCCCACAATCCGCCCGTCTTTGACGCCGATATCCACTCCGCAGCCGTTCGTACAGAGCACGCAGCACGATTGCACCCAGCGATCGGGCTCTTCGACCAGGTTCTGATCCACCCGTTCGGGCCATTGTTTCTCGCCGTAGTAAGGCGTCCGCGGACCCCAAACGTTTTTGATCGAGTCGCGAGATTCCGGCATGAGTTCACCAGCGGTGAGAGGAACGGGACAGCACGGTCATGATGGCCAAGCGGGGCGGCCGTGCAAACCGGGTGCCGCCGCTGCTTACGCACAGCGAACGGCTACCTAAGGACGCAGGCTTTCCAGCCGCGCGATGCCACAGTTACACTTCGCGCGGGCGTGAATGGCCATGTGGGACAGCCGCCCCCGGCTGTCTCACGGTCGCCTTCGGCGACCACCGCGCAGGCGAGGGCGGCTGTGCCACACCGGTGACGGATGTCGCATCCGCGGCCGTGTGGAGATGTTCCCCGCGCCGCTCGACGGCTTGCGGATTCGCGTGCGGCGACTCTTCGAGAGTTAGCCGTCGCCCCTCTCTCTGAGACGCGTGCCGCGGACCGAATAGTTCCCTTTTCGTCGTCGTTGGCGCGTCTCCTTAAAGTGTCCATTCCAGGCGCGCCGTGATGTCGCAGCTTTGCGAGCGAAACGAGAGATCGCTGGAGTGCAGATTCGACTCCAGAGTGGCTTTGGCGCCGGTTGCGGCGCACCCGCCGGGCGCGCCGGTTCCGGCGATCACGAGTATTAGCGTCAGCCCCCGGATCAAAGCGCGCTTTGTTCTTCCCGCGGCGAACATTGGAATACCCCGTGCCATTTTTGATGTGACGAGCCTTAAGCGTCCGACGGCTCGCACTACTAAGCATGGCGCATGCCGCGATGGCCGGCGCCTTGGCGGATTGCGTCGTTAAGCACGAGCGCCCCGATCCTTAGCGTCGATGTGCGGCGGTTGACAGGCGGGCGGCGGCGCGGCGGCGCTTGGCCGCCCAACAGCCGAAATGCCTCGCGGGTCGCACGCGCGACGGCCAAACCCGTTCGCCGGCCCCCTCTCGTCAGATTGTCTCAAGTTTCCAGCTCTGGCCGCCGCATTCACCACGACTGCCGCGCTCCGCCTGCTGATCGCGGAGTGACCACACTTGCGCAGCGCCGAACCCCTTTCGCATCGCGCGCCGCCCTACAGCTTGCCTGAGCGGTAGAGCCAAGCCGTATTCAGCCGCCGGACGCGCTAGGCACGCAAACTGCCTTGGAGCGACGTGGCGTCAAAGTCGCGCCGACAATCGTGCGGCATCCCCGTTGATCGAGAGGATAAAGACTATGCGGATTATTCTTGGAATGGCCATGTTGCTGGCTTGGATCTGGGCAGCGTGCAGCTTTGAAATTCGTGAAGTCGCCCTGCCCGTGGTTGCCCCAACCGTAAACCTGGCGACACCCGAGCAACTCTGAGTCGATCTCGCCTTGCATGGCGCCGCGGCAATTGCTAATTACACCCGCGCCGATCGCGGTGGGCAGGCTTTGTGGAGCGGGTCGCGCAGGCAAAATCGGCAAGTGGCAAAAGCGGTCGGTTTTGGCGGGAGGGCGCGGCTTGCGAATGCCGATCTTCCCTAAGACGGAAAGCACTTTCCGCGGCAAACGGAACGAGAGCGCCTATGGCCAGTGTGAATCCGACTCTGAGTCCGCGCGTTCTGGTGGTCGAGGACGACGCCGATACCGCCGACCTGCTCGATCGGTACACGCGGTTGGTCGGTTGCGATACGCGACTGGCCGCCAACGGCGAGGAAGCCCTACGACGCGCGCTGGAGTTCTTTCCGCAGATCGTGCTGCTTGACATTGGCTTGCCCGATTGCGACGGATGGCAGATTGCGCGCGAGCTGCGCGGCCGTTTGGCCCCGCTTCCTCCCGTATTGATCGCCGTCACCGGCGCTTGCAGCGCGGAAGACCGACGCCGATCTTGGGAGGCGGGCATCGAGCATCATTTGGTCAAACCGGCGTTCCGCAAGGAGCTGATCGAGCTGCTGCTGCCGCTGGTCGGCAAATGCTAGCGTACCGGCCGGCAGCGCCGCCTACTCGGCCGCAAGCGTGATGGCACGCAGGCCAAGAAAGAAGCAGGCGGGCTTCGTGCCCGCCCCTTCTCATGGTCCCTCAACGGGTTGTGCTCTTGCCGCTGGAGTGGGCGGGCTTAAGACGGCCTCGACGCCCGTGCCGCCATCAAAGAGCGCGTCGTGCGCCTCGGGCCGCGTCTGCTCCGACGTGCCGGCGGCTTCGTCTTGAAGCGGATGCGGTTCAACATTCACCGAAGAGGTTTCGGCTTTCAGGACCGCCTGCGCGACGATGTCCGCTGGATTTTCCGCGGGACCTTCCGCTCGCGCCTCGGTTTGTAGCCGAGCGGTTTGTGTTCCAGGGGTCATAACGCCGGCGGCCGATAGAACGCCCGTGTCGATCTCAGCGGCCACTTCCGGCACGGCGAGTGTGCGAAGCGCGGCATTTTCAGGCGATAGCCTCGCCGCCTCCGGGCCGCGCGATTCGGGCTCGATCGTTGCCAGCCCGAACTCGTCGCGGTTCGGTTCGCCTAGACCAAGGTCGCTGTTTTCCGTAGTGCGGGTCTCGTGGTTTTCGACCTTGCCTTCAGCGCCAGCCGGTTCGACATGGGCCTCTGGGGTGTGAGACGCATGTTGGCCGGCGGGCGACACCCCCGGCACCGCCTGCCCGCTGTCCGGCGCATCGGACGGCAACTCGGTCGACAAAGAGTCGCCAATGTCGATTTCGACGTGTGGGCCGTGCTGCTGGGCAACGTAAGGCGCCGGCTCGGCGGGCGGTGGCTCAGCGACCGGAGTGGCCGCGGCCGACGCCAGCAGCGCGCGCTCTTCGAGCGGTTCGACCTCGAGCGATTCGCCCACCGAGGAACCAGCGGGCGAGACCTGCCGAGCGGCTTCCGGCGCGCCGCGAACGTCGCCATTTTGGTCAATTGGTTTCACGGGCAGCGGTCTCGCAAATTTACTAGCGACCAAAGAGCAGATACAAAACCAGCAAGATCGGAAGCGGAACACCCAACAACCAAAGTACGGCCCAACCGATTTTGCCGTTCCGCTCGCTGAGGCGGTTGATACCCTTGTGGACGATGTCGGACATAAAACGCTCCTGGACTTGCGGAGCTGCAACCCTGCCGGCTGAATGCGGCAAAGTAACAGTTCGTGGTGGTTTCTATTTACCGGCTGCCTGCACGCAAAAGCCGGGCCAACGGCTCACGCCGCCGTCGAACAAAGCTGACCGGCCTCAATGGTTGTCTTCCAATTGCTCGGCCATCGCCCGGTCTTTGCGTGAATCGACGCGAAGCTGACTGAACGCCGACATATAGACGTTGGCCACGCCCATCACCACAAAGGTGGCCAGGGCCAAGCCGCGCCAGTCGTCGAAGTGAATGCGATAGCCGGCAATCACGACGAGCGCGAGGGAAACCCAGAACGAAAAGCAGTACTCGCAGGTCGGGATATAAAATAGCTTTTGCAGCACCAAATACGCCGCCCGACGCCCAAGCGAGGCATGATCGGCAGCGTGCAACTGTTCGCGATAGAAGGCTTGTCGCGCTTCGCAGTATTCGCGCGGCTCCCTGCAGATTTCTTCGGTGGTGCACGCGCGAACGATGATCGCCACTGGCGCGGCTAGAAACCAGAAGAGCATTGCTCGCCTCGATAAAAAAAGCGGGCCATCGCGCGATGGCCCGCAAACCGTCCTGGCCCGGATACCTCTCAACCTGTAGCCGATTTCGTAAGAAATCAGGCCGCTATTCCGCCCTGGCGGCCACCTCGGCCGCGCTCGAAATGTGCTCGGCGCCTGCCTGCTCATAGATGTGCTCGACGCGCGTGGCGTCTTCGCTGTCGTTGGCGTGAACGGCGATCAGGATGTTCCCGCCTTTGACCTTGCCTTCGTATTGCTTGGCCTCGAATTCGGGCAGCCCCATGCCGATCAAAGCGCCGGTGATGCCGCCCACGGTGGCCCCCACCGCCGCGCCGCCGAGGGTCGCCATGATCGGCCCCGCCGCAATGAACGGGCCAAGGCCCGGAATGGCCAGCGCGCCGATGCCCGCCAGCCAACCGAGCGCCCCTCCCAACACGCCGCCCGACACACCGCCGGTCGTGGCGCCCTCCGGGGCCTTGGTGTGATGCTCGTGGGCAAAATCTTTGGTGCCCGATTTGTCGGGCAGCAGCACCGAGATTTCATTGCTGAACCCCGCGCCCTTCAACTGGTCGACGATCTGGACCGCCTGCGGCTCGCTATTGGCGATGCAAAAAACCGCACGTGACATGGTAATCTCCCTTAGAAAAGTGTGATGGCCTTGATGGCCTTGGTTACCTCCGCGTCGTCCCCGTTTCTTTCACTTCGAGTTCATCGACCAGCTTCGCGCGGCCGGCAATGCGTTTTGCGTCGTCGAGGATCGTTTGTCGCTCCTCTTCGCTGTCGACCGGGCCGCGCAAAGTGACGGCGCCGTCGCGGGCGATGATCTTGACGTTGTGGGCGTTGACCGACAGCGAATCGTCCTTGGTGATCGCCCGGCGTATCTCGGCCGCGGTTTGCACGTCGCCGCGAGATTCCGATTGATCGTCGGCGGTGAGGTTGTTTCCGTCTTGATCGCGGCGGTTTCGCCCGGTGTTGGTGGCGTCATACCGGCCGGCATTGGCACGGTCGCCGAACACGTCGGAGTTGTTCGCTAGCGGCCGGTCGGTCGAAGTGGTTGACGAGCGATCGGCCGTGGCGCCGTTGGTCGAGGCGGGATTGCGCGCGGCGTTGTCGCGATTGGCGGTATCGGCGCAGCCCGCGAGCAAAAACGCCCCCAACGACAGGGGATACAGATTTCGGGCAGACATTGAAAGCCTCATTCGTAAGGGTGGTGCTGGAAAAGTGTCGGCCGCCGGTACGTTTTTCATGCCCGCGTCGAGGCAACCTGGAGGAAATTGCCAACAGTGAACCTAGACAGGCTCGGTAGCAGAATTCGTGAGAATTCTGGCAGTCACATGCCGCCGCGGCCCGATTTTCTCATGAAGTCGGCTACCGGCCGGTATGAGACCCGGGTTCAAGCCCGCAACTCTTGCGGCTTCGCATCCATCCATATAGATTGATGCAAGTCTCGCGGTTACCTTAGCTCGGCAAGGAGATGACTCATGAATCTCAACAGCAAACGCTTGGTTCTGGCGGTGGTATCGGTGGTCGGTGTGCTTGGTTCATCGCTGGCCGCGCGGGCCGAGGATGCGCGGGCCAAGACGGCGAAGGCCAAGACCGCCGACGAATCGCAGGCGGCCGAGCCGAAATTAGCCATCGGCGATCAAGCGCCCAAGTTTGTCATTAAGGACGCCGACGGCAAGGAGATCGATCTCGGCAAACTGACGACGAAAGGCCCCGTGCTGGTGCGGCTCACGTGCGGTTGCATCGGCTGCGATAAGGAGCTCGCCTATTTTCAAGAGCTTCACAAGGCCTATGGCGAGAAGGGGCTAACGAGCCTGGCCGTCTTTAAGGAGCCGGACGAAAAGGTCGCCACCTACGTCAAGCAAAAGAAGTTGAACATGCTCTATGCCGTCGACCCCAAAGGCGAGAGCTGGAACACCTTCAAGACCAAGACCATGCCCACCAACTTTTTGATCGACAAGGGCGGGAAGATCGTCTCGATCGCCGAGGGTTGCGACCCCAGCGGGCTGTTGGCCAATAAACTGGCCAACAAAGTTTCGGCGCTCGTTGGTTCGGAAAAAGTCGATGTCCAGAAAGAAGTCGCCAAGCAGCCGAAAGAGCCGCCCCCGCCGAGCGGCAATTAACGGTTCCGCCGATCCGGCATTCTAGTTGCTGTGCACGGGCCGGTGGGGCATCCCTTGGTGATTTCCCACCCATGACCGGGCGCAGCCTCAAAAAATCGCTCGTCGGCCGCCATCAGGGCTACCGCGTAATCTCCGTCGACGCGCTGGCGTTGCGCAACAGCGGCAACGGCAACGAGGAGTTCGGAAACTTTGCCACCCATGACGAATTCCCGCGGCTCATCGGCAAGGACGAAATCTGGATTGCCGACAAGCTCGTCGAGCGCGAAGGGCTTTACTATCTGGCGAACGCCACGGGGCGGCTGCGCCGATTGCAAATGGGCCAGAAGGAAGAGACCGCCTACGAGGCGGGCGAAGCGGTCGAGCGCATCCTGCGCGAGCAATTGACGGGCATCAAGTACCGCGACGGCAAGCCGCACCGCAGCGTGCCCAAAGAGCTTTACGTCGAACCGTACATCGACATCCCCGACGACAAGCAAAAGATCCACGTCTGGCGCGTCGACGGGCACCTGGTGCGCTGCTACTACAAGACCGACTATACCGAAGGCGGCCACGGTTACGTCTACGACTGGGTGCCCAGGGACCAGATTTGGGTCGAGCGCGCCGTCGATCTGCCTGAGTTGCCCGTGGTCGTCGCGCATGAGTATACCGAGTTGCGGCTGATGCGCGACTGCGGGCTTGATTACGACCGCGCGCACGACATCTGTTCGAAGGTCGAGTTCGACCTGCGGAAGCGGCGCCCGGTGGAAGAGTTTCTGGGATCGCGCCGCCATCGGTTGGCCAAGGCCGACGTGCCTCGGCTGACGTCGCCGGAGTTTTTCCAGTACGTGTTGGAAAAGTACGTGCGCTGAGCCGCTCGGAGTTCGTGGGCTGTAGCAGAATTCGTAAGAATTCTGGTGGCCAAACACCTGGCCGCCTGACTTCTCACGAAGTCAGCTACTCGAAACGGATACATTCCGCTTTACGAAGGATCAGAACGGAATGAATTCCGTTTTACGGGCGCCGCGGCGCCGTGGGCGGCTTCTCGCCAGGCGTGGCCGGCGACATCCAAAAAGCTGCTGGCCAGAAAGCCCAAAAACCCGCCGACCGCGGCCGCCGAAACGGCGCCGACCACCACGCCGGCGTAGCCCGCCCGTTCGAGGCTCAGCAGCATCAAGGCGGTCGACGCTAACGCCCCGCCCGACAGGGCGCCGGCGGCCGTGACGACGAACATCGGCCAGCCCGGCCGCCGGGTCTCGCGCAAACGCGCGGCGCCTTCGAAGGTGAGCTGACGCGGCGGATCGGCCGGCGCGGTACTTTCGCCCCGTGGATCGTCGGGCTGCGATCGGACGCCTCGCCGACCGGCCCTGGTTCCCCAAGCGTTGGCGGTCACATGCGCCACGACGAGCAGCAAAAACCAGACGAGAATTACCGACCACACGATGCCCACCGCACCCATCACAGCGAAGAGCGCGCTGAGCATGGCCACGCCGGCGAACATGGTGCGGAGGCCAAACTGAAACGGCCGGGGCGGCTCGGCGGCGGTGCCGCCTGGTGTAGCGACGGGTTCCGGCACCGCGGTGATCGAGAGTCCGTCGCTCATGCGCGTTAGTTTAAACCAACGAGCGAATTCGGTCTACTACGCCAGTCCCCGCCGTTTCAACTCCGCCATTACGCCTTGCACGATCTGGTCGACGGTCTTGGAATCGGGCCGCGGCCCGCCGGGCGGACAGCCGCCGATCGGCTGGTCGGTGAATCCTTCTTCGGCCAACAAGCACTGCAACGACTGCTGCAGGGTGGCAATCTGCACTTGCTGCGTCTCTGAAAGCGGCTGGCGCCCCACGCCCGGCTCGAAGCCGCGCAGCGCCAGCGCCGCCCGGAACCCTTCGGGAAAATCGGCCGAATAGAGCATGGCGTCGAACAGTCCCACCAGCTTGTATTGCAGCTCACGCGCGGCGTCGAGCCGGCCCGACGTGGTCAGGTCGTACAGCTTTCGCGTCAGCTCGGGCACGATGCCCGCCGTGGCGTTGGTGCCGCCGTCACAGCCGATCAAGAGCATCGGCATCAGGGCGGCGTCCCAGCCGGTGAGAAAACAGAAATCGGGCCGGTTGGGCCGCACCGCCTTGATCATGCGGATCATGTTCGGCAAGTCGCCCGACGAATCCTTGATGGCCACCACGCGCTCGAACTCCTCGCTCAACCGCTGGATGGTCGGCACATCGATCGGGGAGGCGAACATCGGAATGTTGTAGAGCGTGATGTCGACGGGCGAATGCCGCGCGATGTCGCGGAAATAGGCGTAGACGCTGGCCGGACTGAGCCGGTAGTAATAGGGCGAGACGATGGCCACCGCCCGCACGCCCAGCCCGTGATAGTATTCGCAGGCGGCGATGGTTTCGCGCACGTTGGCTTCGGCGGCCCCGGCCAAGATCGGCACGCGGCCGCGCGTTTGGTCGGCCATGATGGCGATGATCCGCCGGCGCTCGTCAGCGGTGAAGCGGGTGAACTCGCCGGTCGAGCCGTTGGGATACAGCCCGTGGACGCCGCGATCAATCAGCCAATCGGTATAGCGGCGCAGCTCGGGTTCGTTGATTTCGCCGCGCGAGTCGAGCGGCACGAGGTTGGGCGTAAAAATGCCCTGAAGGCGTGGTGATGCAGGCATACCCTAGCTTAGCCCGCAAAAACCGGCGCGGTAGTCCCACGCCCGACGCTTTGGAGCGGACGAAAAACAACTTCGGCAGTTTTGTCGGCCCTCACCTAACCTCTCCCGGAGGGAGAGGAAGCTGTACGTCGAAGTTATTTTTCGTCCGCTCCTTACACGTCGCACAGTGCCACGGCCTGGCGCAGCCCTTCGAGCGGGTCGCGGGTGGGGATGAACTCCTGTCCCACGTAGCCATCGTAGCCCAGCGCGACCAAGGCCCGCATGATCGGCGGATAATTGATCTCTTGCTCGTCGTCCAGTTCCCGGCGGCCGGGGTTGCCCGCCGTGTGAACGTGCCCGATGTAATAGGCGTATTGCCGCAGCCGCACGATGACGTCGCCATCCATGATTTGCACGTGGTAGATGTCGAAGAGCAGCTTGAGCCGTGGCGAACCGACCTCGCGCAAGATCTCCATGCAATAATCGGTGTGATCCCCCTGGTAGCCGGGATGGCCCTTCATCTCTTCGTTGACTCGGCTGTTGAGCATCTCGAGGCAGAGAGTCACTTTTTTTTGCTCGGCGTAGCCGACGATCTTCTTGTATCCCTCGACGCAGTTCTTCAGGCCGACGTCGTCGGGGATGTTTTCGCGAAAGCCCGTGAAGGTGATGACGTTCGGAAAGCCGTGCTCGGCGCAGGCGTCGATGGCCGTACGCATTTTGGCCAGGCACATCTCTTGATACTTGGGATTGTTCATCCCTTTCTCAAAGCCGTGGCTGCCGGCGATGGCGCAGACGAGGCCGTGCTTTTTGAGGGTGAGCCAATCCTGCGGGTCGGCCAGCTCGACGCTGCGGCAGCCAAGCTGCCGGGCCACGCGGCACATTTCGTCGATGTTCCAGTATTTTTTATAGCACCACTGGACGAGCGACTGCTTGATGTTGCCCTTCTGGGCGACCGGCTCGTCGGCCCGAAGTTGGCTGCCCAAGGCAACCGCCCCGGCCGCCGCGGCCCCCAGCACCCGCCGCCGTGAAAGTGGCTGAGCGGGCATTGAAGCAGCCTCGCGGTGAGAGTGTGTCGATAGGTGCATGACGGAGGTCTCCTGGCAAGAGAGATTGCTGGGCGGGGCAGGTGATGGACCTTGTGTCGTCTGTAGGGAACGCCCTCCGT
>DATFDL010000528.1:0-16305 GCA_035252155.1 Pirellulales bacterium | reverse complement strand
CGGTCGGCCGCGGAAAGAGGAGCCGGAAACGTCATGAGTTCTTAGGAAATGGACCTGTCCCCTTTAGGCCCCTGAGGCCCCTGAGGCCCCTGAGGGGGAATGGGGACACCCGTTCGGCCGTGAGGCCCGGGAAGCGCAGTTCCAGCTTCTACAGTTGCTCGGTTCAGACTTGGGCGGCCTCCGTGCCGTCTTGACGACAGATGAATTGGCGCAGTTGGAAAAGACGATAGCGGCCGAGAAGTTGCGACAGGAGTACGAAGAGGGCGCAAAGTACAACCGCGAGCATTCCATCAGGCCAATCTACACGAACCCAGTGGATGCTCTTGTCGCACGCGCCGCAGAGGTAGACCGCTCGTTTCAGCGAGCTGGCGCAAGCGTCGCGGAGCGCTGGTTCGCCCTTATTTTCATGCCCGGCGGACCCGGTGAAACGACGCTTCACGCAATCGCGCCGTTTGCCGGAGCATCCGGACTGCCGCGGGGTTATTCGCTTCCAAGCGTTGAGCCTGGGCGACGGCCTCTGGTGCAGCGCCCCTCGGCATTCGGCGGCTGGATGCAGAGCCCGGCGCGGCCTCCTCCCAACCGATTTGGGCAGGCCGGGGACTCAGAACACCAATCGACGATCGCCTCGCTGAGGCAACAAGCGGTGGAAGAGTTTCCTGAAGGAATCATTCACGAGCCAACAAGCATCAAGAACGCACCAAACGCTAAAGGGCTTAATCGAATGCCGGATATTTGGGTCGAGGACGCCAAAACTGGTGAAGTTTTAAAGGTGTACGAAGCAGCACGCAAGGAAAAATCGGGGCAGTTTGTAAAGCGCGAACGAGACAAGAAGAGAGACTATGACGCCCTGGGTATCCGCAGCCATTTTGAAGAGGTGAAATGATCGTGGCAGAATTCAGCTTCTTTGGAACGTGGAATGACTCGTGGGAACTCCTCGGTTCGATTCTCGAGGTCGAAGGGCCTAAGTTCGTACCGGACCTGAAGTACGACACTGATGAACCACTATTCATTTCGACGGTCGACGACTCGTTTAAGGCGATGATGTTGGAACGGCGACATACCTTTATTTGGTCCTCGAACTTTTCCGTTTTTCCTCCTCTCTTACGAAGGATCTCGGCCGGCGCTGCCAAGGGCAAGTATTTTGTGGACTTGTCGGCGCGTGGACCGGCGCTCGAACTTACATTACCCGTGTGCTATCGCGGAGCGCGCGGTCTCGAACTCGGCGCCGGTGTACTGGCGTATGGGCGTCGGACCTTCAATCCGTCAAACGGCGCTTGGGAGGGACCATCCGGACAGCTCATTCGTGGCTATGCTGAAGTCAAGAATCGCCTTAAGGATCGCTTGGTTCGCGGCCCGCGCACCCGGAATAAGTGGTTCGGTCCAGAGGCCCTTCGTTTGATTGAAGCCGGGGAGGCAATCTTTTCTGGTGATGCGGCGACAAAGCCTGACGCCCTAGACTCCACTTGAACGTTGGGCCAAGACACGCTAGGGATAAGAGCAGTAGTCTTTCTCGCCAAACGCTGACGAAGATGACGCCTCTCAGCGTAAAACTTGGATAGAAAGTGTAAATGAATCGGTAAAGGTGGCAGCGATGACTGATGATCGCAAAGAAGACGAGTGCGGCGATGGCACCGTGATACTTTTCGTGCGCTCAGTGGATGCCATTTATCGCGATGTTAAGAAGTTTGTCGAATGGTTCTCGGCTGCGACCTGCCTAGGATTAACGGCGATGGTCGCGAACCGCAGCAAAGTGGCGGTTATGTGGGTTTTCATGTCGAGCGTCTCCAACCTCGCCACGATGTTGATGGCGATCGCGCTCGTTATTGCACTAATGCACATTGTTGCGGCGATGATTGACGGAGCCGGCCTCGTGTCGACGTGGTCTCGGACTAGATTTCCAAGGAGGTCCCGGGTCGAGCTGCGGAGACTGCAGTTTCTCTTACGGCATCTGTTTGGGACAACGACGCTTACATGCATTGTTTTTGCGATCGTGCGTCTTTTGCCCTTGGCAAAAATCGTCTCTGCCGCCGACGTTTATTGCAGTGAAGTGATGCTCACGATCCCAAGTGTTGGCATGATCTTGTTGGGTGCGCATGTGATAAGAGATACTAGCCGTGTGCATTCGAAAGAAACAGTGCGCCGTGAAAATACCGCGATTGTCGATGGGTGCGAATACCATCCGGGGGCAGAAAAGGTGTCAGGAACCTTTGCATTGACGCGAGGACCGAGAGTGAGTATCTTTCGGAGCTATGGGAAGACCACACCGAGCGGCAGAGGGTGGATATGTGTACCACGTGCTCAACCGTGGGAATGCGCGGATGGACCTGTTCGATGATGACGCGGACTACGACGCGTTCGAAAAGATTCTGGCGGAAGCGGTGGAACGTGAGGGAACGCGGCTTTTGGCGTATTGCCTGATGCGCACTCACTGGCACCTGCTGGTCTATACCCAGCGCTGGCACGCCCATCGGCACTCGATCGGCTACGGGCACGTCTACCAAGGAAGGTTCAAATCATTTCCTGTCGAGGAAGATGACCACTTTTACACGGTCGCGCGGTATGTCGAGCGGAACGCATTGCGCGCGAACCTGGTGCGTCGTGCCGAGGCCTGGCGTTGGTCCAGCCTTTACCGCTGGCTACACGGGCCGACGGACGAAAAACCGCGGCTCGCCTCGTGGCCCCTTCCTCGCAAAGCGGGCTGGGTCGAGCACGTCAACGCGGCACAGACTGAGGCGGAGTTGGCGGCGATACGAAAGTGCGTTGAACGCGGAAGTCCTTTTGGAAGTGAGTCCTGGAGCGATCACGCCATTCGCTGTCTCGGTTTGGAATCGACGATTCGCCCGCGCGGTCGCCCGAGAAAGGAGACTAGTTCGCAAAGCAAAGGTTCCTGACACCTTTTCTGCCCTCTTTTCTGCCTCCCGTGGGCCGGTCTAGTAGCCAAAATCGCGGGCCGATGCTCGCAATTTACTCGCCGGCGGTCGGCACTGCCGGCAACGGCTGCACTTCGTCGATATCGGCGGTGTCGAGTCCTTCCGGCTCGGTCTCAGCCCGCTGCCCGTCGTCCCAAGAATGGTCGCCCGTTTCCTCCTCGGCATCGAGCGCGCGGAGCGGAAGTCGGCCGCGGCCCGGTACAACGGGCATGACCACCGGCTGACGTGGCTCGACCGAGACGGTTGGAATGATTTCCGGCGGCTCGCGTAGGTCGGCAACCCGATCGCCGCGGCGGCGGGCCAGCGCGGGCGGAGCAGCCGGCTGAAAAACGCGCTCGTCGTAGAGGGCCAAGGCATGCAGGCCATGCCCCAAGGGGCCAAGCGACCAGGCCCGATCGGGCTGGGCCGCCAAAATGCCCGACAGGTAATCGACGGCCTTCACCAGTCGTGGGTCGCGGAGCATCTCGGCCGGCGCCGAGTAGACCATCCATTCCAAAATATGCCCGGTGGTCTGCAAGCGGCGATCGAGATCGGTGCGCGTGCCGCGTCCCTTGAACCACTCAGTGCTGAACGAACCGTCGGAGTTTTGATGCGCGAAAGTGTAGGCGTGAAAGTCGTTGATGTACTTTTCGGCGCGGCGAAACTGCCCGTCGATCGGCTGTCCGTGTTTGCGCCGTTCGTGAACGGCGTAGCTGAGGCCCATCAGCCGGTGCGTACCCCCGCAGGCTGCGCCGCGGATGGGGGCTTTGATCTCCTCGCGCACTAGCCTCGAGACAGACCATTCTTGGCCAGCCCGGTTGCGCCACGTCTCGTTCAGGTCGAGATAATGGGCCAGCGCGATCAGCTTGAACGTCAGCTCGATGCCTTCCTCGCAGCCAAGTTTTTCGGTTTCAATCAGGTCTGCGACGGTGAAATTGCGGTTGCCGGCCCGGATCGGGTAGTTCTTCATTACTTTCGATTGGGCCAGAATCGCCAAGAATTGGCCGTAGTGGCCCTGCACCCGCGGCCCCTTGGCGGCGGCGATCCGCCCCTGTTCCAGATTGAGCAGCGCCTGGCCGGCGCAGCGGTTGCCGTAGCAAAGCCAGCCGATCGAGTTGACCGCGGCGCCCCCCCTGGGCCCGCCCGAACGGATGTGGGAATTCACTCCGTAGGCGATGATCCAGTGCATCACCTCCCAGCAATTGTTGTCGCGGGCGTTGATAGTGCGGCCTTGGTAGTGCTTCAGGACGCGCCGTACCTTATCGCGCAGCACGATCAGCTCGCTGCCATGCTGGCCGATTGGAAAAGAACGAGCGTCGGGCAGCTCTTCGGGCAATTCGTCGGGCAGATCTTCGGGTGAGGCCTCGTCGATCGAATCGCGCGGCGGCAGTCCTTCCCGGTCGGCATCGTCGCTCATCGCGGCTTCGGCAGGCGCCGCCGGTGCATCCAAGACATCGGCGCCGTTGCAATCCGCAGGGTTGCCGTGAGGCACGTCCTCGTCGTCGTCCGCAGGCAGCGTGTCCTTGCTGTCGTCGGCATCTTCGGAGGCCCTGACGAATGCCAATGCGCCAGGTCTGCCGGAACGGCGGGACTTGCCGGACGGCCCGGCGAATGCAATTAGCGGAAACAAACATGCCGCGCAGAACGCGGCGAACCACCAGCAGGCGGGCGTTGTCGGGCGGCGAAAGTGGCGAGGCATAGGCGTTCAACCAGGCACTGCCGCACGGCGGTGGCCGTGTCGGGCAACTGTCATATCGGAAGGCGTCGGACGATGAGTTGATGCGGGGCCGGTGCCCGGCGGTGGTTCCGCGCGCCGGCCGTCGCAAGATGCGGAGGGTGCGGATTAGAGCAGAGAACGCGAAACAATACTACACGAGAAAACGGCTCTGCCGCACTTCCGGCCAGAAAGGTCTGAGAAGACTTCGACGCCTGGTGATTGGCCGACGCCGATCAGGTCAGATTCGCCGAAGTCGAATCGAAGGGCAGCTCGGGCACCAGCACCAGAGGCATTGCCAATGGTGGGTCTTGACACGGCGCTTGGATTTGCCGGGGGGATCGGTCTTGAGGCGCCGGAAAATCGGAGGGCGTTTGCTCTTGGCAACGGACCTGGTTCCGCCCCCCGTTTTTCGACGCATAGAGCGCGGCGTCGGCACGTTCGAAGAGCGATTCGGTCGTATCACCCGGATGCACGATGGCCAGCCCCGCGCTGACGGTGATGGCGGTGGCTTCGGTCGTAGCGACGCCGAAGTTGGTACGAGTGGCCTCCGTGCAGAGACGATTGGCCACGGCCATCGCCGACTCGAGATCACAATGCGGCAGCAACACGGCGAACTCGTCGCCGCCAAAGCGGGCCACAAAGTCGCCTTCGCGCACCAGTTGCTTCAGCAAATCGCCGAGC
Source organism: Pirellulales bacterium (assembly GCA_035252155.1). Taxonomy (GTDB): domain Bacteria; phylum Planctomycetota; class Planctomycetia; order Pirellulales; family JAICIG01; genus JAICLL01. The sequence continues at coordinate 10,998 of DATFDL010000528.1, read as the reverse complement.
TGCCGAATGACGCGGTCGCCCGCCTGGTGGCCATAAGTATCGTTGATCCACTTGAAGTGGTCGAGATCGGTCAACATCAGCACAAATGGCACGCCGTCGCGGCGGTGGTAGGCCAGCAACAGCCGCAGGCGATCGTCGAACGCCTTGCGGTTGGCCACGCCCGAGAGGGCGTCAGTATGGGCCTCGCGACGGGTGCGGTCGATCTCCTCGGCCTGCTGCTCCATCCGGCAACGGGCAAAGGTGAGGTCCTCTTCCATCTTTTGGTTCGAGGCCAATATGGCCAGCACCTGGCCGAGCAAATCTTGCCGCAGACCTTCCATTTCACCGGTCACGCGGATGTCGTCGACGTGCCGGCGGACCTCGTTCATTTCCGTGTTGCGGTGATCGACGTCGGTGCTCAGGTCTTGCACGCTCTTGAGCACGCCGACCAGCGATTGCAGGGCGGTCTCGCGGTCTTTTTGCGCTTGCCGCTGCTGCTCGGAATGCGTCTTGGTGCGGCCGATATAAAAACCGGCCATCAGGCTGGCGACCACGCTGGCCAGCACCCACCCTAGGATTTGCGTCAGGATTTCCACGGCGCCGTAGCCTCGCTGTCATACTTTCCGGCAGTTTCCCACGGAGAAATATAGGTTACAAGCAGGCGCGGCACTTTCAGAACAACCGGCGCAACCGCTCCGCCAAGCTGGGCGGATCGCGCTTCTCGCCGTGTGCAAAGGCGCGCCACTCTGAGATGGTTTTGAAGTTTTTGCCCGTGATCGCGCGCAGCGACTCGACGGCCCGCAATCGCATGGCCGGGTTGTCGTCGTCCAAGGCCAGACCCAGCGCGCCGACCGCTTGTTCGTCCTTCAACTGGCCCAGTCCACGGGCAGCCGCCAAGCGCACGTCGAGATCGGTGTCGGTCGACAGCACCTCGGAAAGCACGCGCACCGCCTCCGGCCCGCCGCGCCGCGCCCAGGCATCGCAACAGACCACGCGCACGTCCTGGTCGCCGTCGCGCAGCCCGGCGCGCAGCATATGCTCGGCGGTTTTGGTCGGAAAGGCAGCCAGCGTGCGCAGCATGATGCCTCGGGTGAGCGGCTCACGCTCTTTCGCCAAGAATTGGGCGAGCTCGTGCGAGGCCCGCTCTTGCTGGTCAGGCGGCAGCTTCGGTGCGGTCTTGGCCAGTTGGCGGATGACTTTGTTCCACTCGTCTTGCGTGACGACCTTGCGTCCTTCTTCCTTCTGTTTAGTGAAGACGCCGAACGGGTCATACCATGTGCGCGGTTTCGACGACGCGCAGCCCCAGCCGCTGACGGCCAGTAAACACCAGCCGGCGGCCAGCACGATTTTTGCGCGGCGCGAGTGCATGCCCAGTAAAACGAGAGCCCGCCCCCCGGAAAGCGCGAGATGTGACAGCGTGGGACTATAGCAAAGCCTGACGTGGGGGTCCAAGGCGAATCAAGGGGCCAGGGGTCGGCGTTCAGGATTCAAGGAACGGAGGATGACCTTCCTAGGTCGTCCCTGTGGCGGCAACCTGTTTATGGCGGTGGCTGGGGCAGAGGCTTGCCGATGCCCCGGCTGTTACCGACTGGAACACCCAGCAACCTTGCCCAGTGTGACAACTGCGAACGGTTCGCAGTTGTGTGGTCAGTTACGGAACCTAAGCGATCTCGATAAAAGCGGCTGAAGAGGCGGCTTGCGGTGTTGGCTCGCCTTCCGCGCGAAGACCACACAAATGAAACTCGATCGCTTCCCGCATATTTGCTTCGCATGCCTCGCGGGTGGCGCCCGTCGAGACGCAGCCAGGGAGATCGGGTGAATAAGCCGAGTAGCCAGTCGCAGTAGGTTCCACGATAATCAGGTATCTCATTTAAGTCCCGCTTGTTTCAAAACGCTGTGTCCGATTCTATCCAACGAATACCATTTCCTCCGTCGCCCGCGTCCCTCTTTAGTTTCATGCTGCTTCGTCGCCGCTGGCCTACGCTGATCGCGCTGATCTTGTCCGGCGCCGCTGTTGCGCCGTTCGCGGTGGCCGACGAGCGCACCGCCGGGCTGGCTGCAAACACGCTGCTGCTGTCGGCGGCCACTGTAGGGATCAGCGTGCCAATCGGCAGCCTGATGGCGTTCGTGCTGGTCCGAACCGATCTGCCGGCACGCCGGCTATTTGGCGGATTGATGGCTGGCTGGCTGTTCGTGCCGCTTTACGTGCAGGCCGGGGCCTGGAAAGCCGCGTTCGGGCTGGAAGGCTGGGCAACTCTGCTTCGTCCAAATCCGGCCTGGCTCACCGGCTGGCGCGGCGCAATCTGGGTGCATGCCATCGCCGCCTTGCCCTGGGTCGTGCTGTTCGTTTCCGCCGGCCTGGCGCTGGTTGAGCGCGAGCTGGAAGAAGACGCTTTGCTCGACGCCGGCCCTGCCACGGTCATCCGGCGTGTTACCTTCCGGCGCGCGGCCGGAGCGATCGCCGTCGCCGCGCTCTGGGTTGCCTTGACGACCGCCGGTGAAATGGCCGTAACTAGTTTCTTTCAAGTCCGCACCTATGCCGATGAGCTGTTTACCGAATACGCTCTGGGCGACGTGCCGCTCGACGCCGACGAATTCGACAACTCGCTCCTATCAACATTGGCGGCTTCATTAGGGGTTCCGCGCGGCGTGCTCCAGGGGGTCGCGATCAGCGGTTGGGCGATCGTCGCGGTGTTGTTGCTGATCATAACCGTTTCTCCGCTCGGTAGCCGGGCCAGCCAGGCTGCTCCCCTGGTGTTCCGCTGGAAGCGCTTGCGCCCGGCAGCGTTGGCCGGCGCGCTTGCCATCGTCGCGCTGTTATTATTGCTTCCGCTGGCGAACCTGGCCTGGAAGACCGGCGTGCTGGTGACGGAAACTCCCACGGGCCGCGTGCGCTCCTGGTCGCTCGAAAAATGCGTGACGCTCATTGCCACCAGCCCCTACCGCTATCGGCGCGAGATCGGCTGGTCGCTGATCATCGACGGTGCGGCGGCAACGGCGGCCGTGTTCGTGGCGTTTCCGTTGGCGTGGCTCGGGCGGCGGGGAACCGGCCGCGCTTGGCTGGCGATCGCTTCGGTGGGGTGGCTGCTGGCGGTGCCCGGCCCGGTGATTGGCCTGGCGATCATCGGCTTGATGAACCGCTCCGAGCTTCCTTGGCTGGTGGCGCTGTACGATCGGTCGATCGCGGCGCCCTGGCTGGCGGCGGTGGCGCACGCCTTGCCGCTGGCCATGCTCGTGTTGTGGCCCTCGCTGAGAGCGTTTCCACAAGAAAGTATCGACAGCGCGGCGGTCGATGGGGCGGGTCTGTGGTCGCGGTGGCAGCGGGTCGTGTTTCCTCAGCGACGGTCGGCGCTGGCCATTGCCTGGCTGGTGGCGTTCGCTTGGTCGCTCGGCGAGCTCGACGCCGGCATCTTAGTCGCGCCGCCCGGCATCGACACCCTGTCGATCCGCATCTTTCGGCTGTTGCATTTCGGCGTTGACGACCAGGTGGCCGGCGTTTGCCTCGCCTTTTATCTGGTGGTGCAGTTGCTCGCCGGAACGGCCTGGTGGCTGGCCGGCAAGACACCACACTGAGTTTGCCGCTGGGGCGGCCCCATGATAAACTCGGCGTTATGCCCCTGCTCGATCACTTCCACCCCCCAGTGAGCCAACGACGAAACTGGGAGGGCTTTCACGGCCTTAGGGCGGCCGCGCTCGTCGAGAAGCTTAATCGCGATATTCTCGGCGAGCAGTTCTTTGCTGACATGCAGGTGCATATTGGCAGTCAGGTCGAAGTCGACGTCGCAACGCTCGATGAGCATGCGACGAGCGCCCAAAACGCCGTGGCGACGGCAACGTTGACCCCCGTGTGGTCGCCGCCGGCGACGAGCTTGATTGTGCCAACCGTGTTTCCCGACGAGGTGGAAGTTCAGGTCTTTGCCACGGCGACCGGCGCAACCTTGGTAGGCGCGATCGAGCTGGTCAGTCCGGGCAATAAGGATCGTGCCAAGGCGGGCCGTTTCTTTTGGAACCGCCGGCAACGACGTATGCCGTTGCGTATCGACCGTCGCGGCAGCCCTCGGGCGATCAGATCGAGGTTTGGCCGACGACGCTACCTTTGGGCGGAGCTTTGCCGACGCTGCCACTGGCGCTTCGCAACGCGGCTCTGGTCGCCGTCGATCTTGAAGAGGCATATACCGAGGCGTGCCGCCGCAGCCGATTGGCTTCGTAGAACGGAATTCATTCCGTTCCGAGAAAAGTAGTCGCTTCTTTTCCAAAGACCCCCGCATTCAAGTACAGGAAACGGAATGAATTCCGTCCTACGACTGCTTCTTCCGTCGATGATTCTGGCCCTGCCTCTGGCTGCCTCCGCGGTCGAGCGCGTGGTGCTCAAGCAAAAAGACGACGAGCCGCGCACAATGACCGGTCGATTGCTGGTAACCGCCGAGGACGGCGGCATGCTGCTGATCAGCCCCGACGGCACGCTGTGGACCGCCCCGCCCGAGGACGTGATAAGCCACGAGCACGACGACGGGCCGATGGATGCACTCACGGCCGACGAGATGGGCCGGCAATTGCTCGGCGAAATGCCCGGTGGTTTTGAGATTCATACGACGCAACATTTCGTGATCTGCCACAATACCTCGCGGGCCTACGCGCAGTGGTGCGGGGCGTTGTTTGAACGGCTTTACAAGGGTTTCGACAACTTCTGGTCGCGGCGCGGCTTCGATCTGCGCGAACCCGAGTTTCCGCTAGCCGCATTGGTCTTCGCCGATCAGAAGTCGTACGCCAAGTACACCGAGCGCGAGGTTGTCGGCGGCGCTGGTTCGATCATCGGTTGTTACAGCCTGCGCAGCAATCGGATGATGATGTACGATCTGACGGGCATGGCGGGCTTGCGGCGACCGGGCGATCGGCGGAACAATCTGGCGCAGATCGAGCAGATGCTGTCGCGACCCGAAGCCGAGCGCACGGTGGCCACGGTGGTTCACGAGGCGACGCACCAGATCGCCTGCAATCGGGGCCTTCACACGCGTTACGCCGATGTGCCGCTCTGGTTCAGCGAGGGCCTGGCCATGTATTTCGAGACGCCCGACTTGAACAGCTCCAAAGGTTGGCGGACGATTGGGGCGGTGAACGAGTCGAGGCTCTCATCCTTTCGTGATTACCTGAACCGTTCGCGCCCCGCCGATTCGCTCGCAACACTGCTCTCCAGCGACGAGCGGTGCCGCGACCCGAAACGGCGGAACGACGCCTACGCCGAAGCATGGGCGCTCAATTATTTTCTTTTGCGTCAGCGTCCCAAGCAGTACTCAGCCTATGTCAAGCTGCTCTCGGAAAAGCAGCCGTTGATGATGGACGACGCCGCCGAGCGGCTCCGCGAATTCCGCCAGTGCTTCGGCGACATCGGCGCGCTCGATGCCGAGTTCGTGCGCCAGATGCTGAAACTCCGCTAACGCTCAGTGGCTACGCTCTAGCGAGGGTTTCGACGGCGGCGATGTGAAGCAACGCGCAATAGACCGCGCGTTCCGGTATGTCTTCGCCGTTGGGCAGGCCAATATAAAGCCCGCCGCGGATTAGCAGCGTCGCCTCTGGATGGCGAATTTCAAAAACATCACCGCTCGAAAGCCGGATGCGAAACGGTTCGAACGGACGCCGGCTCATGGCTTCTCTGAGAACTTCGACGGTCATGAAAGCAATTATTTGAGGCCGACGCATCCGTGTCAACGGAAGACTGCCTAAATTCCCTTGCCTTACTCGGCCTTCCCAGGTAAAAACTCCCCGCCAGTGTGCCGGCCCGCGCGTCGGCCGGCGCCCGGCTCGCTCCAGAGGCTGGCGGCCATGCGACGTGCGTTGCTTTCGCGGAGCGAAAGACGACACTCTTCTTTTCGCTCCCGCGAACGACGACGTTGGAAGTGAAGGATCACGACCATGAGTTTTGCCGAACTGCTCGCGACGTTCGATCGCCTGGCACGCCCGCGGGTGCTGGTGGTGGGCGACTTAATTCTCGATCGCTATACCTTCGGCAACGCCGAACGAGTCAGCCAGGAAGCGCCTGTCATCCTATTGCGGGCAGATCAGCGCGAGGCCCGGCTGGGCGGCGCTGCCAATGTCTCGAATATGCTTCGCGGGCTGGAGGCCCAAGTGGCCTGCGCGGGCGTCGTCGGAGCCGATCGCGAAGGCGAGCTTGTGAGGCATCTGTTAAGCGAGGGCGGCGTCGATGTGGACGGTCTGCTAAGCGACCACGCTCGGCCAACGACCGTCAAAGAGCGCTTCATCGGCCGGGCCCAGGGCCGCCATCCGCATCAGATGCTGCGCGTCGATAGCGAGATCCGCGATCCGATCTCGGCCGCTCTTGAACAAACGCTCATCGAACAACTGCGCTGTCGGTTGCTCGACTGCGACATGGTGCTCATCTCCGATTACGACAAAGGCGTCTGCACTCCCACCCTGTTGCGGGCTGTGATCGATGCCGGCCGCGCTGCCGGCGTGCCCGTCATTGTCGATCCCATTCGCGGTCACGATTACTCGCGTTACCGCGGCGCGACTACGATGACGCCCAACCGGCTGGAAGCCGAAATGGCCACCGGGCTGAAGATCAATAGCACCGACGACGCGTTGGAAGCGGCCCGCCGCCTCCGCCGCGAGTTGCAACTCGACCTGGGCATCGTCACGCTCGACCGCGACGGCATGGCGCTGATCGACGCCGACGGCCGCGGCAGCATCGTTCCCACGCGTCCCCGGGCCGTCTACGACGTTACCGGCGCCGGCGACATGGCCTTGGCGATGATCGGCGTGGCCCTGGCCGCTGGAGTGCCGGCGGTTGATGCATTGCGATTGGCCAACCTGGCCGCGGGACTTGAGGTGGAAAAAGTCGGAGTCGCGGTCATCCCGCGGGCCGAAATCCGTCAGCGGTTGGTCGAAGAGCAATGGGCCGCCGAACGGGCTGAACTCGCGGCCCTGCCACACCGCGCGCCTTTGCGGCCCCTCCGTAAGATCGCCACGCTCGACGAACTGGTGCAGTTCGCAGCCGCCCACCGCGCCGAGGGCCGCAAAATTGTATTCACCAACGGTTGTTTCGACTTGCTGCACGTCGGGCACACGACCTACCTGGCCGAAGCGCAGGCGCTGGGCGACATATTGGTCGTGGGCGTCAACAGTGATGCCAGCGTGCGGCGGCTGAAGGGCGACGCGCGCCCCGTGATCGGCGAGAACGACCGGGCAGCCATGTTGGCGGCTTTAGCGGCGGTCGATTACGTGCTGATCTTTGACGACGACACCCCGCACGAGATTCTGCGTCGCCTGCAACCCGAGGTGCTGGTGAAAGGAGGCACGTACACGCCCGAACAAGTGGTTGGCCACGAAGTGGTGACGGCCTATGGCGGTCGCGTCTGCGTCGCGGGCTTGGTGGACGGTGTATCAACATCAAACATTTTGAAAACAGCGGGCTCGGGGCACCCTCTCCAAGCACCACACTTTGCGATGAGTGAATCGCCGTTTCGATCGGATGCTGCATAAAAGCCGGTGGCTGGGGCAGAGCCTTGTCGATGCCCCGGCTGAAAACAAACCACGAATGACACGAATCACACGAATTTTCCTTATTCGTGTCATTCGTGTTATTCGTGGTTCCAATATCCTCGTGCAATGAACATCGGCGTTTTTTTACCGAACTGGGTTGGCGACGTGGTGATGGCCACGCCGATGCTGCGCGCGCTGCGGCAGCACTTCGCCGACGCCCGCTTGGTGGGCATCATGCGGCCCTATGTGGCCGACGTGCTGGCGGGTACAAGCTGGCTCGATGACCAAATCATTTGCGACCCGCGTGCGACGGCTGGCGGACACCGTGGCTGGCCGTTGGTGCGGCGCTTGCGACAAGAGCGGCTCGATCTGGCATTGCTGCTGCCCAATTCGTGGCGCACGGCGCTGTTGGCCCGAGCCAGCGGCGCCCGCGAGCGAATTGGTTATGCGCGCGGCGGACGCGGCTGGCTGCTCAGTCGCAAGTTGTATCCGTTCAAGCAGGCAGGCCGGTTCGCGCCCGTCTCGGCGGTCGATTACTTTCTTGAGTTGGCATACGCGGCGGGTTGCCCGACCGCGTCTCGGCAGGTGGAATTGGCCACGTTGCCGGCCGACGAGCAAGCGGCCAACGCGGTGTGGCACAAGCTTCAACTGCCCAGCGGAAGCTCCGCAAACGGAATGAATTCTGTTCTACGACAGGTGGTCGTGCTCAATTCGGGCGGCGCTTTTGGATCGGCCAAGCTTTGGCCGACGCCCTATTTCGCGTCGCTTGCGCGGCGATTGGCGGAGACCGACGGCCACCACGTGCTGGTGATCTGCGGCCCGAACGAACGCGAGTTGGCCCGTGAGATCGTTCACACGGCCGATCATCGGAACGTGCAAAGCCTGGCCGACGAAGCCCTGAGCATCGGCTTGAGCAAAGCCTGCGTGCGGCGGGCGGCGCTGATGGTGACCACCGACAGCGGCCCGCGCCACTTCGCAGCGGCCTTCGACGTGCCGACGATCACGCTCTTTGGCCCCACGCATATCGGCCTCAGCGAAAACTATCATCCCCGGGCGGTTCATTTGCAGCGCGAGCTCGATTGTGTGCCGTGCCAACAGCGCACCTGCCCCTTGCGACATCATCGCTGCATGCGCGACCTGTCGGTCGACGAAGTCTACCGCGCCGTGCGGCGGCATCTTCAATGCATCGAGCTAGAGCAGGCGGCATGAAGACAACAACGATCGGCCCTGATCGGCTTTGAGACTCAAAATCGGAAATGGGGGGAAACGGAATGTGGCACAGCCGCCCTCGGCTGTGCATCGCCGACGCCAGTGGGCGTCGGAAACCAGCCGGGGGCGGCTGGTCCACATGCCGATTTGGAATGTCAAACCCGATTGGGGAATGGACTCCGTGACCGAAACCACCACCACTCGCCGCCGGTTCGATCAAGCCCACGTCGGCGGCGGCGCGCCGGCGCCGGTCGATGAGCAGATGTGGGTCGATCACGAGTATCGCGAGAGGCTCGCGCGGCTGGGGCTGACGTCGTTTGAGACGGTGATGTCCAGCAATCAGGGACGGCGACTGCGCACCCTGCCCGATCGCGAGAACTGGCGGCTGGAAATCTCCGACGGCGGTGCGCGGCGCGGCATCTATCTCAAGCGACATCGCGAGAGGTCGTGGGGGCACCGACTGCGAGCGCTCCTGGGCACCGGGCCGGGCAAGACCGCTGGTCGCACCGAAGCCGACAATGTGGCCCATCTTCAGCAGTCGGGCATCGGCGCCATGCGCCTGGTCGCCTATGGCCAACGACTACGCCGTGATGGATGGGCCGAGTCGTTTGTACTGACCGAAGAACTTGCGGGCTTTACGCAGCTCGATCATTTCTTGCGGCAGTGGTTTGTGCCGGCCGCCGAACGACAGAAGCGCGATCGCCCGTTGGCGCGCTTGCTCGACCAGGTGGCGGAGGTCGCCGCGCGCTTCCATCGGGCGGGTTTCAACCACCGCGACTTTTATTGCTGCCACTTTTTTATCCGTGAAACATTGCCGTCGCATTTCGCGGTCCATCTGATCGATCTGCAGCGTGTCGAGCGGCGGCGATGGCTGCGTCAGCGATGGATCGTCAAGGATCTGGCGCAACTGGCCTACTCGGCGCCGCGCGAGCGAATCACCTGCACGCAACGAATGGCCTTCGTCAAACGATACCTGGGCGTTCGCAAGCTGCGGCCGAGCGACAAGCGGCTGATCCGGCGGGTGCTGGCCAAGCAGCGTGCCCTGGTGCGGCGACATGGAGAGCATCCATGAAAATCGGCCTGGTGATCGAGAGCCTCGATCCGCGCCGCGGCGGCGCCGAGCAATGGACCACGCAGTTCGCCGCCTGGCTGGTACAGGCCGGACATGAGGTGCACGTAGTGGCGGGCAGCTTTTCGCCCGAGATAGCCCATCTGGGAATTGTCGCGCACCAATTGCCAGCCACGGGCTCGCGCATCGAATTTGCCCAGGCCGCGGAGCGCGAGTTGGACCAATTGCGGCTCGACGTGACCCACGACATGGGCTACGGCTGGCACTGCGATGTGTTTCAGCCGCACGGCGGTTCGCGAGCCGCGGCCAATGAGCAAAACCTGTTGCTGGCGCCGCGCTGCCTGCGCGCTGTCAAGCGCCAGGTTGCGCGTTGTCTGCCGCGTTATCGCGAGTTTCACCGCCTGGCAATGGCGCAGTATATGGCGGACGACCGCATTTTTATTGCGTTGTCCAAAATGGTCGCCCGAGATTTCGAGCGTCATCATGGCGTGCATCGCGAGAAGATTCGCCTGGCGTACAACGGAGTCGATGTCGAGCGATACTCGCCCGATCATCAGCGGCGCTATCGGGCGGTGGTGCGCGACGAGCTAGGTGTGGCAGACGACGAAACGCTGCTCTTGATCGTGGCCCACAATTTTCGGCTGAAGGGCGTGCCGACGCTGTTGGCTTCGGTGGCGAGCCTGCTGCGCGCCGGTCGCCCGGTGCGGCTGGCCGTGGTGGGCGGCAAGCGACAACCGGCGTTCGCGCGGCTGGCGGCCCGGCTGGGGGCCGCTCAGGCAACCACCTTCGTCGGTCCCGTGGACGATGCCGTTCCGTATTACGCCGCCGCCGATGTTTATGTGCAGCCCACTTTTTACGACCCGTGCAGCCTGGTGGCACTCGAAGCCTTGGCCAGCGGTTTGCCGGTGGTGACCAGCCGGTACAACGGCGCCGGCGAACTGATCACGCCGGGCATCGAAGGCTGGATCGTCAACGACCCGGCCGACGCCGATGAATTGACCGAGTACCTCTTGCCTCTGCTTGAGCCAGCGGTTCGTGCTCGGATGGCGCTCGCCGCGCGGCGACTCGCGCTTGAACATTCCTTCGACCGCAATTGCCGCGAGCTGCTGGCGGTCTACGAAGAAGTCGTGACTCGACGGCGACGCCGGGCGGCGTGACAGCGAGAGTGGGACGAGCTTGCGAGCCCCCCTACGCATCAAGTTAAGGTGTTTCACCGGAAAACGTCTGTAGGGAACGCCCTCCGT
>DATFDL010000527.1:0-17011 GCA_035252155.1 Pirellulales bacterium | reverse complement strand
GTGAACGCCTTTTCGGGTGCCCCGCGCAGCGTCTTGCTGAGCATTTCGAGGCTCGAGATGTCCTCGCCGCCCACAGTAAGCAGCACATCATTCACGCGCAGGTCGGCGTTGGCCAGGGCACTCTCCTTGGCCACCGCCGTCACGACGAACCCTTTGCCCTCTGCCAGCCCCAGGTGCGAACGAAGCACGTCGTCGACCGGTTTGACGTTGACGCCCAGCACCGAATCATTCTGCGCGGCCACTTGCAGCAGCACTCCATTCAGATCCGCAACCGCCTCGGTAACGACGCCCGTGACCTCAATGGGAACCGTCACTTCCGTTGCGGGCGCGGGTGGCTTCGGGGTCTCGGCTTGCGGCTCATCGGCCCGCAGCCGTGTGGCCCCGGCGGCAAACAAACCGCACGAGAGAACAAACGCGCCGAACGAACGAATGTGCGTTTTCATAGCAAGGTTCCTTCAAGAGAAACTGTTGTTGTTTCACCACACCAACCCGAAGCGCTAGCGAGGCGACCGCGTCGCGCGTGGCCACTTGCTCGCTTGCGCTTCGGGTTTGTGTGGTTCCGGTTACGGTTTTTAAGACGTTCGATGACCCACGTAGCGAAGCTGAAATTGATCGACGGGCAACATCACCCGCCGGCCGTCGGGCAAAATGGCCGGCACGACGGCGTGGCGCGATTCGACCTCGTATCCGCGCCGCTCCAGCAGGCTGCGGACGTAAGGCGAAACCAAATTGCGTGCTTCGCCACTCGATGCGGCGCTGGCCGCGGCCACCAGCGCGCTGTGCGGCGGGCTGGCGGCCGGCGGTTCGCTGCTGGCAACTGTTTTTGAAGCGTCCGTGGCGTGCGGGCGATCTTCGGCTGTTGGCGTCCCGAATTTTTGCGCCACCGCGGGCGCGGGATCGCGCCACACGCCGCGCGCGCCCACGCCGAGGCCAAAGGCGATCAAAAGCGACGCCGCCAGTGCCAATACATTCGGCCATCGGCGAGACTGCTTCCTAATGGCGATCTCATTCTCGGCGACGTGGTGGGCAGTGCCCACCCTGCGAAGCGGCGAGATTGCCGGCGATGTGCGGGGAATCTCAGCCTGCCAGTCGGCGAGCGCTTGATCGAGCTCGCGAGCTTCCAACAATGCCAGCGCGCAGCGCCGCCACTGCGTAGGCTCTCGATCGAGCCGTTCAAACAGTGCGCGACGAGACGCACGATCGAGCTCGCCCGCCGCCAAGCGATCGATCAGAACTTCAGGATTTGTCAGTTGGTTAATCTGTGATTCATTCATGGCATTGGTTCATCCCTAAAATAGCTCGCCAGCTCTTGCCGCAGCCGCTGCCGGGCGCGAAACACCCGCGCATCGACCGCGCTTTCGCTGATACCCAGCACTGCCGCAATCTGGCGATAGCTCCAACGTTCGTGGTATTTCAACAACAAAATCTCGGCGTCGCGCCCCGCCAGCCGCTCTAGCGCATCGCGCACCAGCCGCCGGCGTTCTTCGCCCAGCAGCCAGGCGAACGGATCGCCGGCCGCCGAGGCGTGTCCATTCGACTCGGCCGCCAGCCGGGCCAACCGCTTCCGCTGCCGGGCTTGCCGCCGCCGATGCCGGACCGAGTGGACCACAGCCAGGCGGTAAAGCCAGGCTGGGGCTTTCTCGCGTTCGGCCAGCGGCGCGCGTTGCTCGATCGCCGCCAGCGAGACTTCCTGCCAGATCTCATCGACGGCCTGCGGCTCGCCCGTCCGAGCCAAGATCACGGCGCGAAGCCAGCGCTCGTGCTCGCTCAGCGAGCGGCCCCAGTCGATCGGGCCTTGCACGCCGCCGTTTGTCGGCTGCGTCGGGGGCGTCATAGTCGATAGATTAGTTCCCGCCACGGCGGAAATCCTTCGCCATGTCGCAAAACGGCCCCTTACCATCTCTTTAAGCTGGAAAGGCGATTTACAATTAGCCCCAAAGCATGTTGACCGACGCAGACCTGGTGAAAGCGGTTCGGGCGGGCGATCGCGCCGCCTTCGCCGAACTCGTCGGCAGATATGAGCGGGCCGTTTGGGTGCGGGCCTGGCATGTAGTGCGCGACTTCCATGCCGCACAGGACGCCACGCAGGACGCCTTTTTCGAGGCCTTCCGGCGAATCGGGCAGTTGCGGCGACCCGAGTCGTTCGGCCTGTGGCTGATGCGGATCGCCGACCGTGAGTCGCTCAGGGCGGCGCGCCGCAGGGGCAGTAGCAAAAGGTTCGACGAGGCCGAGCATGAAGCCACGGTCGAGGCTCCGCCTCCGGAGATCGCCGAAGAAGCGGCCCGGCTGCTGGCGTCGGTCGGAGCACTGCCCGATCACGAACGTACGGTTGTCGTGCTGCGCTATTTCGAGGGTCATTCGGTCGCCGAGATTGCCCGGCTCACGGGGCGGCCCGTGGGCACGGTCACGAAGCAGTTATCACGGGCGTTGGAACGACTCAAATCCATTTTGCGGGAGGTCAATACATGAGCCATCAAGAATTAGAAGCCGATCTTGCCGGACTGGGCCGAAATTGGCCTGTTTCCTCCGTGGCCGATGCGGTGATGCGTCGCATCCAGCGCCAAGGCGTGCCACAGAGGCGTTGGCCCCTCTATCGCCGACGGCGTGTGCTGCTGGCCATCGCGGCGTCGCTGTTGGTGGCGGTGGGCTTGCCCGCCGTGCTGGTCGTTGGTACTCCACACACGCTTCAGGCCCAGGTGGTCGAGGCGCTGAAACAGGCTTCGGCCGCGCACCTGATCATCTCCACCCTCGACGAACAAGGTGTGCGGCGACAAGCCGAAATTTGGTACTCGCGGGATCGGGGCTTTCGCCTGGAATCGCCCGACGAAACGATTGTTGACGATGGAAAACAACAGTGGGCATGGCCGTCGAAAGCCGATGGCGTCGAGCCGGTTGTCGTTCGCCGGGCAAGTCCCGGGACGGCGGCGATGATCGGTGAGATGTTGCAACTAGGCGATGCCCCTGCCGACTGGCAACGCCAGCGGGCCAAAGACCATGACCGCCCGATCAACGGTCAGAACTGTGAAGCGTTTGTGGTGGTGCCGCTTGCACCGCCGGTGGTTGCCAATGGCGGCGCCGACGCTGCTTCGCGCGCTTCGCGGTTCATCGTCTGGCAAGATTCGAGCGAGCGAATCGTGCGAATTGACCAACAGCGGCAGTTCGACGGCGACTGGCGGGCGGGCCGGGAGATCTCGATTGATTACGAACTCGCCGTGCCGGCCGACAAATTTGTCGCCGACTTTCCGGCCAAGGCACGCGTGATCGACGCCGACCGCGCGTTGGCCGAGCGTTTTCCGCTCGATCGGGCGCTGGTCACGGCCGAGTCGGGCGGGTTGTTGTTCGCCGTCCACGAAGCCCGTCGCGGCGAAGACGAAACCTGGTATCTCGTCTCGTCGGTCCGCGGCACGCCCGAATATCTCAAAAAGCACCCGCCCCAGCGGCGGCGATTCAATTTACAAACTACGCTGCTCGACGTGGCCGAGCAACCTGGGGGGCCCGGTATCGACAGTCTCGCGATGCACCGGGCGGTGATGGCGACCGCGGAAATGGACGGAGTGCATTACCTCTGGTGGCTGGCGGTTCGCCGGCGGTTCTTCGCGGTCGAAAATGGAGTGCGGACACCCCTTCCGCGTCCGCTGGCCGAACCAGGCACGCCATTTTTGGAGGAGACCGAGCCTGGCCGTTTGAATGTCGTACTGACCGCCCATTACCGCGGCGCGCGGTCCCAGGAGATGCCGCCGCGGGTGGCGGTTACGGTGCCCCTCGCCGAGCCAAGCTCGCGGTCCTTTCTGGAACTGGCTGACGGCGTTCGCCGCGATATTCTGCCCATCAGCAAGCTCAGCGGAGTCGTCGCGTCGCTGCTCGGCGGCGTCCAAGGCAACGCGGTGGACCGCTTGGACATCAACCAGGCGACCAGCAAGGACATCGCCGACGCGGTCGTCTCACAGATCAAGTGGCTGCGCGATCTCGATGAATTCACGCCGCGCGACCTCGGCGACGCCGAAAAATCGAACTAAGCACTTGTTCGCGCGTGCGTTGGGGCAGCGGAGCGTTTTATCGCAGCCAATCGCCGGAAATCACTTCGCCGCCGGAGCGAGTTCCGAGGCCTTGGAAAACCATGCCGGCGGGTGTGTCGTCGGGCAGGCTGGCGAGAAAGCGAACGGAACCATCGGCGAACACAAAGTTCGATCCTTCGGGGTGCAGGCTCGAAAAATCATCGAGCCCGCCGTCGGGGTCCGCCGTGGCGTTGTTCAAGTGCGCATGAGCCAGATTGAGCGTGGAGGCGGCGGCCCAAGCCGCGCCGCCCACCGGGCAGCGGTTGTACTTTCCGCGCAGGCAGACGGCCCCCGAAACCGCGCCAGCCCAAGTGCTCTGCGCGTTGGCCCACGCCCGCTCCCCGACCAGTATAGTCACGCTGCTGCCGTCGGTCAGATCGGCCAACCGCGTGGCGCTGTTGCGATAGAAAACACCCGAGCCGCTCGGCCCAGCCACGTCGGATGCATCGTTTCCCACACAGCCGGCGTAGCTTGAGGGCGCCGCCACAACCACCGGTTGCCCGGCAGCGTCGGGCACCGAGAATTGTTCTGAGGCCACAATGTCGGAAGGGCAGAGGTAGCTCGCAATGCTCGTGCGCACCGCGGACCCATTTACCGGATGTTCGATCGGCCGACGAAAATCGATCGTCTGCTGAAGCGCCTGCTGCTCGAGGTACGGTAGCAGGCAACTCGCCCAGCCCCACCCAGGCGAAGTATCGGTCTGGCCGTCCATATAAGCCCCCACCGCACAATAACCCGGCGGAAAGCGGTTCATCACATCGTGGTACGATTGGCAGGCCAGCCCGATCTGCTTCAAGCGGTTGGCGCACTCGTTTCGCCGGGTTGCTTCGCGCGCCGCCTGGACGGCGGGCAGCAACAGCCCGACGAGTAAACCGATGACGGCAATGACCACCAACAACTCAATCAGCGTAAAACCGTCGCGACGACGCATCCGAAAACCTCCTGTGCGAGCGAAAAAACCACGGTGAGCGACGAGCGTGGCTGGCAGGAGGCCCCAAGCGGGGCAGCGGGGCTGGCTGGGCTCAGTCAGATGGAACTAATGAGACAAAGTCTCAAGTAAGGATGGTATCATCCCGGATAAGATAAGAAATGTCAAGGCCCAAATCCCTCGTTATTGACATTTAGTCTCATTAACGATAGGTTTGCACCCGGCAACGATGGTTAGAACGGCTGGCAAAACGGCACCCACCCCAAGCGACAGCGAGGAATGATGCGGTAACCTGCGCATCCGCCTCGCTTGCGCACGGGTTAGTGTTGCGGCGGTTTAGGAACGTGCGGATGGATAACAACGAACGGCCAAAAAACGAACCTGCCGCCGCGTGCCCTAGCGACCGGGCATGCCGAACGATTCCATCGGCCGAATTGCTGCAGGGTCGGGTGGAAGTCTGCATCGCGCATGGCACCGAGACGTATCGGTTGCGTCTGACGCGGAGCGGAAAGTTGATCCTGCAAAAGTGATTGAACCACGACCCGAGCCGTCAGGCCGTAGTTACGGTTCGGCGGCCGCGGCCGGTTGGCTGCTTTCGGGTTCGCCCGATTCGCGCTTGCGTAAGTAGAGCTTGATCGGAACTTCGCCAAACGGCAGATGGTCGCGAAACACGCCCAGCAAGTAGCGGCGATAGTTCTCGCTCAGCGCCTGGGGATGATTGCAAAACAGCACCAGAGTCGGCGGTTCGACGCCGACTTGCGTGGCGTAATAAATCTTCGGCTGCCGGTTGCGGACCAGCGGCGGGGGGCTGCGCTCGATCGCCGCCTTGAGCAGCCGGTTCAGGTCAGAAGTGCCCACCCGTGCACGCGCCTGCTTAAAGAGCATTTGCCCGTGGTTAAGCAGCGCTTTGACGTTCTTGCCCGTCTGCCCGGTAATAAACGCGATGGGCACGTGCCGCATGGTGCGAAAGGTGTCTTTGAGGTAGGCCACCCATTTTTCGGTCGGCAGCGTGCCGGCGAACAAGTCCCACTTGTTCACCACAAAAACGCACGGTTTGTAGTGCTGGGCGATGTAGTCGCAAAGCTGTTTATCGACCTTGCTGATCCGATCGCCCGCATCGAGAAAGAGAAACACGACGTCGGCCCGGCGGATGCTGCGTTCCGCCCGATGGCTGCTGTAAAAATCGATGTCGGTGCTGATGCTTTTGCGCCGCCGCAGCCCCGGCGTGTCGATCGCCACGAAGGCCTTGCCATCGAGCTCGAACCGCACATCGACGCTGTCGCGCGTCGTGCCCGGCACCTCGCTGACGATCATCCGCTCGGCCTGGGCCAGCGTATTGACAAAGGTGCTCTTGCCGGTGTTGCGGCGACCGACGATGGCCACCTTCATGATCGGTTCGGCGGGCGGACCCTCCTCGATCTGGTCGGGCAGGCGCTCAAAGATTTCGTCGAGTAGCTCTTGCTTGCCGCGATTTTGCCGAGTGCTGACGCGCACCAGCTTGCCGCGGCCCAGCCGGTAGAACTCGTTTGCCTGGTTGTCGAGCGATTCGGCGTCGGTTTTATTGGCCACGCAGACAATCGGGGCCTTGGCGTAACGCAGCCGCTTGGCCACCTCCTCGTCGAGCGGCACCAGGCCGTCACGCGTATCGACCACAAACAGCAGTACGTCGGCCGAATCGACGGCGGCCTCGATCTGCTCTTCGATCAGGCTGGTGAGATTGTCGACGTCATCGACGCCCATGCCGCCGGTATCGACCAGCTCGAAATAACGATCGCCGATGCACATCAGGTGGGTCAGCCGGTCGCGCGTCACGCCCGCCTGGTCGTCGACGATGGCGACGCGCTTGTTGACGATCCAATTAAAAAGGCTCGATTTGCCCACGTTCGGGCGGCCGACGATCACAACTTGCGGAACGGTCATCTCTCCATCATACAACGAGCCGGTTCGTTCGGGCAGGCACTGTGCAACCGCCGCCTGCTTTGGGATAATCGGCAACCGGCTGGCAGCAGGAATCGGCAAGAATTTTGAAAGGAATCCATGAGCGCGTACATGGAAGACACAGAGACATTGTCGTCCGAGGTGTTGCGGCGGGTTCTTGTGCAAAGGCTCGAAAGCCTTCAGCGATCGGGCGTGATCGACCTGCGAAAACCTACCGCCGGTCACCAGCCGGCCCCCGACTCCCAGCCGCACTCGGCCATCGCACCGGCGCCGACCCGGTCGCCTCCGACGGTGGCGCCCGCCAAGAAAGAGGCCGAGACGGCGGCCACTGCGCCGCGGCCGGTGCCGCGTGGCGCGGCGCCGCTGTTCTCCACCGGCTGGGAAAGACCCATGCTGCCCTTGGCCCAGCGGCCGGCGGCGTTGGCGGCGATTGCCTGCGAAGTCAGCGGCTGCACGCGCTGCCAGGTGCTGGTGAGCACGCGCACGCAAACGGTGTTCGGCGTCGGCAATCCCGGCGCTCGGCTCTGTTTCATGGGCGAAGCTCCGGGGGCCGACGAAGACGCCCAAGGCGAACCGTTTGTCGGCCGCGCCGGGCAATTGCTCAATAAGATTATCGAAGCTTGCCGGCTTCGCCGCGAGGACGTCTACATTCTCAACACCATCAAATGCCGGCCGCCGCAAAACCGCAATCCCTTGCCCGACGAAGTTGCCAACTGCCGCGAATATCTCGATCGACAGCTTGAGATCATCCGCCCGGAATTTATTTGCTGCCTGGGGGCGGTGGCGGCACAGGCACTGCTCGGCACGGATTTGTCGATCGGCCGGATGCGCAAGCGGTTCTTCGATTATCGCGGCAGCCGCGTGCTCTGCACGTATCATCCCGCCTACTTGCTGCGCAATCCCGCGGCCAAGAAAGACGTTTGGGAAGATATGCAGCTCTTGATGCGCGAGATGGGTGTGGACCTGCGTGCAAATTAATCCGCATTGCGCGCCAAGTTGTAGCCGACTTCGTGAGAAGTCGGGCCGCGCCACGAAAGTACCGCCAGAATTCTCACGAATTCTGCGACACGTTTTGCTCGGCCAAGTGAATCATCAGATCGAGAATCAGCAAGTCGGCGCGGCTCATGACATGCCGGACGCCGCGCGTGCCAAGCCCACGAAGCACGCCTTCTAGCACGTGTACGTGGAGTTGCATGACTCTCGCTGGCGGCAGCCTGGCGGCGATGATTCGCGCTGCCAGCGCTCCAATTTCCGCGGTCAACGTGCCGGAACCCATGATGACATAGGCCCGCAGCAGATCGCGGTATTCGCTCAGCAATTCGTCGGCGACCGGCGGCCCCACCGGCCCGCCCACCACGGGCGGAGCGACGGGCGAAAGCGTCGGCCCGCTGTCTGTAAGGTCTTCGAGATCGCGAATCAGGTCGCGCTGCTCGCGCAGCAGCCGCTCCGCTTCGCCATGCTCCAGCCGCAAGCGTTGGCGTTCGAGCTGTGCCAGCCGGCGGTTCTCACGGACCAGCCGATGCCACTCGATTGCCCGTGCCAGGGTCCAGATCAAATGCCGGGGCGAAACATCGACGAGTGAGACGTAGGCATCCGCGCCGACTTCATGGCAGAGCGGCGCTAGGACGCACTCGCGGTCGGTGCCGACGACCACGAGCGGGTCTTCGCCGCCTCCGCCACGCAGAGCTTCCGCGAAATCGAGCGCGTCAAGCTCCGGCGGATCGTGCCGAACTAAAACGGCGTCGAAATTCGCCTCGCGCAAGCGGGCCAGGCCAGGCGTTGCCAGCCACACCATTTCGAGTTCGACGCGCATCGCCGAGTCGGCCGCCAACAGTTCGCGCAGCGGTTCGACGGGATGCCGTTCGGTGGTGACATACAGCACCTGAATTCGCGCCGGCAACTTTCCCCAAGGCGCCAGCGGTGCGACTGCCTGCATCGAGAGCGCCGCCTCGGTTGAAGTCGACATCGCGCGCTTCCTGTGTCTGGGAGATTGGGGCGGCTACTTTAGCGGCGACGTGCCCGGATGAACAGAGCGCTTGCACGAACGAAGGCGCCAGAGTGCCACGGCATCCGTCGCAGCGCGGTGGAAGTCGCAATGGGCGAACGCGCGGTCGCTGCGACGGACGCCGTGCGATCGGCTCGTTGGCCACACCCTAGAGGCGGCTCGGCACGGCGTCCGCCACGGCGAGTTGCGTCGCGCGTTGGTTCGATGCCAGCCGCGCCGTGGCGGATGCCGTGGCACCCTAATGGTCAAGTTATTCTTGATCGGTACCGGGTTCCCCAGCGCCGCCGTGTTGACGCGGATCGAGTTGCCACTGCTCGTCGAAGAACGCCGCCGCCGCGATCTTGCCGGGCCAAAGAGCATCGGGGGCCACGCGCACATCGACCACGGCCCAGTCGGGCAGCTTGGGCACCTGCCGGGCGTTGTTGAGATAGGCAAAATCGCGGAACGTAAAACCACTGTTCAGCACCACGTACCGCCGTGGGTTCAGCGGATTGGGATAGATCATCAGCAACGCATGTTTGTCGGCCTCGAAGGTTTGATCGCCGGCCAGAATGCTGTCTTTCCGCCAGTCGATGGGCAACTTGTCGGCGATCCGCGCCAAGAGCTTGTTGCTCGACCGATCACCCCACAGCACCAGGTTGGCCGAGGCGATGTCATCATCGGTGATCTCATGGTCGAATTTCACGCGCGCGTCGCCCCGGAACTGTCGGCGCCAATGCTCGATGGCACGCGCTAACTCGCTGTCGACCCACTCGCCAACCGCCGGGTGCGCCGCATCTCCGCTGGGCCGCACAAAGATAAAACTGTCCATGAACGCATCGTCGATCGGGCCCTGCAGATTGTGCTCCTTGCGAAGCCCCTTGGCGGGCCGCGGGCCCGCCGTCCACTTGCCCTCGTCCAGGTGCAGTTGAGCATGCCACGAGCGGTCGGAGAGCGGCTGCGGCACGAAGACTTCCTGCTCGTCGATGATCACCGACACCGGCTGATCGACGTCGAGCAGGCACCAGCCGGCGGGCAGGTCGAACGTCAGGTCGGTGACGTTGTTGGTGGCGACATCGACCGACGACGAGTCGGTCATCACCGCTTCGACTGCGGCGCGTTGCCAATGCTCGGCGATGCCGTCGATGGTCACCCAGCCCATGCGGTTGTATTTCAGCGTGTAAGTGACCAGATGGACTGCGGCCGGAAAGCGATCGCGGCCTGTCTCAGCCAGGCTGTCCATCAGGCGTTCGACGGCGGTTTGCGATTCGGGATGATAACGGTGCTTCGTCTTGGGACCAATGACGTGCCGCAGCTTGATGCCGGCCTCGGCCAGCGCCTCTTCCATGACATCGCCCGCTTGCTTTTGCGGGTCGTCCTCGCCGCTGTAGGCCACAGTGGGGCAGTGGAACAGATTCGGCGCCCAGTCGGTGGCGTCGTAGAGATGATAGAGCCGCCGCTCGAACCAGGTCGGCTCGGTCTCCTCATTCTGAAAATGCCGCAGGAACTTGGCAGTTTCCGAAAAGCCCGCACCGGGATTGGCGGCGAACCAACGGTCGCTGTAATGCACGGCCAAATGCCAGCACGCCGCGCCGCCCATCGAGAAACCCCGCACCGAAATCAGATCGTCCTCAATGCGATAGCGATCGCGAACCGATTCGAGCGCTTCCAGGACATCGACCTCGCCGGCAAACTTGAAGGCGTTGCAGTATCGGCCATAGGGATGCAGCACCAAAGTATCGCGGGGGGCGAACTGCCCGACCTGCGTGCGGCGGTTTTGCAGAAAGTTGACTTCGCTGAGCGTTTCGCCCCGGCCATGAAACCAGAGATCGACCCGATGGCGCGTCGCGGTCTTTGGATCATACGATTCGGGCACCACGAGTCCGTAGGGCTGCACCGAGCCGTCGATGCGCGAGACATAGCCGCGCACCACTAGTCCTGTGGCCGTGGTCCAGGGCGCGCGGCCTTCGGCAAGTTCGCCGGCCCGCTGTCTGCCCTCTTCAAGCAGCTCGTCGGCCACCGCCAGTTCTGTCTCCTCAAAAAACTCCTGGTGCCGCAATGCGTCGCGCACCGCCTTGGAATAAATCTGTATGTCGCAGAGCAGCGAACGGGTGCGGGCGTCGTCGCGCTTGCCAAGCTCGATAACTTGCCGCTCTAAGTCCGCCAACTTGGCTTCGAAAGCTTCCCGCTTTTCCGCGGGCACGTCGATGCCCTGTTTAGGAATGCGGCGCACTTTATTGGGCAAATTATCGGCCGGCCCGTCGGCGCGGGTCGGGGCGGCGAGAGAGAGCAGAATGAGCGAAACGGCAAGCAGACGCATGGTTGGACATTTTCAGGGGAGTCGGGCAAACTGGGCAAGCCCGAGACCGAGCCGAGTTTGCCACATTGGTCGAATCTAACGTTTGTGCCATTTACGCTGAATTACGCCGTTGGCCCAAACCGATGGATTCGGAAGAGTGAACATACCACACTGGCTAGAGAAATTCATCCGTGCCGCGTTTGTCGATCGTCATCCCGGCGCTCGGCGCCTGGGAACAGCTCGAAGCGACCCTGGTATCGGTGCTCGCTAACCGACCAGCCGACGCTGAAATTTTCGTCGCGCTCGGCCGCGGCTACGACGACCCCTATGAAATAGAAGGCGAGGTCCGGTTTGTTAGCCTGCCGCCCGGGGCTACCGCGGTCGATGCCTGGAACGAAGCATTTGTGGCTTGCCGAGCCCCCGTCGTGCATTTGCTCGCGTGTGGGGCGATCGTGACAGAAGGCTGGACCGATGCCGCGTTGAGTCACTTCGATGATCCGCGTGTCGCCGCGGTGGCCCCGATCATAACCAGCGTTGACGAGCGCATCGTTCACACAGCGGGTTGGCAATATTCACTAGGCGGAGTCGCGAATAATTTCGCGGCCGGGCAGCCGACAGACGCCGTGAGCGAGACGAATCGGCGCTGGATCGGGCCGCATGGCGCGGCTGCGTTTTATCGTCGATCGGCGCTGACGCCGTCGCGAGCAGCGTTTGACCCATCGCTTGGCGAGGAGCTGGCGCCGCTCGACGTCGGATTGCGGCTGCGAACAGCGGGTTATCGAGCGATTTTGGAGCCACGGTCCCGGGTCGCCATCGCCGAAATTGCCGGCGGCGCGGCGCGAGATAATTTACCGAGCGAAAAGCTGTTTTGGCGTCATGCGGCCAGCGATGGCGCGTGGCAAGCGGCCGTGGCACATGTCGGCGCCATCGCCGGGGAATTTGCCCGGACATTTCCGCAACCGCGGTGTGTGAGGCAACTGTGGCAGCGCGCGCGGGGGTTGTTGTCGTCCCCCTGGTCCGCAGATGCTGGATTTGAACTAGAGCCGTATGCGGATGCGCAGAAGACCGATGGCGCCTGTCCGAGTCGCCGTTTTCATCAGCCTCACGGTACCGGCGTTCGCCCGGCGACGCGCTCCGCCAACGTCGCTGGAGGATGGCCTTCCTAGGCCGTCCGGAGGCGGGGGCTGGACGGCCTTGGAAGGCCATCCTCCGGAATCCGTTCGGCCTGGCGCGTGCGCGAAACGATTGTGAAACTAGAAGTCGCGCGGTTCGAGCGCCTTGGGCGACCGCTCGACGTGCGGCGTCTCGCATGCCGCGGCGCGTGGCTCGCGCTCGACGGGGGCCGTGTTCGGCGCGGCCGGGTGCGCCTGCCCGCGGTATTCGGGAGTCGCCTCCGGCATGGGCGCCCGGCTTTCACCGGGCCGCGACTCGCTGGGCGCGTGCCGCGCGGCAAAATGTTCCCACGCGTCGCGCGCCGCCTTGCCGGCGCTGTCCCAGCCCATGGCGGGTTTGGCGGTCATCCACCGCTCTTGGAGCTGCGGCTCGATCTCCTCGAAGTCGCGCCCTTCGTGCTGCATGCGGGCCTCCCATCCATAGCGGTAGGCCGGCTGGAACCGTTCGTAGGGATCTTCGGACGAAACATAGGGCCGGTCGCGATAGTGCTCGCGCCAATAAGCGTCCTCCGCGGTGGGATCGAACGACTCGGCGATGTCCTTGCCCGCCATGCCCCCGATGACCGCGCCGGCCACCGCTCCGACCGCGGCGCCAATCGGTCCGGCGGCCGCGCCAATGGCGGCGCCCGCCACGCCTCCCCCGGCCGCGCCCAGGCCCACACCCACGGGATGTGCGCCCGGCTCTCCGGTGATCGGGTCGGCGTTGTCCGACTTCGGTTGCCCTTGGTTGAATTCAGTATCTTCTGGGTGAATCGTATGCTCGGTCATGGCTAAACTCCTCTGGGATGAGGCTGGTGCGTAAGGGCTTAAGCGTTCCTTAGCCTGCAAAGGCCATGCCACATTCCAGAACGGAATTTCATGCCTTTGGCGGCCAAGAACGGAATAAAATCCCTTCTACGAGGCCCGCTTGACGAGCCACCGGGCGTAGCCGGCCAGATGCCGATAGGCGTCGCCGGAGAGGAGCCGGCGGCTGGCGCGCTGTTCGTGGTGATAACAGTACGTGTCGCCGTTGAACATCACCCGCCAACCGGCCCGGTGCATCCGGGCAGAATAATCGACGTCTTCAAAGTATTTGACGAAGCGCTCGTCGAACAGGCCCACCTCCGCCGCGGCGGCGCGGCGAAGAAACATAAAACAGCCCGACACCCAGTCGCAATCGAACGCCCCGAAATGATCGCGGTCGTGATAGAAATAGTCGGCCAGGTCGCGTTGCATTCGCCGCGCGATGCTCAAACGGCGGGCGGCGATGATCCGCGGCGTCTGAAAACGCCGCGCCGGCCAGGCATAGCCACCGCCCGGATGGTGCAACCGGCAAACGCTGAGGCCGCACCGCGGATGCCGGTCCATGAACGCCGCCATTTTCTCCAAGCAGGGTTCCGACGGCTCAAAGTGCATGTCGGTGTTCATCAACAGCACATAAGGGGCGGTCGCCACCCGGAGAATGCGGTTCAGATTCGCCGCATAACTTAGCCGCTGCTGATTGTGGATCACGCTCGCGCGAGGGAAACTCGCCAGGCACATTCGCTGATCGTCGTCCGAAGCATTGTCTACGAGAATCAGGCGGACGTTCATATTGCCCGCCGCGAGCGCCATCGTTTCGAGTAACCGCGGCATGTACCGCCGCTCATGTGTGTAGACGATGCCGATGTCTAAATCCGCCGTGGTGGTTGATGTGTCGGTCGCGGCGACGAGATCGGTGATCAGCATGGCTGCCCCTCGTAGGTCAGGCTTTCCAGCCTGACGTCCAACGGTTCGAACGCCCCGGCGAGGCGGTCGCAGGCCAAGTCAGGCTGGAAAGCCTGACCTACGGGCTGCAGTCGCTCAGCAATGTGCGCGGCGACAGTGGCGGCTCGACTGTCCCAGTCGTGAGCTTGCGCCACGCGGCGCCGCGCGGAGACTCGCAGCGTATGCCGAGCGGCCGGCGAAAGCGCGGACTCGATTCGAGCGCTCCACTGGTCGATGGTCGTGGCAAACGAAATCACCTCGGCGTGTTCGCTCAGATCGGGCAACCGCGCCGATACGACGGGCAGGCCCAACGCCAGGTATTCCAAAGCTTTGATCGGATGCACGTAGCGCGTCAACTCATTCAGTCGAAACGGCACCAGCCCCACGTCGAACCAGGCCGCCTGCTTTGGCAGGGCCGTGTACGCCACCGCTCCGGTCGAGCAAACGTTCGGCAGCCGCAGCAATGGCTTCGCACAACGGCTGTGAACTGGGCCGAGAAAAACCCACAACCAGTCGCGATGCCGCTGGGCTAGGTGGCTCAGCAAGTCGTAGTCGAGCCAGTCACCTAGGGTTCCGTGAAAACCGATCACGCGGCGCGAAGTGCCACGATGCCATGCGGGCGGATCGCCCGTAAGTTTGCACCCGAACGCCGCCACATCGACGCCGTTGGGGACGAGCGTGACCTCGTTCAGTGCGCCGCACCGCTCTGCCAGCCCGTGCGAGCTGGCGAAAACCACGTCGGCGCGGGCCATGATTTTGGCCTCTGCTTGTTCGATGCGTCGCCGCGTGCGGCCGCGATGGAAGGCGGCAAAGCGGTCCATCGCGTCGTAAACCACCAGCGCGGGCCGCGTGTGCTCGAGCAACTCGTCAGCGAGCAGGCTGGGGCTGCCGATCCACAACACCCACGGCTGGCGTCGCAGGTCGAACTGGGCCGCAATCTGGCGCATCAGCCAGCGGCGATTCCAACATTCGACCAGCCGATTGCCCTGCCACGGCAAATAGCGGGGCTTGATCGACGGCAGCGGGACTTGCTGACGCGGCGAGCGCAACGAGCGCCGAATTCGGGCCACATCGGTCAGCCGGACCGATCGCAACCCCACGGGATCGACGTAATGAATCGCGAAGTGCCGATTGAGCCGCATTGCCAAGTGCTGCGGCCGCTGCCAAATCGACGACCACTCGACGGGCGCCAAATACAGGATGGGAACCATGAAGTTTGCCCGCAGTGGGTCGTTGGGGTGAGGAGCTTACCATACGAGCGGCGATCGCACCAAGTCGGGTTGCCAAAAAGATTTCGGAATTGACGGCGGATGCGGTTCGCGGTTCAATACCCCGCTCGAATTTGCTCTCAACCTCGGTGGCTGTGGCAGAGGCTTGCCGATGCCCCGGTTACGACCGACCGGGGCATCGCCGAGGCTCTGCCCCAGCCACCAGCCAGCGGTTTGCAACGGAATGAATTCCGTTCTACCGCGATGAAAACGGAATGAATTCCGTTCTACAACGATGAAACGGCCCGCGCTCGATGACGAATTTGCCAACCAGGTCGTCGACGCGCGATCGACGACCGCCAGCCGCCGGCCACGGGGTCGGCTTCTTATCGGATTGCTCATCTGTTGCGCGGTGCCGCGGGTCTGGATAGCCGTCAGGCTCGATACGCTCTGCAACGACGCGCTGTTTTACATCGAATTGGCCGAAGGTCTCGAGCGGGGCGATCTGGAAGCCGGCCTGGGACGGTTGCGGCTGAACACCTACCCACCTGTCTTAGCGCTGTTGCACAGCGTGGGACTCGATTGGGAGCTGGCGGGCAAATGTTGGGGCGTCGCGATGGCTTCCTTGACGGTGCTGCCGCTGTTTGGTTGGCTCCGCCTCCAGTTCAATGAACAACTGGCCGTGGTGGGGTGTCTGCTCTATGCGTTCCATCCCAAACTAATCGAGTGGAGTCCCGAGCTGATCCGCGACCCTACCTTTTGGCTGCTATGGACGCTGGGCCTCTATTCAAGTTGGCGAGCGGCGTCCGAGACGCGGTTAAGCTGGTATCTACTGTCTGGCTTGGTGATTGCCCTGGCCATTCACACTCGGTTCGAAGGCTGGTTTCTGTATTTGCCATTGATGGGCTGGTCGGTTTGTCGACAAGTGGCCGTGCGCATGGAGGATGGCCTTCCAGGCCGTCTTACTCGGGCGGGACGGCCTGGAAGGCCATCCTCCAACGCAGCACGCGGTTCTGCTCTGCGTGCCGCGGCGGGCTGCGCGGCGGCGGTGGCGGTTTGTCCACTTTTGCTGCTGGCGGTTAACCTCACCTGGCTGGCCGGGCAACCGCGCTGGGAGCTGGGTAACTTCAATCGGCTGGAATATGTGGCTCTCTGGACGCAAGCCGTTTGGCAAGCGGTGCGCGGCGACGGGCATGACGGCGCTAGAGCGACGGCGGTCGATTCGAGTCCG
Source organism: Pirellulales bacterium (assembly GCA_035252155.1). Taxonomy (GTDB): domain Bacteria; phylum Planctomycetota; class Planctomycetia; order Pirellulales; family JAICIG01; genus JAICLL01. The sequence goes on along the minus strand of DATFDL010000527.1, from coordinate 471 downwards.
TCCGCCGCCGCAGTCAGCACAGCGCCGGCGGCGCTCGCCGCGCCGGTCCAGACATTGCCAGCGCCCGTGATGATGCCTCAGCGTATGGGCGCCAGCCGGGCGCTGTGGATCTTCGTCAACACGCTACGACGTGGCTTCGGCGTACTCTTCGGCCTGTGCTGGCTCGCCGGGTTTGCCTGCCGGCCACGTCTCTGGCTGCGACGCGACCATATGGTTCTCTTTCTCGTGGCCGGCTGTGTGGCGGCCGGAACATGGGTGCATCTGTGGTATGCCCAAGCGACGAGCAGTCGTTACTTCTTGGCGATTGTTGTGCTGGCTGCGCCGTGCGCCGCGATGGGCTGTTGCTGGGCCTGCCGGGGCCTCGAGCGTGCCGCGAGTTGGCTTTTCGCGTGGACATCTTTCGTTCCTCAAAGAATCGCGCTAGCGCGGAGCGTCGCCGTTTTAGTGCTGCTCGTCATTGCCGCCGGCGCC
>DATFDL010000526.1:0-17930 GCA_035252155.1 Pirellulales bacterium | reverse complement strand
GCACGGTTTCCGCACCGCCGCGGGTGAAGGCGGCAAAGCATTCGGTTTGGAACTTTACCCAAAGGCGTTTTTTGTCGCGTGGCAATTCCGACATCGCGAGGCCCTGCGCCAGCCCGATGCGACACTCGACGACTTGGCTCGCTCGAATGGCTTGGAGCCGCGCTTCGCCCAATACATCCATTCGGTGCTGATCGCCCGCACGCCATCCTTTCCTCTGAGCGACATCATTGAAGGCTGGCAGAGCTTGCCCGAGCCTGGCGCCGCGCCCGAGCAGATGGTGCGCGACGATTGCACGAAGCTTTACGAGCGATTGCGGTACTGGCAGCACTTATTGGCCTCCGAATCGTCCGACGAAGAAGAGGCCGCGGTGCTGACCGAGGCGGCGGTGGAACTCACCAGCGAAAGCTCCTTCAAGGCCACCTTGGACTGGCCCGATGGCGCGGACAGCGCCACGCTCGAGCTCGCGGTGCTGCCCGTGGCGAAGGCGCAATCGAATCCGCTGGTAGTCTGGCGCAACGCCAGGCTGCGGTTTCGCCGAGACCGCAAGTGGACGGCTTATGAACCGCTGCGAGCGGTTTTGTCGCCCGAGAGCGTCGGCACGTTGCAATTCGGGCGCCACCCGGCAGGGGCTGAAATGGATGCCAACGATTTCGTGTTGGGCAAGACCGCCGAGCTGGTGCTGCGGTTCGCGGTGCCGCCGGGGGCAACGAACGGTCAACTCGTCGTCGATGTCACGCTGGATGCGGAGCATGGCGACGAAGATCTGGTTCGCTGCACGGTTTCGGATGGAGTGAATAGTGGCGAGACGGTGGCGGCGACCGGCACGTATTCGGTGCTGCTGGCCGATCCGAACGGCCCGACGTACCGCTGGCTGAAGCCGGGCATCGAAGAGTTTGCCCGCACGCTGCCGGAGGTTTCTCACCGCGAGCCGGCGCCTTCCGATCGCGATCCGATTCCCGCTCCGTTCGATCGCACCTACAACTCGGCCGAGCGAAACCACTTTCACGCCAAGATCAAATACCATCGCGACGACCGGTTTCTGATTGCCCATCTGCTCGACGACGCGACGCGCACCCGGCTCGACCAGGCCTGGACCGACCTGCTGACATCGTTTGATTACCACGACGAGTTTTATCGGGTGGTGGCGCACAAATACGGCTTGCCCGACGATCGCCGCGTGGCCGATTTCGATGCGGCCTGGATGGCAAGCCCGGCCCAAGAGCCTCGTGCGTTTGTCGAACGATTGCACGGAGATTATCTGGCGGCCCAGGCTGCGCTGGCGGCCGCGGCGCCGGGGCATGTCGAGCAAGCTCTCGCTTTCGCCGAGCGCGCCTGGCGTCGGCCTTTGGCTGCCGCCGAGCAAGACCGGCTGCGCGCTTTCTATTCTCGCCTGCGCGGTGAGAACATGGAACACGTGCAAGCGTTGCGATTGCTGCTGGCGCGAATTCTCGTAGCACCGAGCTTTCTGTACCGTGCGGAAGCCCCTCCGCCGGCGCCGGCCATCGCGCCGCTGTCCGACTGGGAAATCGCCAGCCGCTTGAGCTATTTTCTCTGGTCATCGGTGCCCGACGAACGGCTCCGCCAGCTCGCCGCGGCCGGGCAACTGCAACAACCCGAGATGCTCGCCTCCGAGGCCCGGCGGATGTTACATGACGCGAAAGTCCGCCGTTTCGCGACGGAGTTTTTCGGCCAATGGTTCGGCTTTTATCGCTTCGACAAGCATCGCGGCGTCGATGCTGAGCGTTTCCCGGAGTTCACCGATTCGCTCAAGCAATCGATGTATGACGAGGCAGTCTCGCTGTTCACGCATGTCGTGCGTGACGATCGCCTGGTCGACGAAATGCTGTTCGCCGATTACACGTTTGCCGACGCGCAGCTCGCGCGGCATTACGGGCTGCCGGCGGTCGAGTCGCGCGAGCCGGTGAAGATCGAAGGAACCGGCGCCTACCATCGTGGCGGATTATTGCGATTGGGGGCCGTGCTTACGGTCACGTCGGCGCCCTTGCGCACAAGTCCGGTGAAACGCGGCGATTGGGTGCTGCGACGCATCTTGGGCACGCCGGTGCCTCCGCCGCCCGCCGACGCCGGCTCGATCGCGGCCGACGACGTTCAGCCCGATGGCCTTTCATTACGGGCACGTCTCGAAGCCCATCGCCGTGACGAGCGTTGCGTGAATTGCCATTCGCGAATGGATCCCCTTGGATTCGCCCTCGAACAGTACGATCCGATTGGCCGCTGGCGCGAGCACTACCGCGACCACCAGCCGATCGATAGCAGCGGGGTGCTGAACGATGGCGTCGAGATTTCGGGCGTGGAGGGATTGCTTGACTATCTGAGAACTCGTCGGGCACAATTCCACCAGACGCTGGCCACGCGGCTGTTGGGTTATGCCTTGGGCCGCGCGGAACTGGCCTCCGACCGTCCGCTGCTCGTAGAACTGACCGACGAGCTCGACCGCGGCGGCAAGTTGTCCGACCTGGTCGTGCGGATTGTGTCGAGCCGACAGTTCCGCTATCGGCGCGGAGGCGAACCGGCGATCGAAACGCAGTTGGGCGCGGCAGGAGAACAGCCATGAGCCACCGCAAGGGAAGCACCAAGCCGGTATCTCGCCGGGCATTCTTGCGCGGGTGCGGCGCCACGCTGACGCTTCCTTGGCTCGAATCACTGGCTCGGGCCGCCGACCCCACCAGCCGGCCGGCGACGAACGCAGACGATCCGCCGATCCGTTTCGCTTGCCTTTTCTTCTCCAACGGCGTCGAGCCGGCTCACTGGTGGGCCGAAGGAGAAGGCGCCGCGATGCGAGTGGGACCGGGCCTGCAGCCGATGCAGAAGCATTGCCAAGAGATGGTTTTCCTGCGCGGTCTTTACAACGCCCAGGCGGCAGCACACAAGAGCGCCCATCTGGGCCGTTCTCCCAATTTGCTTTCCGGGGCCTGGGTCAGCACGAATCAAAATGAGATCCGCGCCGGCAAGTCGTTCGATCAGGTGCTGGCTCAGACCATCGGCAAACAGACGGCGGTTTCCAGCCTGGTGCTCGGCATCGAGCCGACTGAGCTGCGCCTGGAAGACGGCTTGTCGATGCTCTACGGGTCGAACATCTCGTGGGCGACCGATACGAAGCCGGCGACCAAAGAGATTTATCCTGCCCGGGTGTTCGACCTGCTGATGGGCGACCGCCGCGGCCGCCAATCGGATCGCAGCGTGCTGGACGAGGTCTTGGCCGATGCCAACGACCTGAAGCGCCGCGTCAGCCGGTCCGACGGCCAGAAGATCGAGGAATATCTGGAATCGGTCCGCAGCATTGAGACGCGGATTGCGCAGGCCGGCAAAGACGGCCGCTTGGAGGGCTGGCAGCCAGCGTTGAGCAGCCCCAACATGGCCCGCCCCGACGATGCCCTGCCGCAGGACATACCGGTCCACATGCGGCTCATGCTCGATCTGATCGTGCTGGCCTTTCAAATGGACAAGACGCGCATCGCCACCTGCATGCTGAACAACGATCTCTCGCAGATGAACTTCGGATTTCTGGAAGGCGTGCGCGGCAGTCTGCATCTCGACCTGACTCACAACGGCCGCGCGCCGGAGCTGGAAGCGATGTACTTGAAAACCAATCAGTTCCACGTCGCCCAGTTCGCTTATCTGGTCGATCGCTTGAAGGCGATTGACGAAGGCGGACGTTCGCTCTTGGACAATTCGGTGCTTATGTGCTGCTCGAATTTCTTCGACGGCGACAAGCACCAGGCCGACCAGATGCCGATGCTTTTGGCCGGCCGCGCCGGCGGGCGACTGAAGACCGGACGGGTGCTCGACTACCTATCCGCCGGCGACAGCAACCGTCGGGCGTGCAGCCTGTATCTATCGCTGATGGAGTTGATGGGCGCGCCCCAGCCGCGTTTCGGTGACGCGGACCAGCGCCTTGCGCGGCTATGAGCGGCTCGCTGCAGGATGTCGTTCGCCTGCGGAACGAGCATCATAGAACAGCCAGGGGCAACGCACCTGGGCACGCTTACGTCGGCGGAATCTTGCATGAACCCCGCCTCTGGCGCCCTGTTGGGGCTGACGACCGGTTCGCTCGGAGCGAAATCCAGGGGCGTTGCCCCTGGCTAGTCTCTCGTGCCCCTTCGGGGCAGTCGCTCGGCCCATTGCTTCGGCCACGAAAAACACCGGATCTCGCACTGTTGCATGAAACTCGACCCAGGTGCTCCGCGTTCTTGCGCGAATCGAGCTGCGTCCCGTTTTCTTCTTCGGTATGTCTGACCGACGCAGGTTCCCGAGTCTTCTGGGTCATGGTAGGATTGCTGCCTCTTCTTGACGGTCGCGGCGCGAGTGCCGCGTAGGTTGGTCAATCGGCGAATTGATTCCGGCCTTGCATTACCTTTGTTAACCTGTTGGTGATCACAAGTTCGACGTAACAGATCGATGATGCCACACTTCTTCGTCGATGGTTTACCGGGCTTCGATTCGCGCATGCTCGATCCTGACGCGTTTGGCCCCCTGGTTCTGAGTAGTCACGGCTCCTCCTTATTTCTTCGATGCTCCCGCTTCATGTGTAAAATCTCAGCGGAATCCGGCGAAGTAGTGTGGCTGATCCAGCGCCAGCCCGTCGTCACGACGATCCGCGAATCGACTTGGAAACTTCCACGTCGCATCAGCACCCCCATTTGGCCCGCCGGATTCGAACTCTGGTACAGTGAGGCCGATGATGTTATTGCAGAGCTCTTGCCCACCGAAGATGGCTGCGCCTTGGTTTTGGCGAGAGACGCTGCGACCGGCCGGCCTCTTTGGGAGCATTTGATCCCCATTCCGGCGGTAGCGACTTGGGCCGAGCCGTCGCCCGCCTGGCCGGGTGCGCAAACCGAAGAGATTGACGCCTTCTTTGCCAGCGATCCGACTCGGTTGGTTGTTTGTCTATCGCGGCAGTCCCGGCGGAGCGTCTACTACTCCCCAACGATAAGGGTCGATACGCTGCCCCCGTATGCCTGTCAATTGGACGCGATTCGTTTGGACGTTTCGACGGGCACGCTGATTTGGCGAGGCACCTTTTCCGGCGTTAGCGTTGGAATCGTAGAGCAGGGCTTTTTCACTGGCGTCTGGTCGAGCACCCACGGCTGGGAACCGCACCATCCGGCCGTCTGGTCCGGTGTTGGGCAAGTCGGTGTGCTCGATTTTGAAACGGGAACAAACCAGGTCTTGCACGAATGCGGAGACGACCTTGGTTGGCCGATCCGCGACGGCTCGCTTGTGGCCTCCCCCTGGCACTCTCGCGGCGAAGTTGGGGTTAACTGGCTCGATGAGCGCGGCCGTCAAGCGCGGGAGGTGAGATGGCAACAATCAAAGGTCAACTCGACATGCTTGCACCACACCGGGGTGGGCCTCGCCCTTCAGATAAATGATCAAATGCTCGCTTGGTTAGGAAAGAATGATCCTTTGTGGACCGTTCGCGCCAAACCCTACATTTATCGAGTCCATTGCTGCCCTGGCAGCGACGTGTTTGTCGGGACCGACGGGCGTGGCGGGCGTTTACTTGCATTTGATCCTGTTTCTGGCGAGGAAACGCTCAATCTCAAGCCTACTATCGGCGGTGCTGGCAGCCTTACGAAAGTGCCGGGCCATGAGCTGTTGGTGGCGAGCTTCGGGACGTCGCGCAGAAAGTTTCTTGCGGGCGAGCTGCTCGTTTTGTCCATGCGCGACCATATTTATCGATCGGATTGCCAATATGGATCGCTGCTTGGAGTATGGGAGCATGGTGCGGTCTGTCTTGCGGGAAAAAAGTGGGAGCGGCTTGCGATACTCGATCTCCGGTGAACGCCCCGATGCTAATTGTACAATTCCCGCTGATGAAACTGCGGTCAGTCACATCGACCGACTATGATGCGTCGGCAAACGGCCTTCGGCAACAGGGCATTGCCCATCGTATCCATCGACCATCGCCCGGAATGCCGATGGTTGCGGCAGTGTCATGATAGCCTTGAACGCCAGCGGAGCGCGGTGTGCGTAGTGGCGGTACGTATCAAAGTCAGCCTAGCGCCGGCGGCTATTTCACACCGTGCGCGGCGAACCAATCGAGCATTCGCTTCCAGCCATCCTCGGCGCGCTGCTGGCGATAGCTGGGACGGTAATCGGCAAAAAAGGCGTGCGGAGTGTCGGGATAGACCACGATCTCCGACCTGCTCTTTGAATCCTTCAAGGCGGCCCGCATCTTCTCGACCGATTCGAGCGGAATGCCTTGGTCGGCCCCGCCGTAAAGCCCTAGCACCGGGCACTTGAGCGACGCCGCCAGGTCGATTGGATGCTTGGGGTGCAACTCGTCTTTGTCGCCGGTCAGGCGGCCGTACCAGGCGACGCCCGCCTTGAGCTTGGCGGCGTGGGCCGCGTACAACCAGACAATCCGCCCGCCCCAGCAGAAGCCCGTGATCGCCAGTCGCTTGGTGTCGCCTTTCGATTTCTCGGCCCAGGCCACGGCGGCGTCCAGGTCGAACATCACCTGCTCGTCGGGCAACTTCGACACGACCTTCGAAAAGATTTCTCGGAAATCGCTGATCTTCAAGACATCGCCCTGCCGAGCGTACAATTCCGGCGCGATCGCCAAGTAGCCGCGCTTGGCCAATCGCCGGCAAATGTCTTTGATGTGCTCGTGGACGCCGAAGCAGTTTTATCAAGACCAGAGCTTGTATCCCTCGGGCGAGCCGAGAATCGTGGCGAGTAGTTCCTGGTCAGTGAACGCGGTATTCAGCGCATTGAGCCAAGTCGTGAGTCCACCCGGATCGGCCGCGCGGTTCAGGAAGGTGAGATAGTCGTTTTGCACCAAATGCGTGCGGTATTCGTGAGAGGTGAGGAACGCGTCGGCCACGCTGGCTCGCGACGCGCCCGAATCGAGAACTGTTTCCCAGAAGGCCAAGTCCGCTGTGCTGGCATTGCCGCGGTTGAGCACGTCGGCGTAGAGGCCGGTGATAAACCCTTGATCGGTTCCACCTTGCAGCACGTAGAATTCCTGTGAGGCGGCCAGGGCCGCGGCCACTTGCTCGAAGGTGCCGCCCGCCTGTACGAAGGCGACAAAGTATTGCTTGGTTGGCGCGTCGGCGGCGCGGTTAAGGTAGCGCCGGTACATGGCATCGATCTGCTCTGCGATGTACTCTTCGCTGTGTTCGATTGCGAGTACGAACCCGCCAGGAGTTATGGTTCCGCTGTTTAGTGCGTTGGCCCAGTAGGCGCCTCCGCCGGAATCGGGAGCTCGATCGAGCAGAAGCTCGTAGGCGCTCGCCACGAATACCGTGTTGGCATTGCCGCTGCCCAACGCCAGGGGCGGGGAAAAGACGGAGGTATCGCCCGGAAGCCGCGAATCCCCGGGCGATGTGGCTGTCGCCGTGAAGGAGTTTCCGATTGTTGAGGAATAGGTGGAGCGGAAGTCGAACTTGGCGACGCCGGCGGCATTGAGCGCGACGGTCAGCGAGCCAATGAAATTCTGGCCTTGGCCGGCGGGCGTGCCGGTTGGAGTGGCGAAGATTTCGATGACAATGTCAGTGGCGGGCTGGTCAGGCTCTATCTGTACAATGGGCACGTGTATCGTGCCGCTCACGTCGATTGTGGAAAGAGTGGGTTGAAAGGCCGCTGCCAAGAGGGGCGCTGGCTGATTTCTGTTGTCATTGTTGACGAGATGGATGCCCCCCATCCCATTGCTGAAGATGGAGTTTTCACTAATGGTGTTACGGTAGCCCGAGTCGACGACGCCGTATTGAGTATTAAAGGCGATGATATTGCCATCGCCCGGATCCGTGCCACCGATGGTACTGCCACCGACCGCGTTCCAGTCTATGCCGGTGGCTGTGGTGATGCCATTGCCATGGTTGGCAGCGGCCGCCTTTCCGGTGGGGTCGGTCCCGATGAAGTTGCCCAGGATACTTGCGCCCCCGCTCGACTCCACCTGAATGCCGTCTCCGCCATTGCCGCTGATGACATTGCGATCGGCGGCGGTGGGCCCGCCAATGGTGTCACCAGGGGCGCCGTTGATGAACAAACCGACGCCGCTGTTGGCGGCTACCGATCCATCGAGAGCCAGCCCGATGTAATTGCCAACGACCGTGGCGTCGATAGCACCTCCCTGGCTGTTTGGCAACCCCGTATAACCCAGCAGCGTCACGCCGGGACCGTTGGCGTTCACGATGCTCAGCGAAGCGAGACGGGATTCTGACGCATCAATGGTAAGGCCGGCGAAGCCATTGTTGTCGATTTCCACGACCGGTGCGCCCGCGAACCCCGGGGCGCTGGTACCGTCGATCTTCATGGGATAGGTGATGGCGGGCAGAGGGCCCGACGTCAATTGGATGACGCCCGCCACCGAGAATTCGATCACGTCGGGCGTATTATTGCCGTACGTATTATCGCCGTTGACGCTGGTGATTGCCGCACGAAGGGAGCCCGGGCCCGCATCAGCCAGGGTTGAGACGGTGTAAGCACTGGGGGTGAGCCTTGCTTCCAGGGATTCTAGCGACGGGCGAAACGTGCGCCGGCCCAATTTCCGTACTGCAATCGACTTCTTCATGCGGCGTTTTCCTTGGCCAGTCAAGGGGCAGGCATTAAACACTGTATCGGTTTCGCATCCTTGGCTCGTGCGTTGATTATGGTTCGACAATCAGTGGCTGCAAGCAAATTTGCGGCGGCCACATCGAATGTCGCGGGAAGCCGCAGAGGAGACGCAGGATTCAGTCCGGCCGTGATTCCGCTCGACGTAGGCAGGCAGAGATGAGCGGCTATGAAACCCCTAATCCCCAGCCCCTAGTCCCGCATCTGCCAGATGCGCACTGCGCCGTCGCGGCCGCCGGAAGCTAGCAGCGCGCCATCGTGGTTGAAGGCCAGCGTGTGAATCGCCGTGTTGTGGCCGAGATAGGTTGCCAGCAGCTCGCCCGTTTCGGCGTTCCAGAGTTTCACGGCGCCATCGAGTCCGCCCGTCGCCAGCTTCGAGCCGTCGGGCGAAAAGACCACTGCCCAGATGTCGCCGTCGTGCCCCGACCACGAGTTGACGGGCTTGCCGCCTGCCGTGTCCCAGAGATGCACGTTTCTATCCCAGCCGACCGAGGCCAAACGCCGCCCGTCATGATTGAACGACAAACCATTGACCGGACCCGTGTGGCCCTCCAGGCGCAGCTTCGGCGTCAGGCCCTTCGCGTTCCACACTTGGATCGCCTTGTCGCTGCCCGCGGTGGCCAGGATTTCGTCGTCGGGCGATATGGCAATGGAATAGATCGCGCCACGCTGCTCGGCCTCCAGCGCAGGCCGATCGCTGTCGAGCGTCCAGCCACGGAGCCGGCCTTGGCGGTCGCCGGCAAACAACGTGCAGTCGTCGTGGGCCAGCGCCAGCCCGCGTACCGAGTTTCCGTGCTCGAACGTCTTGAAAGGCACCGACTGCGACGGCTTCCAGAGCTTGACCAGGCCGTCGTCGCCGGCGGTGGCGAACCAATCGGCTCCGCGCGAGAATTGCGTCGCCCACACCAGTCCGCGGTGTGCATCGAACGTCGACTTGACGCTTTCGCCGCGCCAATCCCAGAGCCGAACCGAGCCGTCTTCGATAGCCATCGCCGCCGTGTCGCCCGCGGGATCGAACGCCACCGCCCAGACCGTGCCCGCGTCGGCGGCCAGCACGTGGATCGGCTCAGCCGATGAAACCGCCGCGGCGGGCAGCGCGTATTTCTTGCCCAAGAATTTGCCGCCCAAAAGCCCGACCACGAGCAATGTGGCGCCCACACTGCCGGCGATCCAGCGGGTCCGCCTTGCTCGCTTCTTGGCGGCCTCCTGGCAAACCGTCGGCACGTCGTCCGACGAAGTCTTCATCAGCGCCCACTCGTAGTCGAACAATTCGGCGAGCTGGGCCGCCGATTGAATGCGATCGGCCGGCTTCTTGGCCAGCAGGCGGTCGATGGTTTCGGAAAGCCAGCCGGGAATGAGCGGGTTCAACTCCCTCACGGGCCGATGTTTCTCTTCGGCGACTTGCCGCAAAATGAGCACCGGCGACTCGCCCGCGAAAGGCGGCCTGCCCGTACACATCTCGTAGAGCACCGCTCCCAGGCTGAACAAATCGGAACGGTGATCGGCCTCTTCACCCATGACCTGCTCGGGCGACATGTACAAAGGCGTGCCGGAAACAAAGCCCGACTGCGTGAGCTTTGCGTCGTGCGTGGCACGCGCCAATCCAAAATCGGTGAGCTTGACGCGGTCGTGCGGCGCTTCCAACAAGATATTGCCCGGCTTGATGTCGCGATGAATTAGTCCCTGGGCGTGGGCCGCCTCGAGTCCGTGTGCGGCCTGCATGCCGATCCGCACGATCTCGCGCATCGGCAGCGGCGACTCGCGCTGCAGCCGATCTTCGAGCGATTCGCCGCTGACTAACTGCATGACCATGTAGGGCAGTCCGCCGTCGGCCGACTTCTCGACCTGGTGAACGGCGACCACATTTTCATGCGTAATCGATGCCGCGGCGCGGGCCTCGCGACAAAAACGCTGCCGGGCGGTCTCATCGCCCGCCGAATCAGGATCGAGCAGCTTGAGGGCCACATGCCGTTGCAGGCGCGAGTCGAACGCTTCGAGCACCAGGCCCATGCCCCCGCGGCCGACCACGCGCATCACGTCGAACTGCCCGAGGCGACCCACGTAAGCCGGATCGCTCGCCGGCGCCAGAAAGTCGAGGGCCACGTCGCGCGTGCGGCTCGGCGAGCGCGGCGTATCTACGTGCGACGAATGCAATGCCTGCGACGCGTCGGCGTCGAGCGCCTTGAGCGCCGGCCAATAGGCAGACGTGGCCGCAGGCTGCGACTGGTGAAGCTGTTTGCACACTTGCGACAGGCGCGTCCCCGCCGTGGCGATTTCTTCCAGCCGCACCTGACAGCAGTGGCACGCTTCGAGGTGTTCGATACAGGCGTGCTGGCGCTGCTCGGCAAGCGAGCCGCCGAGCAGTTGCCGCAATTCATCAGGCTCCGGGCAGGAAGTCGCGGTGTTCATACTAAGGAGCGGACGAAGAATAACTTCGTCCTACAGTTCCCTCTCCCTCCGGGAGAGGCTAGGTGAGGGTCAACAAAATTGCCGAAGTTATTTTTCGTCCGCTACTAACTCTCTTGCTCGACTTCGATCGCCTCGACTTCTTCCTTCAACCGCTGAAGCACGCGGCTCTTGGCCACATAGACCGCGCCGGGCGAAATGCCGACCTGCCGGGCCGCGTCGGCCGCCGCCGCGCCTTCGACGGCCGTGAGCCAGAACGCCCGCCATGTTTTTTCCTGAAACTCGCCTTTGATGCGGTCCATCGCCAGCGAGGCGAGGCGGCGCTGGTATTCGAGGTCCCATTGATCGGAGTCGCCCGACGCGTCGGGCTGCTCGGCCAGCAAGCGATTGGTGCTCGAATCGCCCGACGCCTGCGGACGAATGCGGCGGGCCGACAGAAAATTGAAGACCTTGTTGCGCGTGATCGTGAACAGCCAGCCGCGAAACGTTCCTTGCCGCCGGTCGTAATCGAACCGGCCGATGGCCCGCATCACCGACCGCATAACGTCTTGCACCAGGTCGGCCGCGTCGGCGTCTTGCAGGCCGCGGTTTCGGGCAAAACCATACACCACCGGCCCATAGAGATGCAGAAATTCTCGCCAGGCGGCGTCGTTCGAGCCGTCGCGCAGCCGCACCAGCAGGCTGGCTCGCGTGAGCGGGGAGTTGTCCACGGCCATGCATCCACCTGAACATCCTAGTCGCCGTCGATCGCCTGATCGCGGCCCGCCTCGACCGAATCAGCTTCCATGATACGCGCGGTCGGGCTGACGGGCGAGGGGCGGAATGGAATTGGTGGCACGACATCTCTTTGCAAGTGTCTTAAGTTGAGCTGGCACGGGGTGAATAGACACTAAGAGCGAAGCGTAAGCGAGGCGAATGACGCCACTCCTTCACCATCGAGACAAGCTCGATGGGGTCGTCTAAGTCAATACCATCCTTAGTGTTTGAAAGACAATGAACGACGCCAGCGTCACAATCGCCGTCATCGCGAGTCCGTCGGACCATAGCTCTTGCAACCGAGAATACCTTGCTCGACGGTGCAAGCCGGCGCCCTGGCGGCGCGAATGGGCTTCGACTCGGGTGATGGTTGACATGGTTGACAAACTCCTTTAGCGCAGTCCGCCCGAAATATAAAAACTTTCGCCGGTGATCCAGGCGGAATCGGCCGAAGCCAGAAACACGGCGGCCGGGGCGATGTCCTTGGGTTGCCCGATGCGGCCCAACGGCGTTTGGGCCACCGTCTGCGAGCGGAATTCGCTTTCGGCGATACCGGCGGCGTGCAGGCCATCGGTTTCCACCATGCCCGGGTTGATCGTGTTGACGCGGATCCGCCTGGGGCCTAACTCCTTGGCCAGCGAGCGGGTGATCGCCTCGACCGCCGCCTTGGTGCCGCTATAGACCGACGCCGTCGGCACTCCGTAGGTGGCGACCACCGAGCTGAGGTTGATGATGCCTCCACCCTGGGGACCAAAATGCTTGACCGCTTCTTTGGTCGCCAGCAGCAGGCCGAGCACGTTCAGGTCGTACTGCTTATGAAAGTGCTCAAGCGTTACGTCTTCGAGCGGCGCAAACTCATAGATGCCGGCGTTGTTGACCAGCACGTCGAGCTTGTCGAAGTGCCGCATTGTTTCAGCAAACAATCGCTCGATCTGATCGGGCTTGCTCATATCGGCCTGCACCGCGATGGCTTTTCCGCCCTCGCGCAGGATGTCGGCCACCACGCGCTCGGCCCCTTGCTTGCTCGTGGCATAGTTGACGACCACCGCCGCCCCTTCGGCGGCAAACTGCCGGGCGATTTCGGCCCCGATGCCCTTCGAGGCACCCGTAACGACGGCCACTTTTCCAGCGAGTTTTTGCGACATGACGTGTTCCCTTTCAAGCTAAATCTCGTTCACCCATGATAAGATACAGGCCCCGTGACCCCGTCTTTCAGGAAAACGCCGACATGCCTGGCACTGTCACTGGCTTTGCAGACGGGCACGCCCACCGCGATGCCGAATCGTTGCGGTTGGCCGAAGACCGAGCGCGCACGGCGAACTCGAAGCGTTGGGGACCGTATCTATCGGAACGGCAATGGGGCACCGTGCGCGAAGATTACTCGGCCGCAGCACATTTCTTATATGGAAGCCGAGGGGGCGTGCAGGGTCGCCGGCCGTGTCATGGCAACGATCATCGCTTCGCCGCCAATCCGCGCTGGCGTGACCTCGTTTTGTTCCACGAATATTTTCACGGTGACGACGGCCGGGGGCTAGGCGCCAGTCATCAAACCGGCTGGACGGCGCTCGTGACTCGGCTGTTCGAGACGAGCATGCCGGGCATGCGCAAGTACGCTCCTGCCCAAGTCAAAAGCAGCAGCGCGGATTGAACGACAAAGGGAGTGCCTTTCGACATATGCAAGCAGATGGCGCCGCCCCAAAAAGAGCTGGCCAGCAATACTCCCAAGGGCGCCGTTCGCGGGATGAGCAACAGAAACGCCGTAGCGATCTCGCCCGCGCCGATCACGGTAATCCAACCACTCAGCCCCATTTCGGCCACCGCTTCCGGCGGAAAAAACCCGGCGACTTTCGCCGAACCCGCCAGCACCATGATCGCGGCGATCAAAAGGTGCAGCCCGAAACCAGCAACGATTGTCCAGTTCCAAGAAGTTTTCGTCGACATAAGAGTTCTCGTGAAGTTAGGGTAGCCCGCTATCTGAAAGAGCATACCGGCAAGCCGACTAAGTCTTTCAGGAAAATCGAACGAGCGGTTCTGCCACGCCAGTTCACACAGCCGGCACGGAAGGTGGTTTTCGGATATAATTGCGCGATGGGAAAACTCGCCGAGAAACCGAGCGTTCAGCTCGTAATCGATCGCATTGTAAAACGGATCGTGAAGCGATTCCGTCCGGAAAAAATCATTCTCTTTGGCTCTCAAGCCCCGGCGACGCGCGCCCAGATAGCGACATCGACTTGCTCGTCGTCATGCCGGTGGAAGCGTCGGTCGTCGAGAAGCGTTTACAAATTCAGATGGCCCTGCCTCAACTCCCCGTTTCGGTCGATGGACACCGTCTGTTTCCACGCACAGCAGTGCGTCGAGAAGTATCTTAAGGCGGTGCTTGTTTTGCATGCGACGCCCTTTCCCAAAACACATGACCTTTCCGTGCTTGTCGCCTTGCTGCCGACCAAGTTCCGGCCGCAGCTCGATCGCAAGGATCAGAAGCTGTTGACCGATTATGCGACGGTCAGGCGCTATCCCGATCCTGGCGGCGGGCCCGAGATTTCAGTCACCGAAGCGCGCAAGGCGGTTGCTTTAGCGCGCTCGCGTTCGTCGCGAGCTGCGAAAGCCGGCCTGCGCATGCGCTTCTGGCCGAGCGTTCATCCCGGCGAAAACTCTACCTCGCTCAATCGCGCCGATGCGCACCGCGGTGCGCGTCTTGCCCAATATAGGGGGCATCGCATCGGCAGCGCGCTGCCGATCGTCAGGCCGGCGTCGGGCCACCCAAGCAGCCAACTCTGCCCGATCAGCTTCGCGCGTCGCATTACCGAGGGGGTTCAGCAGACGAGTTATCGCTGCGGCGCAAGCAATTAGAGTTTTAGACGCCCATTGTGCGAGGCCCGTTCCCTCGTCAGCGAGATAAGGCCAACGAATTGCTGCGTGGCGTGAGGGCCAAGATGGGAAAGGTTCCCAATATGATGAAAGCAATGGCTCATTCACCGGCTTTGCTGGAGGGCTATCTCAACTTCAGCGGCGCATTGGCCAAGGGAGTGCTTGCCGCGCCGCTCCGGGAACAAATCGCGCTCTTGGTTAGTCAGGCCAACGGCTGCGAATATTGCCTGTCGGCACATTCGCTGCTGGCCGCGCGCGGCGGCCTGACACGCGAGGAGATCACTGGCGCGCGAGAAGGAATTTCGGCCGAGGCCAAGTCGCAGGCGGCGCTCTCGCTGGCCCAGGGCATTCTCGACGACCGCGGCGACGCTTCCGACGAGCAACTCGCCGACGCCCGAGAGGCGGGGCTTTCCGACGCCGAGATTGCGGAAGTCGTCGGGCACGTTGCCCTGTCGACGTTGACGAATTACTTTAACCAGCTCGCGCATACCGAGGTCGATTTCCCACGCGTGCCCGTCGACGGGCTTGTCGTGTCGAACGAGCGGACGGTACGCTAGAAGGACAAAAGCATCCGCGCCGCCCGTAGTTTCAATTTGCCGGAGTAATGAGCTCGATGGCGACATTCGAATGGTTCTCGTTAGGCACGATCGCGCACCGCCGTTGGTTCATTCTTGCTGCCACGGTGGCTGCACTTACCGCGGCGGAGGGCAAGCCGGCGCTCGCTCAAAAAACGTCCGCTGAGGCAACGCCCATGACTACCGATGCGGCCGCCGGCGCTTATGATCCGACCGATCAATACAACATCGAAACGATCGAAGGTTGGACGGTACGACTCAACCGCGCATTTCGCGACAAAGAACCGAAGCTGTGCCAAGACACGCTCGCGGTGCTTCGCTTTCAGCTTTATCAGATCACGCGCAATGTGCCCGACCAATCGGTCGCCAAGCTGCGGCAAATCACGATCTGGGTGGAAGAGGCCGAGCCGCACCACCCGTGTATGGCGTACCATCCCGACGCCAGTTGGCTGCGCGAGCATGGCATGAACCCCGATAAGGCTCGCTGCGTCGAGTTGGCCAACGCCCGCAATTTCTTGAAATGGACCCACGAGCAACCGTGGATGGTGTTTCATGAGCTGGCCCACGGCTATCACCACCAGTTTTTGGACCGCGGCTTTGACAATGCCGAGTTGCGAGCAGCCTTCGAGCGGGCCAAAGAATCAAAGTCGTACGAAAACGTGCTGCGGGCCAGCGGGCGCCGCGAGCGCCACTACGCGCTGACCAATCCACAAGAGTATTTTGCGGAGGCGAGCGAAGCCTACTTCGGCACGAACGATTTTTACCCCTATGTCCGGGCTGAGCTGCGCGAGCATGACCCCGATGGCTGCGACCTGCTGACTCGACTATGGGCAGTGGAGTGACGCCGGCGGCCGACGGCGACCGGCCGTTGCGGATCGCGATTTGCCTGGCTCATTTTTATCCGACGGTGGGCGGCGCCGAACGGCAGATGCAGCAGCTCGCCGAGCGCTGGGCCCGCTGGGGGCACCGGCCGCTGGTATTCACCCGCCGCGTGCCCGGCCTGCCACAGCGCGAAACGCTTCGCGGCGTTGAAATCCATCGCGTCATCCGCACCTGGCCGCTGGGGCCGTTGTTCGGGCTGAGCTTTATCGGCAGCTTAGCAGCGAACCTGATTCGCTATCGCCGGCGTTTCGACGTCGTGCTGGATGGGCAAATTCCCTGGGAAGCAGCGGCCACGGGCTTCGTCTGCCCCGCGCTAGGTAAATCGGTGGTGGTAGTTCCTGCCTCGACAGGATCGGCGGGCGACGTGCGGCAAATCTTAAGGGCCAAGGGAGCGGGACTATGGCGCCGGCTGGTGCTGCGCAACACGATGTTTCTTACCCTGTCAAGGGAAGCGGAGAGTGAGCTTCGCGAGCTCGGCTGCCCCGACGCGGTGATTCGCCCGATCACCAACGGCGTCGATCTCGAACGTTTTTCGCCCGCCGAGGGCGATGCCGGCGATCGCGACCGCACCGTGCTTTACCTGTCGCGGCTGGCGGCGGCCAAAAACCCGCAGGTTTTGCTCCGGGCCTGGCGGCGGCTCAACGGCGATGGCCGCTACCGCTTGCTGATGGCCGGCGACGGACCGCTGTCCGGCGAGCTGCGCCAAATTGCCGCGGCCGACGGTTTGCGCAATGTCGAGTTTCTCGGGCATGTCGACGACGTTCCCGCGGCGCATCGCCGGGCCAGCGTCTTCGTGCTCCCGTCGCCGAGCGAGGGCTGCTCGAACGCCTTGCTCGAGGCAATGGCCAGTGGGCTTTGCCCGGTCGTGACGCGCGTGCCGGGCAACATCGACGTCGTGCGCGACGGCCAGAACGGACTGTTGTTCGATCACGACGACGATGTTCAATTGGCCGCCGCGCTGGCCCGTGTGCTGGACGATCCGCCGCTGCGCGAGCGGCTGTCGGCCGCCGCCCGGCAAGATATTGTCGAGCGGCATGATCTCGATCAAATTGCTCGCCGATTTCTCACGCTTTTTCGCGAATTGCTAGCTGCGAGGGATTGCGACGGCGGAAGGCAGAAAAATTGAGCGCAAAAAAATTATAAGAGAGGAGAGAGGGTGGACTCGAACAGCAATTCGTGCGGCTCGCACGATGTTCGGCCTTCGAGCGGCACGATCGCCAGGTCGGCGCGCTTGCCGACTTCGAGACTGCCGCACTCGTCGCCAAGGCCCAAGGCGTGGGCCGCGTCGATCGTGCCCAGACGCAACACGGTTTCGGGAGGTAGTTCGGCAAACGTGCGAGCGACGAATCGGAGTTCTTCCCAAAGGTTCAGGTCGGGATTCGAAGCACGGCTGTCGGTGCCTACCGCCACGCGAGCGCCCGCCGCCAACAGTTTGGGCAAGGGATGCCGTGGATGGCCGAAATAAGCATGCGTTCGCGGGCAATAAATTACGGTCATGCGATCGGCATGCGCGGCGAGCAAGTCGATTTCGTCATCGGCGAGATAGTTGCCGTGAATCACCAATGCGCGAACACCGCTGGCAGCTAGCCGCCGTAGATAATCGAGCGGCCGCGTGCCGCGGGGAATTGCCGTCGGATCCCAAAAACCCAGCTCAGCCAGTACGTCGTGAAACAGGCCCTGGCCGGTTGCCAACAGTTCGATTTCTTCGGACGACTCCGCCAGGTGAAATGCGAGGGGCGCGCTCGACTCGGCCGCTAGCGCCACGAGCCGGTTGAATAAGCCGGGATGAACCGTGTAGGGCGCGTGGGGACTGAGGCCCGCTCGCCACTGGTGTTGGCCCGCGGCGCGCCGTAAGTGCTCGCG
>DATFDL010000525.1:0-6931 GCA_035252155.1 Pirellulales bacterium | reverse complement strand
TGCAAGGCGTCGCCGTGGCTCAGCGCGGCTGGCGACGGCAGCGATATTTCGATCCCTCGCAAGTCGACCGCGGCGACGTGCCCAACTGGGAAAACAGCCAAGAGTTCAAGAACGATGTATTTACGTTCGTCCGCGTGAAATACTCCTCCGGCGGAGGCGGCTGGTATGGCGGCGGCCGCTGGGCCACCGACTATCCGGCCAGCGATCTGAACTTTTCGTACCGGCTGCACGAGCTGACCTCGCTCGAGGTCGATCCCAACGGCAAAATTTTGGAGCTGAGCGACGATGCCATCTTCGATTACCCGTTTCTCTATTTGCTCGAGCCTGGCAACATGATGCTCATGGAAGACGAGGTCGCCGGGCTGCGGCGCTATCTGCTGAACGGCGGCTTTTTGATGGTCGACGATTTCTGGGGCGAGGCGCAGTGGGCCCACTTTTATCAGCAATTGAAGCGTGTATTTCCCGAACGCGAGCCGGTCGAGCTGCCCCTCGAGCATGAAATCTTTCACTGCGTATATGACCTGAAGCAGAAGCCGCAGATCCCCAGCATCCATGCTTGGTTGAGCGGTCACACCACCGAGAGCTGGGACGCCCAAGAGCCGCATTATCGCGGCGTGTTCGACGACGATGGCCGAATGATGGCGATCATCTGCCACAACACCGACCTGGGCGACGGCTGGGAACGCGAGGGCGAGAGCGCCGATTATTTTCGAGAGATGTCGGAAAGGTGGGCCTACCCCTTGGGAATCAATATCGTCACCTATGCAATGACGCACTAAGCGCGGTGACGGAACCGTTCTAACGTTTGCCGTGGGAAGCATGTGGACACGAACGCGACTCTCGGTCACCGAAACCGCGGCGCCCATCGCTAATTCGTTTGCGGCTGAGTTGAGTACACTTTGAAGCAGAGAGGCCAAGCCATCCCCTTTCAACCCTTCGATACGGATCCGAATCACCGAGGGCGACGCTACTCGCTGAGTAGCAAGCAGACGATGAAAATCTGCGTCCAGCGTTACAACCACCGCTTGGCGGGCGCGGGCGGCGTCGAGGATGATGTCATCCGCAGCGCGCGAGAGTCCCAGTTGACCCACGTGCTCCGAGGCAATCCCAAGCGTTGCCAGATGCGTGACCGTCGATCGCGGCAATCCCTGGTCCAGCAGAAACTTCATCGAACGGGCCGTAGGTCGACGATCTTGTCGTCCAAGTTAAGAGCCGCATACACCAGCGCTTGGCGGATGTCTTCGTCTTCGATCTCTGGATACTCAGTCCGCAGTTCCTCGCGATCGGGATACATCGCCAACGCTTCCAGCACGCGGCGAACCGTCAGGCGCATCCCGCGAATGCACGGTTGCCCGTTAAGGATCTTTGGATCGCTGGTGATCCGATCAAAGTCCACCATTGCCTGATGCCTCGCGAATGCATGCTTGCCCACTTCCCCGATATTGTAGCACACCGCGAACGAGACGACATCCGTGACTCTTGATACCGATCCCTACCAGGCCGAGCAACAAATCGTCGAGCAAATCCGCGCGGGCCGCCGCCGCATCGACGCCGAGCTTTCCAAAGTCATCGTCGGCCAAAAAGACGTGATCGAGCAGCTCTTGATCGCGCTGTTCGCCGGCGGGCATTGCCTGATCACCGGCGCACCGGGCCTGGCTAAGACGTTGCTCGTGCGGTCAATCGCCCAGATCTTTCACCTCAAGTTCAATCGCATCCAGTTCACGCCCGACTTGATGCCCGCCGACATCACCGGCACGGAAATTCTGGAGCAAACGCCCGACGGCCATCGCAAGATGCAGTTCGTCAAAGGTCCGGTCTTTGCCAATGTCATCCTGGCCGACGAAATCAATCGCACTCCGCCGAAGACCCAGGCGGCGCTGCTGGAAGCGATGCAAGAGCACCAGGTCACCGTGGGCGGCGTGCGGTACACGTTCGACGAGCCGTTCTTTGTGCTGGCCACGCAAAATCCGATCGAGATGGAAGGCACGTATCCGCTGCCCGAGGCCCAGCTCGATCGCTTCATGTTCAATGTCGAAATCGATTACCTGCCCGAAGACGACGAAGTGGCCGTGGTGCGGCAGACCACGTCGCGGCGGGCCGAGCCGATCGAGCCGCTCTTTACGGGCGACGATGTGCGCAATTTTCACGAGGTGGTGCGGCGCGTGCCGGTGGCCGAGGGGCTGGTGAGGTATGCCGTGCGGTTGGCCGCGGCCAGCCGGCCCGGCCAGTCGGGCACGCCCGATTTTATCAACGAGTGGGTCAGTTGGGGCGCCGGGCTGCGGGCCGCGCAGTACTTGGTGCTCGGGGCCAAGGTGCGGGCGCTATTCGAGGGCCGGCCGCACGTGGCGGTCGAAGATATTCGCGCCCTGGTCCATGCCACCATGCGACACCGGATTCTGGTGGGCTATCGGGCCGAGGCCGAAGGCGTCACCGTCGGGCAAGTGATTGACCGCTTGCTCGAAACCGTCTCGCCGCCGGGGGCATGATGCGATCGAGCCGCACGCAGACACGCTGTTTTTTCCATCGCGCGTTTTCAGCGAGCGATTCCGGCTGTAAACTCTTCTAAGCACGCTGAATGATTCGATCAAGCGCGGGAGCAGCCGGGGATTATCCATGGCCATTTTCGAGAGACTGCACGTTCAAGGTTTTAGGCGTTTGTATGACGTCGACTTGGTGCTAAAGCCGTTAAATGTTGTTATTGGGGCCAACGGCAGCGGCAAGACTTCGCTCTTGGATGTGTTCTCGCTGCTAGCCGCATCAGCGTCAGGCGCGCTGAACGAAACGATCAGTGAGTTCGGCGGCGTCGACGGCAATCTGACGAATTTGACTGCGGCCAACGCAGGCGCGGCGCGCTTCATGGCGTTCGAGCTTGCCATGTCGGTTCAAGGCCACGCCCCGATCCAGTATCGCATGTCGATGTCGCCGCGGGGCGTAACCTACGAGATCGCCGACGAAACCTTGACCCAACAGCGGCAACAGTCCCCTCCACCGTTTAAGCACATCGATGCACATCATGGCGTCGTCCGGTATTACGAGCAGAATCGCGGGCTGATTCCGCCTGATTGGGACTACAACGCCGCCGAATCGGCGCTCTCGCAAGTCCCAAAGATGTATCATGAGCCCGAGGATTTCCGTAAGCGACTCGCGTCATCGACGCATTACCATGTGCTCGATGTCGGCCGCCGCGCGCCGGTCCGCCTGCCGCAGCCGATGCGCGACGCCAAGCTGCCCGGACGCGATGGCGAGGATCTCGTCTCGTGTCTCTATATGCTGCGAGAGACCGATTCGGATCGTTTCGAGGCAATCGAGGCTACTCTGCGCGCGGGCTTTCCAAGCTTTGAGCGATTGAATTTCCCGCCGGTCGCCGCTGGCACTTTGGCGATGACGTGGAAAGACAAAGCCAGCAAGACGCCCTTTTACATGCATCAGCTTTCGGAAGGAACTCTGCGGTTTCTTTGGTTGGCGACCTTGCTGCAAAGCCCTGGTCTCGCGGCAGTCACTCTGATCGATGAGCCGGAAGTGAGTTTGCATCCCGAATTGCTTTCGCTCTTGGCCGAACTCTTGCGAGAAGCATCGCAACGAACACAGTTGATCGTCGCCACGCATGCCGATCGGTTGGTCCGGCACCTGTTGCCTTCAGAAGTCGTGACGGTTGACATTGATGAGCGCGGCGCGGCGGACGCGAAATGGGCAGACGAGCTAGAGCTGGAGCAGTGGCTGAATGAGTTTACCCTCGACGAGGTTTGGCGGATGGGCCGAATGGGAGGCCGCGCGTGAAAATCGCTATTCTCGTCGAAGGGAAAACCGAAATGGCTTTCAAGCCGCACTTGGTACGGTTTCTGGAAGTGCGGCTGCCAGGCAAAATGCCGAAACTCGATATGCTGCCGTACGACGGCCGCATTCCCACCGGTTCGAAGTTGAAACGGCTCATCGTTCGCCTGTTAGAGCGTGGAGCGCACGCGGCCGACGCCGTCATTGCCTTGACGGACGTCTATACAGGGTCGCAGCCGCCGGAATTTGAGAATGCTGAGGCTGCACAAACAAAAATGCGAGCGTGGGTCGGCGACGAAGAACGCTTTTTCCCTCATGTTGCCCTTCACGACTTCGAGGCATGGCTGCTGCCGTACTGGTCGAAGATCCAGATGTTGGCGGGCAGCAATCGCGCGGCGCCCGGCGCCGACCCGGAAAAAGTCGACCATGGTAAACCACCTGCCCATCGCCTGGCGGAAGTTTTCAGAACCGGACAGGGCGGAAAGTATTACGTTAAGACGCGCGACGCCGGCCGCATTCTCCGGGGCGAGGATCTCCTCATCGCCGCGAACGCGTGTTCCGAGTTGAAGGCGTTTCTAAATACGATTCTTGGATTGTGCGATCAAGGAAAGCTCATCCCGTGAACGCGCAAAAGCGAAGAGTCTGGGATGATCATCATGCGACCGCGCAGCGCGGGTCCTTCATCGACCCCGCCGCGCTGATGCGAATCAAAAACCTGCAGCTTCGGGCCAAGGTGGTCGTCGAAGGGTTTTTCAGCGGCCTGCATCGCAGCCCGTATCATGGCTTCTCGGTCGAGTTCAGCGAATATCGCCAATACGCGGCGGGCGACGACCTGCGGTTCCTCGATTGGCGGTTGTTTGCCCGAAGCGATCGCTACTACATCAAGCGGTTTGAAGACGAGACCAACCTCCGCTGTTACCTGTTGGTCGACGCCAGCCGATCGATGGGTTTTGGTTCGCTGGCATACAGCAAGGCCGAGTACGCCAAGACGGCGGCCGCCACGTTGGCCTATTTTTTGGCGGCCCAGCGCGACGCCGTCGGGCTGGTGACCTTCGACGAGCAGATCCAAGAATTTCTGCCGGCGCGTTTTCGCCCCGGCCACCTACACCGCCTGATGGTTACCTTGGGCCGCGCGCTTGCCGGCCAGGCGACTGACCTTGGGCCGCCGCTTGAGCAAATCGCCAGGACCGCCTCGAAACGCGGGCTGATCGTGCTCATCTCCGACCTGCTGGCGCCCATCGACGCGCTGGAAACACAGTTGGGATATCTTCGCTCGCGCGGCCACGACGTCATGCTGATGCGCGTGCTCGATCCGGCCGAGATTGACTTTCGCTTCGACGCCGCCGCATTGTTTGAAGATCTCGAATCGGGGCGAGAGCTGTACGTCGATCCGCAGGCCGCCCGCGGGCTGTATTTGGAGCGATTCGCCGAACACGCGGCGGGCGTCGTGCGGGCCTGCAACCGCTTGGGCATCGACTACTACGAACTCACCACCGATCGGCCGCTGGAGCTGACGTTGTTTGACTTCTTAAATTCGCGGTTGCGGCGCGGCCGGCACTCGCTGCGCCGCCGAGGCCGCCGAACGAGTGCTTGAAGCCTGTAGGGAACGCCCTCCGTGGCGTTCCGCGGAGGGCAAGTTGACATCGAATCGCAGTTCACGGAACGCCACAGAGGGCGTTCCCTACAAACTTCGATGGGGACATTACCGGTCTTGGTTGTCAAAATCGGTCAGAGACCGTTGCGGACTTCGGTTGCCAAAACCGGGCAACGACATACTTCCCAGCGACGGCGGCTTGATTATTATAGACCGCATGTTCTACCAATGCCTTGCTTGCCGTTCGATGAGGAGTCTCCGAATAATGTCGATCACCAAGCCCCTGCTGCCCATTGCCATTCTTGCCATGACGTTTTCTGCTCACGTTCAGACCGCGCGGCCGGCCGAGGAAGCCGCCGAACCCAATACGTTATCCGCCAAGGAAAAAGCCGACGGTTGGAAGTTGCTCTTCGACGGCAAAACCACCAAGGGCTGGCGGCGATACCGCGGCAAAGAGCTCGGCGCGGGCTGGAAAGTGGAAAACGGTGCGCTCTGCCGCGCTGCCGACGGGGCCGGCGACATCGTCACCGATGATCAGTACGACAGTTTCGAGTTGGTGCTGGAATATCGAATCTCGCAGGGAGGCAACAGCGGCTTAATGTTTCATGTCGCCGAAGAGGAAGGCGCTCCCTGGATGACCGGGCCGGAGATTCAGATTCAAGACAACAAAGACGGGCACGATCCTCAGAAATCGGGTTGGCTCTATCAGCTTTATCCGTCGAACACCGACGCCACCAAGCCCGCCGGCGAGTGGAACCAGCTTCGCGTGCTCATCACACCGCAGAAGTGCGAGACGTACATGAACGGCACGAAATACAACGAATACGTTAAGGGCGGCAAAGACTGGGACGAGCGCGTGGCTAAGAGCAAGTTTGCCTCGATGCCCAAGTTCGGCAAAGCCACCAAGGGCTACATTTGTTTGCAAGACCACGGCAACCCGGTTTGCTTTCGCAACGTCAAGCTGCGACCCGTCAAGTAGAACGGAATTTAGTCCATTCTTCGCGAAGGGATATTGCGTGTTATGAGAAACGGAATGAATTCCGTTCTACGGAAGAATCATTCCGCTTGATGTGCCGGCATCCGCCAGTCGGGGGCTGCCGAAAAACGCGCGACGCCGTCGAGCGCCTGTTTCAAGTACACGCAGGCCTCGGCCGATGGGCATTTGGCCGTCTTCGAAGTCAGCTTGAAGAGACTTTTCGACGCTCCGTGCTTGTAGCAGTTGACCGGCAGCTTGCACGGTGATGACAAGTTGAGCGCGTGCGACCCCGCCCTCCAGGGCCGCGCTTCGGTGGCCAGTGTGGTAATGATCAAGTCGTAGCGGTCCTGCGGCGGTTTGCTGGCAAAGTATTGCTCTTGCGCTTCAGAAAGCTCCAGGCCCGCGCGTTCGGCCTGGGCGTCGCCGGCCAGGTGCAAGGCGAGAAACGCTTTGGCGGTTCCCACGGTTTCCGTCGATTTGAAGAAATAGTGTCGCACACGCCCAGTGGCCGAGCACGAGAGCACAATCCAATCGCCGCGCCACGCGGCCGGCGCGACGAACCGGAACGAAAGCGGCTTCGTTCCCTCGAA
>DATFDL010000524.1:0-7386 GCA_035252155.1 Pirellulales bacterium | reverse complement strand
CTCGATCTCGTCGGCGGGAATGTGAATTTGCTTGTTTTGAGCGTCTTTTAAGATCACTTCGCGCTCGTTCTTGTCGACGAGCAGACCAGTATGAATCTGCCCCGCGGAAGTCTCCACGAGATAGGCCGCGAATTTCGGGTCGATCTGCTTCGATGGCTCGACGATCGACTCCAAGAGCTGGGCGCGTTTGTACTTCTTGCCAATCTCGCTCAGGTCGGGACCAAGCTGCGTTCCCTGGTTGCCAATCCGATGACACTGTTTGCACTGTACGGCCGCCGTCTCGAAGAAGAACCGCCGGCCGCGGGCCGCGTCGCCCGTGAGCGAGAGAATGTCGGCGGGCTGGATGGCGTCGCCCAGCCGCTTGGGCCGCAGCTCATCGGGCACGAAGCGCTCGAACAGCCCGCTGATCTGCCCGTCGGCGTGCCGGACGCCGGCCAACGCGGCGCGCGAGCGCTGCGTTTCGGACAACATGCCCTCTTCGATGGCCCACATCAGCGCCAGCGCTCCGCGCGTGGTGCTGAAGAGCCGATCGAGCAAAGCGGCTTCGCGATCGGAGCCATCACTCGCGCGAAGCTCGGCAAGCTGTCTAGTTTCTTCGCCGCCGGTCTCGACGTCGGACGGCAATTGTTCGATCCAATCATGAATCAGTCGCAGGCCATCCTCATCGACCACGCTCGACCCAAGATGCGGCATATGACCGCGGCCCAGCTTGGCCATGCGGTAGAAGAGGATCGAGCGCAGCGGATCGCCAGCAGCAATCACCGCGGCGCGCGGGATGCCGAACGTGCCCTGCGTGGGCCTGGCGTCGATGGCCCGCGTTTCGGTCAAGGACAGCTCAAAAGGCAATTCAATCGCCGCCGTGCCGCCCCCGTGCCGCCGATGGCAATGAGCGCAGTTGGCGTGCAGGTACGAGCGTGCCCGGCGGTTCAATTCGGCCGACGCGTCCGATGGATCGGCTGGCGCGGGCAGATCGCCGCTCGGCCGGGCGGAAAGAACTCCCAGCGCCGCGAGCGCATCGAGCTGCTGACAGCCGGCGCCAAGATCAGCACGCACGGTGTTCAACTGCACCGGCGTAAAACCGAGCACCGAGCCAGCCATTGTATTGTGGCAGACCACGCATTGGGCGCGGCTGAAGAACCGCCAGGGCAGCTTGCGCGCTCCACCGGGCGCTTGCGAATCGCGCAGCGTGAGCGTGGTGTCGAGACCGTCGGCGCCGGCCAGCTCGGCGTCGGTTTGTTGTTCGTTCCAGAGATATGTGTATCCGCGCCAATCGAGACCGTCGTAATGCAACACCTGAGTTTCCAGCCGCCGCAACGAAGCCGGGTTGCCGCACTCCAGGGGCAGCGAGATTGTTTTGGCCAACACCGCTCCGGGCGGAAAACGCCAGCCGCCGGCGGTATCGATTTGCGAACGATCGGGCAGCGCCACATGCCGTTCGGCCACCGCGCCATCGGCCCACGGCTCGGCCGCGACGCGGTAGGCGACGACGCCCGCCGCCGGCACCAGCGGGTCGAGCGATTTGAAGAGGCCCGTCTCGCTGAGCCGCCGCGGAAACGCTTCGTTCGCCCCTTGGTTCGGATTCGGGGCGAGCCGATAGAGCCCACCGCCATGATCGAGCAAGTAAAGTTCGTCGTGGCGGTCGACGCCGAACGAGACGATCTTGATCGCGGTGTCGACCAGTTCTTGATGCCAGGTCACGCGACGCTCGTCGCACCGCAGGCCCCATACCTTGCCCGTCTCGTAATCGCCGTAGATGTAAGCCCCCGCCAGGTCCGGCAGCCGTCGGCCGTGATAGACATAGCCGCCGGTGACGGAGCGAGCCTCGGTATGCGGATGCTCGACTGTGGGCGGCAGGATGGGCGTGGGGCCGCGGTCGGTTTCGGCGAGCACCGGCTGGCTGCCTTCCATGACCGCCCAACCATAATTGCCGCCGCGCTCGACTCGATAGACCATTTCCAGCATTTCCCAGCCGACGTCGCCCACCCAAAGGCTGCCGCTGGCCGGATCGAAGCTCATCTTCCACGGATTGCGAAACCCATAGGCCCAGACCTCCGGACGAGCGCCCGGCGAACCGACAAAGGGATTGTCGGCCGGCACGCTGTAAGGCTTGTCTGGCGTCGCATGTTTGACGTCGATCCGCAAAATCGACGAGAGCAGGTCGCCGATGTCCTGCCCGGTGCGAAGCGGATCGGGCGGAAAGGGCGGCGCGGCGTCGCCCGTAGAAATATAGAGGCATCCGTCGGGGCCGAATTTCAGGCAGCCGCCGTTGTGCCCGCCGGAACGAAACGTCAGCAGAATCTGCTCGCTGCGCGGGTCGATCCGCGGAGGGTTGCCGGCTACGGTGAATCGCGAAACTCGCGAGCCTTCGGGCAGGTCGTCGGCGAGCACGTAGCAAAGATAGCAAAACCGGTTCTCAGCGAAGTGCGGATCGAACGTCAACCCATAGGCCATCCTGGCGCCGGCGATCTCGGCCCGCAGGTCGAAGACTAAATCGGCCAGTGGCGTACGATCGGCGTTGTCGGCGAACGAATAAATTTTGCCTTCCTGCTCGACCACGAACAGCCGCTCGCTGCCAGGGGCCGACGCCAGATCGACCGGCATCTTAAACGCGAGCTCGCCGAAGGCCCGCTCAACCGCGTAGGGCGACGGTGGATCGGGCGTACCTGCCAGCCGCGACGTCGTCCATGGTTCTCGCGGGGCCAGGGCAGGCGGCGTCGGACGCTCGCCCGTGATCGCCGCTGACTGGGCATTCGCGGCGGGGCGATTGAGGCACCACGCGATTAGGGCGACCGGCAGCATCAGCCAGCGGCAAGAATCGTGCATAACCAGCGTTCACCAAGTCCGCGGAGTCGAGACAGGCTTTATGTTACACGCCCTTCGCCCGCAAATGAACCGGCCAGACACTGGCATCTTGACTTGCCGGTTGCGGACGACCATCTTGCTACCTTACGATCTGCCTAGCGGGCAGCACGAGGCTGTAGCTCAGTTGGTAGAGCAACGGACTTTTAATCCGTAGGTCTCGGGTTCGAGTCCCGACAGCCTCACTTATGAAGAATCCGACGAAAGCGATGCTCATCGCTGTGGTGTTTTTGGCAGCCGCTTTCGATCGTGCGGCCGCTCATGACCAACCAAACTTGATCTGGATTATGGCCGATGATCTCGGCTATGGCGAGCTGGGATCCTACGGCCAGACGGTAATTCACACGCCGCAGCTCGACCGTATGGCCAAGGAAGGCATGCGGTTCACGCAGTTCTACGCCGGCGCTACGGTGTGCGCGCCTTCGCGCAGCGTACTGATGACCGGCCAGCATCACGGGCATACGCGGGTGCGCGGCAACGCGGGATCGGCCAATCCTGTCGCTCAGGCGTTGCGCTCCGACGATACGACGGTGGCCACGGTCTTGCAGCAAGCCGGTTATCGCACCGCCCTGATCGGCAAATGGGGCTTGGGCGACATCGGAATGGCAGACAGCGGTTTACCTCGCAAGCAGGGCTTCGATGAGTTCTTTGGCTACCTTAACCAGCATCACGCCCACAATCATTTTCCTGATTTCCTGTGGCGAAACGAAGAGAAGGTGTCGCTGCCCAATGTGGTGGCGCCGGTCGGACAGCATGGCGGCGGCTACGCGACAAAAACCGTCGAGTACGCCGATGACCTCTTTGCCGATGTCGCCCTGAAGTTCGTGGCTGAAAACAAGTCGCGGCCGTTCTTTCTGTATTGGTGCATGGTTGTACCGCATGCCAACAACGAGGGGACGAGCGCGCTGAGAAACGGCGCGGAGGTGCCCGACTTCGGCCCGTATGCCGGCGAAGACTGGCCGGACCCCGACAAAGGCCAGGCGGCGATGATTTCGCGTCTCGACGGCTACGTGGGCCGGCTGCTCGATGCCCTGCGTGAATCTGGGCTGGCGGAAAATACGCTGGTGATTTTCACCAGTGACAATGGTCCGCACAATGAAAGCAATCACGATCTCGCTCGATTTAAACCGTCCGGCCCACTAAGTGGGATCAAGCGGAGCCTGCACGACGGCGGCATTCGTATTCCAACGATTGCCTGGTGGCCCGATCACGTCGCCGCCGGCACGGCATCGAATCACGTCGGCTACTTCGGCGATTGGATGGCAACCGCCGCCGAACTTGCCGGCGCCAAAATGCCGGGCGGCTGCGATTCCATCAGCTTTGCCCCGACCTTGCTTAGCAAGCCCACCGAGCAGCAGGAACACGAGTTTCTTTATTGGGAGTTCCACGAAGGAGGTTTCAAACAGGCGGCGCTCTACCAGGGCCGCTGGAAGGGCATCCGCCGCGGTGGGCCCGATGCCCCCGTCGAACTGTACGATCTGCGAACCGACATTGCTGAAAAAACGAATGTTGCGGCGGCGCATCCCGATATTGCCGCGACCATCGGCGCCTACTTGGCGAGTGCCCGCAGTGACTCGCCTGACTGGCAGCCCCATTGGGAAGCCAGTACAAAGGCAAGGCAGTAATTACCCTGCTTCGCCGGCCCGTCCCCGCAGGCGCTCGATGGTCCGCTTCAAAAAGTGATAGGGAAATTGCCGCTCAAAGTTGAGCTTTTCGGCCAGGCCCAAGAGCGGCCCGGCGCGGTCGGCGGAGCTCTCGGCCATCGTGAGCAGCACAATCGTTTTTTGAGCGGGATCGAGCGGCAAATTGGCCAGGTCTTGCTCGGTCCAGTCGCCGCCTTTGGCCAAGATGTCAGCGA
This sequence comes from Pirellulales bacterium, assembly GCA_035252155.1. Classification (GTDB taxonomy): domain Bacteria; phylum Planctomycetota; class Planctomycetia; order Pirellulales; family JAICIG01; genus JAICLL01. The sequence goes on along the minus strand of DATFDL010000524.1, from coordinate 2,669 downwards.
CGCGGCGGTCGTCGCGCCGGCCGGCGCGGAACTGGTCGAGCGATTGCTTCTTCGCTTCAGCGGCGGCTGCGGCGTCGCCCTGTTCGGCCCAGGCCAAGGCCTGGCAGAGCAATGAGTAACCGTCGTGCTCAGCTTGGATGGGATTGATGCCCGGCGGCGGCTTGACGGCCTGGCGCAACTCGAACTCGGCCCAATAGCGTGGCAGCGCCGATTCGCTTGGATCGGCCGAGGGAGTAATGCCGGCGAGCAAGCCCTGAAAGTCGCTCTGGAAGTACAAGAGCTTGTTTCTCAAATGTTGCGTCAGGGCCGGCGCTTGCTGCGGATTCATCGTAGCGACCTGCTGGCTAAAAGCGTCCAAGGCTTGTTGCGCCTGGTCGGCCTTGCCGGCCGCCACCAATGCCGCCAGCAGTTGCTCCTGGTCGGCAAGTGAAAGAGGATTGGCCTGCAACGCGCCACGAGCTTCGGCCTCCAAGGCGTCAAATTCACGCAGCGCCAGGCGGATCTTGGCGAGGTGCATTTTCATCTGCGGATCGCCGGGGCGCAGCTCACAGGCGGAGCTTGCCTCGGCTTTGGCCGCCGCGAAATCGCCGCGCGCCAATAAGATGCCCGACGCGGCGAAGTGTGGAAACGGGTTCCGCGGATCGGCGGCGATCGCGCGCTGGTAGAACTGCATGGCCGCGTTGCGATCGGCATCGCACCGTCCGCGCAGATAGAGCAACGGCGAGCTCGTCGGGTCGGCGGCCAGCCAGGCGTCGTATTGCTTAAGGAGGGCGTCGTCATTGCCCAGCTCTTCTTGGACGGTCTGATACATGCGGTGCCAGTTGACCAAAACCGGACGTTCGTCCAGCCGGGTGGCTAAAAAATCGCGGCTCCGCGGCAACTGGTTCTGCCGCCGGGCGAGCGCCCAGTAGCCCGAGAGCAGCATGAGGTCGTCGGGCGACGCACGCAGATGGTTTTCGGTAAAGCCCAGGGGGTCGCCGGCCAGGTTGGGGGCGGCGAACAGCGCCGCGATCAAGGTCGAGGCCGGAGCGGAGTAAAGATCGATCCGCGTTTTGCGGAGCTTTTGATTGCGTTTGGCAGTGAGCGTCGCGGGAAACTCTTGAAAGGCATAATCGACGTGCGGATAGCTGATAAAGCCTTCGCCCAGATGGGTCTGCTCTTGGCCGGGCGGAGCTTGCGCGCCCGGCGCCGCGTAAACGGTTTCTTGCCAGAGCACCACCGCCGAACGGCTGGGATCGACCACGAACGCCGGCGAGCGGAACAACCCGGCGAACCAGTGGCTGCCCAGTGCGAAATCGACGGGCGCGAAGCCCAGCTTGGGGTCGGTGACCACCGCGCGATGCGGTCCTTCGGCCAGCGATAGACTGGTACGCCCCTGCGGCCCCACGGTGACGGGAGAACCGTTGTCGACGTCCACCACGATGGGAATCGACAGCCCGTTGACCAGATGCACCGTGCGATGGTTTCGCACATAAAAGTTGCCGGCGAAGAAAGCGGCGAGCAGCAGCACCGCCGCGGCCGCGGCCCAGAGCACCTTCGAGCGGTAGAACGGCTCGCGCGGCATCAGCGAAGCCGGCTGGCCCAACGCCCGCTCCGACGCGCGCACCGCCTTGCGGAACGACTTGTCGCCCGACAGCGCCGGGCGTGCTGCCAGCAGCATTTTGAACAGGTCGAGCGCCTCTTCATGCTGCCGCTGTCGCTGATGGGCCTGGGCCAGCAGCATGAACAGCGCCGGCTCGAACGCCTGGCTGGGCGGCTCGAACTCGGCCAGCATCGCCCGTGCCCGTGGCAGATTGCCTTGCTCGATATGCCCGATGGCCACCGCGCGTTTGTAGGGCAGGCTGGTCGGCTCCAGTTCCAAGGCACGGACAAAGCAGCGATCGGCGTCGGCTTTGCGGCCGACGCGCTCATACCAGCCGCCCAAATAAAACTGCACGCGGGCCACATCGCCGAACAAGGTCAGCATGGCCTCGGCGAAGCGGGCGGCCTCTTCGCCTTGCTGAAACGCCTCGAACGTGCCGTGCATCTTGATGGCCGCGTCGGGATCGTGTTCCTTGCCAGCCAGCTCGGCCGATGCGGCCTCGATCGCTTCCTGCCGGGCCTTGCGCCATTGCGAGAACGCCACGACCATGTGCCGCCGGCAATGCGGGCAATAGTTCAGCACCTGCTTCTTGGCCAGCGGAATCACCGGCACAAAGACCACGCAGAACACCAGCCAGGTCTCGTAGTTTTCCAGCTTGCCCGGCTGATGGCAAAACTGGCAGACGCCGTCGAATTTCCGCCGATTGCGGCGGCCGAAATAGGTCGTGCCGACGCCGTTGACCGTAGTGGGCATACCGGCTTCCTCGCCAAAAAACTCCGCCTTGTGAAAACGCCCCTTGAGCTTAGCGGAGCGGCGGCCGGCAGCCAACGTTGTAGAACGGAATTTATTCCGTTTTTGTCCGCCGTCGCCGGCGAAGACGAAGATCAATGAAAACGGAATGAAGCGAGGCAATGCTCAATGACGATCCTCGCTTGCGCTTTTTGATGTTGCGCTTTGTTCAGCATCGCAAGAGTTCCAGATGGTGTTCGATTGCCTAGAATGGCGGCACCTTTTTTATGTCGCCCAGGCGTTTATGCCTGGGAAATCCGGGTCGGCAAAACCCCGCGTCGTCGCGTCGCAGGCCGCC
>DATFDL010000523.1:0-2546 GCA_035252155.1 Pirellulales bacterium | reverse complement strand
CGAGGTGGCAACGCAGCACGGCGTCCGTCGCGGCGGCAACGCTTGCGAGAAGATTGAAGCCGAGCGCGCCACGACGGATGCCGTGGCACCCTGCAATGCCTGATTTCGGTTTATTGCCGAATTTGATTGTCAAAACCGATAAGAGGCCACTGCTGGTCTTAGATGTCGAAACCATAGAGACTCCCGGCGCGCCGGTGTGGCGTTCCGCAAACTGCGCGTCGGCGATTGCCAAGTCGCCTAGCTTCGTGCCTAATGAGGCTGGCCCGTTTTCGCACTCGCCGCAAAACTCGACTATCAGAACAAACCCTTGGCGTCGCTCGACCTCCATCGCCCCGACCGGCCGTCGCTGGCTCTGCTGACCGACTTGTATCAGGTCACCATGGCCTATGGCTACTGGAAGTCGGGCGGCGCCGATCGCGAAGCCGTCTTTCAACTCACATTTCGCCGCCAACCCTTCGAGGGCGGTTTTACGATCGCCTGCGGGCTGGAGTACGTCATCGACTACCTGGCCCGTCTACGCTTCGGCGCCGACGACCTCGATTACCTTGCCGGCCTCCGCGGCGTCGACGATCGGCCGCTGTTCGAGCGGGCGTTTCTCGATTACTTGGCCGCGATGACGTTCCGCTGCGACGTCGATGCCGTGCTCGAAGGCGACGTCGTCTTTCCGCACGCGCCGCTGATCCGCGTGCAAGGCCCCCTGCTGCAGGCCCAGCTTATCGAGACCGCGCTGCTGACGCTCACCGGTTTTCAATCGCTGGTCGCCACCAAGGCGGCCCGGCTCTGCCTGGCCGCGCAGGGCGATCCGGTGCTCGAATTCGGTCTGCGGCGGGCCCAAGGCATCGACGGCGCTTTGGCCGCCAGCCGAGCGGCCTATGTGGGCGGCTGCGCGGCCACCTCCAATCTGTTGGCCGGCCGCACCTTTGACATTCCCGTCCGCGGCACGCACGCCCATAGCTGGATCATGTCGTTCGGCGATGAACTCGAAGCGTTCGAAGAATATGCCCGAGCGATGCCCAATAACTGCGTCTTTCTGGTCGATACTTACGATAGCTTGTCGGGCATTCGGCACGCCATCGAAGTGGGCGGCTGGCTGCGATCGCAAGGGCATGAGCTGCTGGGCGTTCGGCTCGATTCGGGCGATCTGGCCCATCTCAGCATCGAAGCCCGCAAAATGCTTGACGCCGCCGGCTTTCGCAATGCCGTCATCACGGCCAGCAACGATCTGGATGAGCACCTGATCGCCAACCTGAAACAGCAAGGCGCCACCATCGGCCTGTGGGGCGTCGGTACGCGGCTAGTCACTGCCTACGACCAGCCGGCACTGGGCGCGGTCTACAAATTGTCGGCCATTCGCGAATCCGACGGTGCGTGGCGGCCCTGCATCAAACTCTCGGAGCAGACGATCAAAGTTTCGACGCCCGGCCGCTTGCAGGTGCGGCGGTTCGAGCGCGGCGGCGAGTATGTGGGAGATTTGATTTACGACCTCGATTTTGGGCTGGGAGATGAGCCGGTTCTGGTCGATCCGACCGACGAGACGCGACGGGTTCCGATGCCGGCCGACGCCCAGCACCGCGAGCTGCTCATGCCGATCTTTCGCGGCGGGCAACTGGTCTATCAGCCGCCGAAGCTGTCAGCGACGCGCGATTACGCGACGGAGCAGTTGCAACGGTTCGCCGCCAGCATCAAGCGGTTCGCCAACCCGCACCGCTATCCGGTCGGGCTGGAGTGGCGGCTGCACCAGCTTAAGCGGGAACTTATTTTGCAGGCCCGGGATCACCGCCCATGAACGCCCTGATTGTGGTCGACGTGCAGAACGATTTTTTGCCCGGCGGCGCGCTTCCGGTCACCGATGGTCAGGCCATCGTAGCATTGATCAACGCCTTGCAGCCTTGCTTTGATATGGTGGTCGCCACGCAAGACTGGCATCCGCCCGATCACGTGAGCTTTGCCGAGAGTTACCCGGGAACGCACGTTGGCGAAGAGATTGAGATCGACGGCCGCCGGCAGATCTTGTGGCCGGTACACTGCATCGCAGGTTCGCCGGGCGCGGCGCTGGCGGGCGGGCTTGAGACGGCCCGCATCGAGCGCATGTTTCGCAAGGGCGTCGACCGCCAGTTGGATAGTTACAGTGGCTTCTACGACGACGGGCGCGTGAGCACGGGGTTGGGCGATTACTTGCGCCAGCGCCGCGCGACCGAGCTTTATCTCTGCGGCTTGGCGCTAGAATATTGCGTGCGAGCCACGGCGCTCGACGCACAGGACCAAGGATTTAAAACGCACATTATCGTAGATGCAACCCGTGCCCTTGAGGCCGCGCCGGGCGACATGGCCCGGGCCATCGAATCGTTGCAAGCCGCCGGCGTCGAGCTACTGATGTCCGACGAAGTTCGCAGCCGGCTTGCGGTTTAGAGGAATAGGTAACACTTCGTTCGGTGTCTGATCGGTTTTGACATTTACTTTGGGTAAGCCGCCAACTGGGTGCCACGGCGTCCGCCGCGGCGGCAACGCTTGCGAGAACATCGAAGCCGAGCGCGCCGCGACGGATG
>DATFDL010000522.1:0-25628 GCA_035252155.1 Pirellulales bacterium | reverse complement strand
GTCAATCCCGGGCAACCGCTGGCGGACACGCAGCTCACTGACCGAGGCTTCCACGCCGACCAATGGCAGGTCAACGCCTACTTTGTGAATTATCAGGATGTCCTCAACGCCGCCACAGCCGTCAAAAACGGCACGGCTACCGCCGCGACGCTCCAAGTCGCACCGAGCTCAATCGCCTCGTTGAGCACGTTGGGCGGCTCGCCCCCAACGGCCGGCGCGGGCGACCTCTGGGGAAGTTATTTTAACCCAACCACCGACAATTATTACTTGCTCTTGCCAGATTCGCACGAATTGCTCGTATGGCATGTCGCGGCGCCGTCGACTCCGCTGACGACTCCCGCCGCTCCCGGCGGCATGACGGCTACGGCTGGCAACGGCGAAATCTCTCTATCGTGGGCCCCGGTAAGCGACGCGGCTTATTACACTGTCTACCGTGGCACAACCAGTGGCGGCGAATCCGCCACGCCGCTAATAACTGGCCTTACCAGCACCTCGCTCGCCGATCTTGGGCTCCCCACGGGAGGCACATATTACTATCAAGTGGCGGCCGCCAACGCCGCCGGCGCCAGTACACTTTCGCAGGAAGTGTTTGCCTCACTGGCCTCGCCAGGACCCACCGGGTTGTCGGCCACCGCGGGCAACGGGCACGTGTCGTTCTCTTGGTCGCCCGTCGTGGGGGCAACGTCGTACAACGTCTATCGCGGCACCACGAGCGGAGGCGAAGTGGCGCTGGCGACGGGCGTCACCGCCGACGCGTTCACCGACACCACGGCGGCCAATCTGCAGACCTACTATTATCAAGTCACCGCAGTCGAGTCGGTCGGCGAAACCGGTAAATCGGCGGAAGTCGCCGCCACGCCCATGACGGCACACGAGCAATACGTGGTGGCCGTTTATCAAGACGTACTCGGACGCGCGGCCGACCTCAGTGGGCTGGTGGCTTGGGCGCACGAACTCGACGTGGGCATTCCGGTCAGCAGCGTCGCTATGTCGATCGCACACAGTCTCGAGTATTATGCCAGGTTCGTGATCGAGCCGGCGTTTGAAAAGTTACTCGGTCGGACGGCCGACACCGCGGCCATCAATTCTTTGGCTGCGCAAATGCAGGCGGGCATGACCGACGAACAGCTCGAGGGCGCACTGCTCGCATCGAACGAATTCTTGGACCATGCCGGCAATACTGCCTCGGGATGGGTCAGCAACGTGTACCAAACCCTGTTTGGCCGGACGCCGGATCCCAGCGGCTTGGCATTCTGGGAAGAAGCCTTGGCGACGGGCGAAACCTACAGCCAGGTCGCCCAAGCAATCGCTGCCAGCCAGGAAAACAACACACAGCTCATCGAAGCAGACTATTCCCACTACCTGGGCCGCGCCGCCGACGCGGCTGGGCTCGCTGCTTGGCTGCAGCAACTCGGAGCAGGAACAACGAACGAAGATATCATCGCTGGCTTTACTGGCTCTCTGGAATACTACGAACTGCATACGCACTAATTCACCCAACAATGCGCGAGCTACCCGCAATTAACCGACCCAACACGCAGTTCGCTTTGCTGCCCAGTGCCAATGGTTGCGGGTTTTCCACTATCGAGTGACGTGCGGAGCGCCGCGGCACTCCAAGCGGAATACTTGATTCGCGACGATAGTCCTTGCGCCGGTCGTTCGACGAGCTGGTGAAAAACCATTGCGGCAAGTAAGGAGGCGCCTATTGCCGCAGTCAGTATAGCGACCTCCCAAGCGGGACCGCTCCCGAACCGTGAGCCAATATGCACCACGGGGCCCCCGATGATCGTGTGCAGGAGGTAGATCGAGTAGGAAATGGTGCCGAAGTACACGAAGACTTTCAGCGCGGAGGACCGGGGCATAGGGACAAACGCGATCACCAGGGCCGTCACCCCGCCTACCACGGCAATCACCCAAGTCAAGCTCGCGGCTGTGATCGCTGAGACGAGGAGAATCGCGGCCAGAAAGGCCTTCCTTGGAAGCAAGCGAACGTGGTACTGAAAAGCCAAAATCCCGAAGGCGAACAAACCAAGGAAGTGGAACACGAAGATCGGAGACTTGACCAGCAAGGCGAGGCTGGCGAGGGCCAAGACTGACAGAGGCCCGAGGATCGCCCGTCGGGACGCCAAGAGCGGATAGACCAGAGCCACGAACAAGTAGTACTGAAACTCGATTCCAAGCGTCCAATACACCGGAGTCAACCATTCATAATCGAAGAAGGTATTCAAGTACCCAAGGTGAAGCAACAACTGGGGTACCGAGAATGGCGGCTTCGACTCAGCGGTCTCTGGGAAAACAAGCGGTTTAAGATATGCTAATGAAATCACCAAAATGAGCGACATGAGGTACGGTGGCTCAAGGCGAGCCAGGCGCTTGCCGAGGAAGCGAACGAAATGTTGCCGGGGGTGATAACCGCCGGCATACATCGAGTACGGAATGACGAAACCTGAAATCACGAAGAAAACGTCGACACCGAGCCAGCCGTAGGTTCCACTTGCTTTCAACCAAGCCGACTGTAAAAACGCGTTGCACGTCGTAAAGTGAAACCAAGCGACAGCCAGAGCCGCAAGGCCTCTCAGTGGATCAAGTATTTCAATGCGGGGAGTTTTCACTCGTCATCTCATGCAAGTCGATAGCCGGAAACTCATGACGCCATCGATGGTGAAAGGTCGCGGCAGAGACCTTCATGGGACGCGGTTTCGCGGCGATTGCCAATGACCTTGGCCGGCACACCCGCTACGATGGCGTAATCGGGCACCGGCCGCGTCACGACAGCGCCTGCGGCCACTACAGCGTGCCGGCCTACGTCGGCCATTATCACCGCGCGATCGCCGATCCAAGTGTCGCGGCCGATGGTCACGCGCGGCCAGCAGCCCGGTTGCTCGCGGACGGGAATGTCGAGCCGGTTAATGCCGTGCTGGCGGCTGCCGTTCATTACCGACACGTGCGAACCAATCAGTACGTCGGCTTCCAGCGTTACCGCGCCAAGCACGCAATACGCTCCCACATAAACATCCTGCCCGATGCGGGCCGACGAATGCGAAAAGATTGTCCCAAAACTGATATGCGAGCCGCCGGCGCATTCAGGCAGGACGAGTGTGTAAAAAGCGCGGCGCAGATAGGCGCCGGTGAGCCCCGGCAGCAAGCTGAACGCCTGCGACCAACCGGGAAAGACTCGCTCGGCCCCCAAGAGAAATCGGCCCATGCGATAAGAGCAGGCCAGCGGCAAAGCGCCCACCAGGGCCAAGCCGCGGCAGAATTGTTTCAACAGTTTCTTCACCGACCGATCAAGCTTCGGAGAGCGACTCAACCACGGCGCGCGCCAGCAGCGGCAACATGATTTCGTGCCGGCCCAACAACGTATAACCCGCCTTGCCCAGATGAGCGGGGCGACGCACCACGTTTTCGCTCGGCCGATAATGGGCCGTCATGTCCATATTGACCGTCACAAAGTCGTTAAGGTCCGCACCCAGGTTTTGGGCGACCGTGAAGGCCTTCAAAAAGACCTCGGGTAAAACGACGGCGGAACCGACGTTCAAATAGACGCCCCCGCTTAGCTCGCGCACCACACCGGCCAACAGTTTGAAATCATTGAAAGTCGCCTGGCCGATTGCCGCTCCATGGGCCGAAGGATGCATGTGAATAATGTCCGTGCCAATGGCCACGTGTACCGTGACGGGCACCCCCAATTCGCGTCCCGCGCTCAGCAAGCTTTGGCCCCGTTGTGGCAAGTCGAGCTCGGCGATTTGTTCGGCCAGCAGCCGGCCCATGCCTTTTTCGGGAGATTGCAGCACCCTATTAATGGCGGCATTCATGAGCTGACCCGTTTCACGAACCATGCCGAATGTGCCGTCCCTGAGCCCGGCGGCTACGTCTTCCGAAGTCTCTCCGATCAGCGCGATTTCGAAATCGTGGATCGCTCCCGAACCGTTGAGCGCCAGGGCGGTGACGACGCTTCGCCGCATCAAGTCGATGACCACCGGGTTGAGGCCGCACTTGATGACGTGGGCGCCCATCGCCAACACAACCGGCCGGTTTTCGCGGCGCGCATTGACGATCGCCGCCACGATGCGCCGAAAATCGTTGCCCGCCAAAATATCGGGCAACGAGTCGAGGAACTCGCGAAACGAGCGGCCCGCAGCCGCCGGCTTGGCGAACCGGTCCAAAGCCACCTTGTTCGGCCGGGCCTCCAAAGGCACGGTGCGGACCTGTTTCAAATCGACGGGACGCACGAAAGTGCTCCTTTGCTCGTACGCGCAGATTCCAGCAACTTTTCAGCGGCCTGAATGACGTAGTCGACTTCAGTCCGCGTCAGGCACTCCAGAGTGTTCTTGTGATGACAACGATACTCGAGGCAGGTGCTACGGCAAGGAAGATCGTGATACAGCACAATGCAGGCGCCGGGCCGCGCCATCGGCCGGGCCATCGACAGGTTCGGCGCGCCCCAAATCACCACCGAGGGTGTGTCGACAGCCGCCGCCGCATGGGCCAGGCCCGAATCATTGCCGATGAACAGATCGCACTCGCTGATCAAGGCCACCGATTGTTGCAATTTCAAATTAGTGCGATACACGTGAGCAAAATGCGCCAGGCCGCTGATTTTTCGCATGGCGGATTCGTCGGCCGGCGCGCCGAGAAAGCAGACGACGGCGCCGCACCGGCGACGCAACTCGTCAGCCAGCGCAGCGAACCGCTCGGCCGGCCAAATCTTGGCCCCACCACTGGCTGTGGCGTGAATCGCGATTCGCGGTCCCGAATCACCCAGCGTCGTCAAGTAATGCCGGGCGTACTTGCGAGCGTCCAGATCAACGGCCAACCGTGGGTAGCTGCCTTTCACTGGGCCGACCACGGCCTCAATCGCTCGCAGGTAACGGCGAACTACCGGCTCGCCCTCCATAAACTTGGTCGCTGCGAGGCGCGAGGTAAATGCCAGCGGCAAAAACGAAAACGACCCACGCAGACAGACCACCAAGGGATACCGACGGCACATCAGCCGCGCCACCAGCGCCAGCGTCTTCACGCCTGGCGGATACGGCCGCAGCGGATGATAAAGCCAGCAACAATAGTCGATCCGTTCGTTGATTCGTTCATCGCCCGCCAATAGCTGAAGCGGTAGAGGATGGCCTACGACGTCGAGCTTAGCCCCAGGATATTTTTCGAGTAATGCGTCGAACGCCGGCAGCGTAGTAACCATGTCGCCGATGCGGTCGAGCTTGATAACCAGGATGTGGTCAATTCGCCGACCTGTGAGGCGCCGCCAGCCGGTTGCCGATTGCAACCGCACCAGCGTCTGCGAAATGTCGTCGAGCCAAGCGAGCAGCAGACTGCGGATGTGCACGCCGACGGCTTCCCCATCACGGCACCAAGCCGCGCGGACGGCCCGGCCCGCGTGGTCAATCGTCAGCCGCAGCAGGTTGCCCAGCGAGCGAAGCGGCTTGGTCAAACGCGACATGCCTTCTCCTGCTGCAACCAATCCGCATGAAGTTGCTCCAAACACAACGAATCGTGCCTCGGACAATTTCGAGCCACAAAATCTCGGATTTCGACCTCACAGCGCGATTCGCGTTCCGTGAACCAGCCATGGTCGGCATAGGCCCGCCACTGCCCCAGCTTTGGCGTCTCGATCAGCGACTGCAATTGCTCGGCGTGCGATTGCTCGACACCCGCGAAGCGCAGCAAACTCACAAGCTCGCGCTCCGTATCCGTCACCAGCTTTTCGAAACAAACGCTGTAATCGCCATAGACCAATCCATACAAATACGACAGCCGCCAAATAAGGTAAAACGTTTCGTAGGGATGCCGGCTGCGAAAGTTCGCGAGAAACGGAAAATGAAAATGCAGGTCTCGCGCCCAGTTCAGCAGATAAAACTTGTCGTGTCGGGGGAAACCCGCCGCGTCGGCATCCTTCGGAAAGCAATCGATGCCCATCAGCGTCGAGCACCATTGATCGCGTGGATGCCGGTACAAATGAACGATTTTGGCGCGCGGAAAATTAGCCCGCAGCCAAGGCAGCCGAAAATCAACCCGGTTGAATTGCAACACCGGCCGGCCGGGAGCGCGCTCGATCAGCAATTCGACATAACGTTTCATATCCGGAGCCCAGGAATGAGCCTCCATCAAGAGATGCCTCTCGATCCACGACTCACAGTAATAGCGGCCCAATTCCTCGAGCCCGTCGTACTCGCGCCAGTATTCCTCGACTTTTTTATGTGTTCGATCGATCCGCTCGCCGCGCTTCGCGGCATCAAACCAGCGCCGCTCATTGAATGGTTCATAATAGGCAGTGACGCCGGGCAGGTTGCGAAACAAATTCCAAAGCAGTGTCGAGCCGCTGCGAAACCGGGCGGTGATGAACAAGACGTCGTCGCGATCGCCAGCCGCAATGCCGCGCGGCGGCTGCCCCAGATCGGGATACGGCAGGTCGTCGAGGTCCATCGCGCTGTTGGAGCACGCCAGCCGCGGCCGTCCGTCGAGCAAGCCGGTTAATGTGCCGGCGGCCATTTCTCGCGCGTCGTCGGTGCGTGAAAATTTGCGCGCAAATCCAAACAGCCCATCGCGCAGGAGTCGTCGCAGTCGCATCATCTGTGAGTGGCCCCGCCGGTTGATCGGCGCAACGAGCGCTGCAATCGCCGCCCGGCGCCCCGCGCCAGAAGAATTGCGCCGGCTCCATAGCCGCGCAAGGTCCAAGCCAAATAATGGGCCCGCAGCCCCAGGCCGAGTTTGCCGACATAGTCTTTGGCCCAGTGACTGTTGTCGCTCTGATATGCGCCTTGGAAGCCGATGTTCTGCACCCAGCTCGGCGCCAGACATACCACCCGCAACCCTAGGGCCGACATCCGCAGCCCGTAGTCATGATCGTACGCCAAACCCATGTCTCGAAATGGCCCGACCGTGTCATAGGTCTGGCGCGGCACCAACCAGTTGAGGGCGGCTTGCCGCTCTTTGACGAGCACCTCGCTGCTCGGCAACTGGATTCGCTGCAGCGCCGGGCGAATGTCGAAATTCAAGGCTGTGAAAACGCCGCGGATGCCCGCCACCTCGGCCTCGCGGCGCACGCAGAGCAGGCGTTGCAACCACCCGGGATGATAGACGACGTCGTCATCGCACAAGGCAAAACATTCTGCGGACGGAAATCGCTCTAAAAGCTTGCCGACATTGTAGACGTGCCCGCGGTTCGGTCCCATGCGTTGTGGATTGGTCCACAACTCAACTCGCGAGTCGGCCTGGGCCAGACGGCGCAGAAACGGCGCCAGCCGCGAGTCGGTGCTACAATCGTCGACGATCACCACGTGCGCCCCGTCGGGCAAGTCGCTGGCCAGCAAGCTTGGCAGGCTGCGGCGAATATACCGCAAATCGTGACGGCCTTCGCCCGCCCAGACCTTGATCAAAATCGGAAGAGTATCGCCCGCCATCATCGTATTCAGCCCTCGATCTCCACGACCATCGCTGGAACGCTACTTGCCGCCATTTCATGGATTGGCTCGGCCATGACCACTTCCGAGCGTTCGCTTCCAGACAACAGCCCTCCGGCGCGCTTCAGCGCATTCTTGACCGTAATGAGACTTCTGCAAAGCGACGGCGGGGCATTCCATCGAATGAAGTGATTCCGAAGGCTTCTCAGATCGGCGAAGCTTCGCGCACAATCCAAAAAGTTGTGCCGGATGTCGTCCGTCAAGGTTCCTGATTCATAAAGGCAATGTACCACCCACAACATGCCCGACCGCGCGAGCTCGGCATCGACGTGTTTGCGCAACGTCCAATACGTGTCCGCCCGAGGTATTCGGGTGTGAAGACCGTTGCCTAAGAGTCGATAGGCGACGGATACATAGGACGAGTAGACGAACCGCCAGTTTCGCGCCAAACGAAGCCACATGTCCCAGTCTTCACAGGAAAGACCCTCGTCATAACCGCCGGCAGTCCGCAGTGCGTCTGCCCTGACCAGTACGCTCGGAGCCGAAATCGTGTTTCCACGAAGCAACCACTCGAATGGCCGATTTGGCAACTCAGTACTTAACTTGCAATATAAATCGTGATGGTTGCTGCTAACGACGGCGCTGTCGGCGTCGATGATTTCAGCACCCGAATATACAAGCGCGACATCGGGGTCAGCGTTTCCGAGGATGTCGACCTGCCGCGCCAATTTCTCCGGGCGCAAGATGTCGTCACAGGAAACGATTTGCAGGTAACGGCCACGGCACTGTTTCAGCGCATCGTTGAAGGTGCGGCATACGCCGCGGTTCTCTGAGTGTAGGACAGTCTGTACCGCGAACGGTCGGTCACGGAGCCATGCGGTGGCAAGGTTCACCGATTGATCCGACGAAGCATCATCGGCGTATACCAATTCGAAATCTCGAAATGTTTGAGCGCCGATGCTCTCCAGGGTCTCAACGATCCATCGCTCGTGGTTATAGCTGGACGCAATGATGCTGACCAACGGCGGGTGACCAGACAGATGCGAGGATTGCACCATTAGAGTTGTCGAACCACGTAGTCGACCTGTTCGTCAGTCAATTCGGCATACATTGGCAAGCTGAGGCATTCGGCAGCCCAGGCCTCGGCCTGCGGAAAGGCATGGCCGACGGCTAAGTGCTCGTATGCGCCTAAACGATGTACTGGAAAGGGATAATGAATGCCCGCCTGCACGCCCCTTTGATGAAGCCGATTAAGAACCTGATCGCGGTTCTGTGTTCGAACGACGTACAGATGGAACACACTTTCGGATCCCTCGCGCTCTACGGGCCGCCGCAAATCATGCCGGCCGGCCAAGAAACCATCGTAGCTTCGTGCGTGCTGCCGCCGGCGCTCATTCCAATCGGCGAGGCGCCGAAGCTTAACGCCAAGGATCGCTGCCTGAAGCGTATCAAGGCGGCTGTTCAAACCGGGCTCGTCGTGGTGGTACTTTTTGCGAGAGCCCCAGTTGCGCAGCAGCCGAAGCCGATCCGCCAGCGCGTCGTCGTTGGTGGTAATGGCACCGCCGTCTCCATACGCTCCCAGATTTTTGCCCGGGTAAAAGCTGAACGCGGCCGCATCGCCCAGCGACCCAGCCGGGCGGCCATGATCCCGCGCGCCGTGCGCTTGGGCGGCATCTTCAACAACCTTCAAGCCCCACTTGTCAGCGATCGAGCGAAGCGAGCGCATGTCGGCACAACGACCATAGAGATGCACCGGCAAGATGGCCTTGGTACGCGGTGTAATCGCCGCTTCGATCAGGTCCGCGTCGATTAGTGCGTCCTCGCCGCGGACGTCGACCAGCACAGGGGTGGCGCCCGCCAAAGTTACTCCCAAGGCCGTTGCCACGAACGTGAAGGCAGGCACGATCACTTCGTCGCCGGGGCCTATTCCAAATCCGCGCAACGCCAAGTGCAAAGCGTCGGTGCCGCTGGCGACGCCGATACAATGCTTAGCGCGGCAGAACTCGGCAAAGGCGCGCTCGAACTTCTCCAACGGCGGACCAAGTATGAAGCACGTCTCGTCCAGCACGGCCTGGATGGCGGCGGCGACCTCCTCGCGAATGCTCGCATACTGCGCCTTAAGATCGACTAACGGTATCTGCATGGGTGGTTTCTCGATAGGGGCGGTAAGGAGCGGACGGTCGAACCATGACTAACGCGGCCGAGCCGCAACCAACTCGGCCGATCCTGCCGACGCCGCGCCCACGAGAACGTCGCCCTCGTCGACCGGTTCCTCGCTGCCATCCAAGATATCAACCAGCATCGAACGGTCGCGCATCGACCGATCGGCCGCCTCAAGGGCCCGCACTACCCGTAGCCCGTTGCGGCCACTGTTGATCGGCTCGCGTTTGCCTTGAATGCATTCAATGAAGTGATTGCACTCCGCCGCCAACGGCTCTGCGGCTTGAATATAGGGCAGCACGACGTCGCCGTTGCGGATTTGCATGCGGAACGTTCCGAAATTGTCGGAGTAAATTGGCTCGCGATCGATGTCGACTGAGCGGTTATAAATCCGGATGGGTTCGCTCAGGTTCATATCGTCCCAAACGACCATCTTATGCTCGCCGACGACGGTGATTTCCCTGACCTTGCGCGGATTGAGCCAACCGGCGTGAATCGAGGCCAAGACTTGGTTGGGATAGGTGAAATTCGCCACGACGACGTCTTCGACTCCCGGATTCAAATAGGAATCGCCCCGCGCCGTAACCATTAGCGGATCGGCGTCAAGCCAATAGTTCACGATGCTGATGTCGTGCGACGCAAGATCCCAGAGTGCGTTGACGTCGTGCCGGAACGGCCCGAGATTCACGCGCGTCGAATAAATGTAGTATAACCGGCCGAGCTCGCCCGAACGAATCAGGTTTCGCACGCCGCGGATTCCGTTATTAAAGAGGAACACATGGCCAACACACAAATGACGACCCTGGCGTTCGGCGATCTGGACTAGTTCCTCGCCTTCGCGAGACGACCGGCAAAGCGGCTTTTCCACGAGGACGTGCTTGCCGGCCTCGAGTGCGGCCTTGGTCAGGGCATAATGGCTCTTGACGGGCGTGGCGATGACCACGGCGTCCGCGCGCGGGTCGGTGACGGTGGCCAGCGCGTCGGTGCTGAACTCGCCAATCGTCGGAATATTGCGGCGCACCAGCGCCAGCCGCTCTTCGAGCTTGTCGCAAACAACGCCCACGCGGGCCGCAGAATGCGTGGCCAGCAGACGAACGAGGTTCGGTCCCCAGTGGCCGACCCCTACGCAATTAATGGTTAGCACGAATCAGGTTCCTCTCAGAAAGAAATGCGGACGGTCTACGCCCGCTCGAACGAAAAATGACTTCCACAGGTGGCGCAGCAGCCTTTCGCATCGAGCCGTTGCCCACATCGACAGGCCCAACCGATTGGGCGCGCCGGCGACCCGACCACGACGCGATGCGGCGGCACGTCCTTGGAAACCACGGCCCCTGCGCCGATCATGGCGAATTCGCCAATCGTCAAACCGGGTAAGATCACGGCCCGCGCGCCAAGGCTCGCCCCGCGGCATACCTTCGTCGCGCAGCACCAGGCCTCGATCGTTGAGTACCGATCGTGAACCGCCGGCATACGGGGGCTTCGCGGCGAATGGTCGTTGGTAAATACCACCCCGGGACCGACGAAAACGTCGTCCTCAAGCGTGACTCCGCGCCAGACCAACGCCTGGTTCTTCAATGTCACACGATGGCCCACGCGGGCCCCCGACTCGATGAAAACTCCTTCTCCGATGTTGCAATCGGCGCCCACGACAGCATCCCGCATGATATGGGCAAAAGCCCAGATCCGAGAGCCCGAGCCAATCTCCTCCGACTCACAAATCGCCTGGGGGTGAATGAATACGTTGGCCATCTTGAAATTACTCGGCGATACACGGAACGATCCGGGGCGACACGATCATTGAGTGGACATCCTCGGTCGGAGAATCACCGATGTACTGTGCCTGAAATCCCAACTGTGGTCGAACGATTCCGGGCCGGGGCTTGACCGTGCGATTGGCGTTGTGGGCGATTTCGAATGTCATCACGTCGGCCAGGTTCAGCACTACGTAGCTCCGATTCTGACCAAAGATGAAACAAATCCGGTATCGCCCGCAGTTCAAAAGCGGCCCGGGAATCTCGAACCGCACGTCGTAACATCCAGCCGGGCAATCGTACTCGTCGTTCACCGGCGCGCCGTCGTGCAGCACGATCACGTCATCGAGCGTCCGCAGCTCGACGGTGGCGTCGAGATTGGGCAACGGGCGACGACAAAGGATACTCAGCTCGATCGAAACTCCCGATTCAAGATCAAGCACATCGCCCGTCAAAGGCGACACGCGCAGCCTCAGCAAGCGCAGCGCGCTGTTTCCGGGCGCTTCCGAGTAATCCCACGACATCGCGTTGGCGTCGGGTTCCTCAAACGCGGCGTGGTACGACCCGACGACGTCAGGCACGTCGCCCTGACGCTCCAAGCGGCCGTGGGCAAGCAAAATGGCCCGCGAGCAGAGAGCGCGAACGGCAGCCATATTGTGGCTCACGAACAGCACGGTCCGGCCGCCCCGCGAGACGTCGTGCATCTTGCCCAGACATTTTTTTTGAAAACCGGCGTCGCCCACCGCCAGGACCTCGTCGATAATCAGGATCTCTGGGTCGAGATGGGCGGCCACCGCGAAGGCCAAGCGCACTAGCATGCCGCTCGAGTATCGCTTGACCGGCGTGTCGAGGAACCGCTCGATTTCGGCGAACGCCACGATCGCGTCGAAATTGCGGTTGATTTCCGGGCGGCGCATGCCCAGCACGCTGCCGTTCATATAGATGTTTTCGCGGCCGGTCAGCTCTGGGTGAAAACCGGTGCCGACCTCGAGCAGGCTGCCCACCCGCCCGCGGATGGCGACGCGGCCGTGGCTCGGTTCGGTGATTCGGCTCAGGATTTTCAGTAAGGTCGACTTGCCGGCGCCGTTGCGGCCGATGATGCCGACCACTTCGCCGGGCTCGACTTGAAATGAGACGTCGCTCAAGGCCCAAATTGTCGAGGGTTCACCGGCTGCGAGCGTCGCGTCGTGGCCGATGCCCGCAAGCCGCCGAACCCACTGCCAGGGCGCCCTGGCGGCGCCGACCAGCCCCTCGCGGAACGTGCGATAGCCGGCGCCACTCGTGGCGATCAAGTACTTCTTCGACAGGTTTTCAACGCGAATGGCGGGATGCATCAGTCTCTAAGGGCGAGGCGGCCAAGCCTATTGGTAATCAAGCTAGGACTCGTGACATACGTACGCTGGCCTTGCGACGAGAGCTTGAGCGCCCCCGCGCCCAACAGCGCGATATAGACAGGGTATTCCAATCGATTGATCGTCACGAACAACGCGGCAACGACGAAGCCAACCAGACCCGCGGCCACCATGCGCGCAATTTCCCGAAGCCAAGGATCGAGCGGATGAGGCGTCTTAATCAGCCGCCAAGCAAGCACAATCGTCGTTCCGTAGAAGCTGGCGAGCATTGTCAGGCCCACGAAGCCGAGCTCCGCGCCGGTCTGCAACCAAAGACTGTGAGCTTCCTTGCCCTTCGGAAAACCATAGTCCGGGGCAACCAAGGGGAAATGGTTCGGACCAACGCCCAATAGAGGCTGATGTTGCATGACATCCCAACACGCCTTCCATAATTCCACGCGGCCCGCCGCCGAGGCGTCGAGCGTCTCACTGTCGGCAAACGCCGTGCTGAAACGCGCCAGCACCCCAGGACCGGCGAGACGGACGCCAATCGCCAGCAACGCTGCGAACATGAGATAATGCCTGGGTTGCTTGGGTACCAAGCAAAAGGCGATGCTCGTCATGACCAGCAGTCCTAGAAAGCCTCCACGTGAGTTCGAGAACATCACCGTGTGTGCCATCAGGATCGCCGCGGCGAAGGCCAGTCCTTTTTGCCACCACCGCTCGGAGCGCATTGCCAGGAATACGGCCGCGCCTGTGCCTGCCACCATTTCGATGGCCACGCAGTTGTTATCCATGGCGCCGAAGCCATCCGGCCAAATCGGGTTGTACCCCGACAAATAGGCGCGATTGAATTCCAGCGCCAAGTAACCAAGGCTGCCGACCATCGTCCAGACCGCTTGTTGGAGCATTCGCACCGAACCGATCATGGTAAGGCCGATGAAAAACGGGAGTAACATCTTCGATTGCAGATCGAGGTACTCGACGACGTTCGCATCGAATCCGGCAGCCGCGCCGCTTACGACCGCCCAGCCGAATAGCGCCAAGTAGGCCCATGCAATCGGGCCCGCGCGTCCCAACCTCCAATCGCCGAATCCGTGAATCAACCAACCGGCGATCGTCGCGATGGCGATAACTCGGCTGTAATTTCCTGGCTCAACCGACCAGAACCACAGCCATTCCGGCCTGATCGTCGCAAAGCAGATATAGATCAGCACGCCGTACCACGGCTTGACCAGCGCCGCCGCGGCGCCGCCGTAGGTCAGGGCATAAGTAAAAATCAGGCCCTTCATGCCTCGGCGGCCGAGCCGTGCTGGCACACCGCCATATTCGGCGGCGCGCTGCTGCTCTTGGCATCTCGGTCAGGTTCAAGCCGCTCATAGACGCCGAGCAGACAATTCTCCGGATAAGGCAGCCCAACCAGCCGAAACAGACGCCGTACCGAAAGCTCGCAACGGTGCAGCCACCGGAATCGGTACAAGCTGCGGCAGTCGTCGACATAGCTAAATGCGCGCTCTCGAAACCCACCGGCGATCAATAAACGCCGGAGCCGGCCGCGCGTGTTCATCCGGTAAGACACGCGAAATGTATCCTTCTCCTCGGTCGCCCAGAGCCAGCGCTTAATCGAATGATGCAATCCATGCGGCACCACCTTCGCTGCCACCGCCACGGGCGACCAACGATTGACCGTCAAAATAACGACGAGTGCCCCAGGCTTTGCCAACCGAGCAAGGGCGGCAACCGCGGATTCCGGGTCTTCAATGTGTTCGGCGACCATGCGTAGTGTAATCAAATCGAACTTCCGGTCAGTGCGGAGCAGTTCGATGGTTGACTGCGATCTTTCATGCACCTGCGTATTTTCCGCGATCGTCTTATCCGGATCGGCGCCAAGCAGATAGCCGCAGCGCGACGCAAGACGGAACGCAAGTCCGTCGTTGCCGGGGAAAACGCTCCGCCCACACCCAACATCGAGCCAGCTACAGGCTGGAAAAACAAGCTTGGCGACGGTCGCTTCGTAGTAGTCGTCCGGTGAGAAGTACCCGATTGCGTGCCAAAGCCGCGGCATCCATCCCGTCTTGTCGAGATCGCCGTGCTTTGCGGTGAAAATGGCCTTCAACTCTTGCTGAGTTGGACCCGCGCCGATCGAGTCGTCGGTTCGCGCCGCCACCGAACTTCTGTCAGATAATGTCAGCAAAGCTCCGCTCAACCGAACGAAAGTAGACGCAGCCCCCGACAAGCAGAACTAGCGCCACCGACGACGAGACGCCCAGCGCGTACCAATCGAGCGGGCCGCCCAGTGCGGCTTGGCGAAAGTTCAAAATCAGGCCGAATGCTGGATTGAACGGAAGCAGGCTGTGCCATCTGGGGCTGATGACCACGTCGGCCTGCATATAGATTGTCGGTGTCGCGAACATCCAAAGTTGCACCATGAACGGCACCACATAGCGGAAGTCGCGATAGGCCACCGTCAGGGCCGACAGCGTAATGCCCACGCCAGTCGCTGCGACGGTCAACGCCAGCGCGATACCGGGCAGCAGCAGCATGCCCCAGCCTGGAACGATGCCGTAATACAGCATCATCACCAGCAGCATGCCGAAGGCGACGGCCAGATCGACGAGTCCCGCGCCCACGGCACCCAGTGGAATATAAAGGCGCGGGAAATAGACCTTGGTCACCAGGTTCTGGCTTCCAACGACACTGGCACCGGCCTGGGCGATGGCGGTGGCGAAAAAGGTCCAGGGCAGCAGTCCTGCAAAGGCGAATAGAGGATAAGGCCATTCGGCCGATGAGAGGTTTCCCAGCCGGCCTAAGAACAAGCTGAACACGACCATCGTAGCGAAGGGCTGCAGCACCGCCCAGGCGGCACCCAGCACCGTCTGCTTATAACGGACTTTGACATCGCGCCAGATGAGGAAATAAAGCAGTTCGCGGTACTGCCCCAACTCGCGCAAATCGACAAACTTCCAGCCTGGTCGGCGCTCGATAATCGTGATGGGCAAGTCGGCATCAACTTGGGACTCGTCGGCCGGATGATCGCGGTCGAGCTCCAAAACGACTTCGCTCATCGTGTTTTCTAAAACGCCTTCACTCATTCTCAGCCAACCTTGAGCAATTGTTCCAGCGGCTTCAGTCGCGGCGTCCAGGCGTAATCGGTCTCGACGAGCTGGCGACCGGCGGCCCCGAGACGGTCGCGCACCTCGGCATTGTCGAAGAGTTGGGATATGGCATCGACCCATTCACGCGGCGAGTCGGCTCGTCGGGCATGGCGGTCGACGATCAGGTCGATGCCTTCCAAGGCCTGCGGCGACGCCACTACCGCCTTGCCCGCCGCCAACGCTTCGAGCACCTTGTTTTGGATGCCGCGGGCGACTTGCAATGGTGCAACCACCACAGAAGCCCCGGCCAAAAAGGGCCGCACGTCGGGTACCCCACCTACGACACGCACGCCGGGCTGGTCGGCTAAACGCGATACGGCGGGCGTGGGATTGCGGCCCACCAACGAAAACGCCGCGCTCGGATAACGCTCGTGAAGGGCCGGCCAGACGTGCCGGCAAAACCAAACCACGCCGTCGATGTTCGCCTTGTAATCGAGCGCGCCGACGAAGACGCACGACAAATGGTTTGAATCTGCCGAGGCCATGCCGCGAACCGCGCCGAAGTAATCGAGATCGACGCCGTTCGTCACGGCGGTGGTGTTCGCACGCGGGCAAAGCTCGCGGTAGATGGCAGCTTCAGGGGCGCTGGCCAACATTACCGCCGAGGCACGGCGTCCCGCCGCCTGCTCGAGCTGTTGCACGCGCCGACCCTCCCACTGGAACAAACCGCGCTTAATGCCCCGCGCACCGGCCGCGTAGTCGAACCATTTTTGGCTATCGACATCGACCAAATCGACCAGCGCGGGGATGTCTCGCAGCTCCGGCAGATTGAGGTAAGGAACCATGCTTGAGCAAAAGGCGATCGCGCGATCATAGCGCGTCTGCCGCGCCCAATCGGCCACCGTGCGAGCCAATCGGGGCGAATCGAACAATCCCTCACTGGCCGAACGGCCGCACGCCAAATTCCGGGCGGCGCGCCACCAGCGGCCAGGACCTAGACGCTCGATCGCGACCCGCCGGCAGAGCCGCGACAGCTCGGCCGTCTGCGCTGGCTCGACGGCCTCGTCGGCCAGGCAGGCCAAATCGACCTCAGCGTGTTCCGCCAGGAAGCGCAGCAGGTGGTACGAGCGAATCCGATCGCCGCGATTCGGCGGATACGGAATGCGATGGACCAGGTAAAGGATCCGCATCCGCTTAATCGCCTGCCAACGCCGTCGATTCGCGATGCACTCTTGCTCGGCTGTTCCCGTTAACACCGGGCATGGCCGCCTCTAGCACGTCGCACACCCGGCCGAAACGGAACGTCGATAACAGCTCGTCGAGCTTGCGCTCAGTCGAGGCCAGGTTCACGCGGTGCCGCAGACGAGACAATTGCGAACCTGCCGACAGCCGAGGCTGATTCGGATCGAGCTCCCAAGGATGCACGTAGAACATAAACGGCCGCCCATCGGCGTTGATCTGTCGCAGGCAACGGACCGTCCAAGCCAACGGATAGAGCCGGAAATAGCCCCCGCCCGACACTGGCAAATTCACCCCGGCCACACGCGCTACTGAGGGCGGAAACTCGTAGAGCGGTCCGCACGGGGTATCGATACTGTGGATCTCGGTTTGGGCGTCAGGAATGCCGTATCGGTCGTGACGGATCGGGAAGATGCTCGAATCGCAAACAATGCCTTGCTCGGCCAGAATCTTCAAGGCCCAGAGCGAATGCTTGGTGATCGAAAAACTCGGTGCACGGTAGTTGGTCGGGCGCTCGCCGATGGCGTTTTCGATTGCCGTCAACGAGGCGACCAGGTCGCTGCGGAATTCATCGGGCGAGAGATCGTAAACCAGCCGGTGCCAATAACTGTGTGAGCCGAGCTCATGCCCGGCCGAGTGGATCTCTTGCACCAGCCGCGGAAAGCGGTCTGCAATCCATCCCAGCACGTAAAAGGTGGCCAGCGTGTTGTGCTTGGCCAATAGTTCCAGCACACGGTGGGTGCCGCGCACCACACGGCTTTCGAAGCGGTCCCAGTCGGTCCGACTGATTTCTTTTTCGAACGCCGAGACATGGTAGTAGTCTTCGACGTCGATGGTAAAGGCGTTGATCGTCTTCATGGCGTGACGAGGAGAGTTTCGCCCACTTCGCGCATTTGTGGTCTACGGAATTGCCTCGGTGGAATCGGCGAGCGCCGAATCCGCGTCGGTGCGGAAGAATGTCTGCGGCGTTCCATGACGCGCGACCCGGCGCCGGTCGTGTGATCGGGGGAGGCTGCGCGGCACGCTGCCCAACAGATCGTGGGCGAGCAGGTCGCCGGCCGCCGGGACTTCATCGGGCTGGCGGGCGATCCCCAACACACGGTTGATTTGCGGCCCTCGCAATGCGAACAGCCGCGCGAACGTACAGGCGAGAATCCGCAGGTCGAGCCACAAGCTGCCCTCGCGCACGTACATCAGGTCGAGCGACAGCTTCCGGCGAACGCTCTCCAGATCCGTGTCGGGCGGCAAGTTGATCTGCGCCAAACCCGTGATGCCCGGCCGCACCGCCAAGCGATCGAGATAACCAGGCAACGCCGTTTGCAGCTTTTGCGTGAATTCGGGACGTTCGGGCCGTGGGCCGATGATTGCCATTTCGCCCTTGATGACGTTAATGAGCTGCGGAAACTCATCGAGGTGCAGTTTCCGAATCCAGCGCCCGAGCCAAGTGACGCGAGGATCGTTGGTTTGCGTCCAGACCGGGCCGGTGGCCGCTTCTGCGTCAACGCGCATCGTGCGAATTTTGTACATCACAAACGAACGCCCGCGCCGGCCCACCCGCGTTTGCTTAAAGATTGCCGGCCCCGGCGACGTGATTTTGACCGCCAAGATGGTGGCCACGATGAGCGGCATGCTGGCGACCAAGATCAGCAAGGCCACGGTCCGGCTCAACAGGCCGTTGCCATTGAAATAGGGCGATGCGATGGCTGGTTGCCGGTCGGGAGCGGCGGTCGCGCGGGATTCGACATGGACTGTTCGCCGTCCGAGGTCCTCACCGCGTAGTGCGTAACTCATACTGAGTAACTCCGTTGAATTTTGTAGGGTGGGCACCACCCACCACTTCGCTTTCGGTGGGCGGTGCCCACCCTACGATCTAGCCCTGCTCCGGTTTCAACACCTCGGCGTCGAGCACCGGCAACAGATCGTTGAGAAACCGCTGACACGTCGTCCGACTGCCGTCCTTCTCGGTTTCGGCGCCGCGGGTGGCCGCCACCACCTGCAACTTATAGAGCAGAGGTTGTCCGGCGAATTGAAAACGCGGATAATCGGCGGCAGCCCACCGATCGCCGCCCGTCCACCCGTACAACACCTCAATCGTCTCGCCGCGCAGTCCATTCGAACGAAAATCCGACTGCCAAAAACTGCCACCCCAGCGCGTCGCGGCGCCTACACTGATGCGGCGGCGCTCGCCTTGCCGGGAGTAGTTTTGGCTGGGAAAACAAATGTCGGGCGTATGCACAGAAGTGGGTCCCGTCGGCCCCACGTGGAAAGCCACCTGAACTGATTCGCCCGTCTCACGGTTGCGATACGTGCGCGAAGTGCTCCCCACGCACTCAAGCAGCTCGACAACCTCCGAGTCGAACGGCTCGTTCGCTTGGCAATCCCATGAACCGAAGCGATCGGGAAAGTCGGAGATTCGGCGCCCGGCGTCGGCCAGGTCGGTGGATACTCCCCAGCGCTGGCTCAAGACACCCGCGACGGCGCCCGAAACCAGGGCGCTGCCGAGGACGATAGTCAGTGAAAGTCTTTGGAGGCTTAACATGGCATTCACTAGTTCAATGCCGCTTCGAGTGTGGCCAGTTGTGTGCGCTCGTCGGGACTCAAGGTCTTCACGTCGATTCCGCCTTGCCGAGCGCGGCTGAGGCTGGTGCGCGCTTCTTTGAGCTTGCCTTGCAGTTGATACGCCAGCGCCAGGTGAAACTGGTGCCGAGGGTCTCCGGGCGGGTTGGCCAACGCTTCTTCGAGCAGATCGACCGCCTCGGTCACCTCGCGCTTTTGCAGCAAAATCCAGGCTTTCGAGTCCAACAGTTCCGGTTCGGAGCCCGACAGCGCGATGGCGCGGTCGATCCATTGAATCGCCTCGCTTCGTCCTTCTGGCTTAAACGAAAGCAGCATCGCTAGATTGTTCATCGCCTGCCGGTGCTTGCTGTCCAAGGCGAGAACCTGGCGAAGCAATCGCACCGCCTCGTCGTTCTCGCCGCTCATGATGTGACGGGTCGCCGTGCAAAACAGCAGACCGGGGCTGTCGTCGTGGCGCTCCATGGCCTGTTTCAGCACTGGTTCGGCGAGCTGCCGGTCGGCGTCGGTGGGTTTGCCCACGGCCAAGACATTGCTGAGCACCATGGCTGACAACGGAGTTGAGTCGGCCGCGGCGATCTTCACACATACTTGCACGGCGTCGCTGGTGCGGCCTTGGTTGTTCAGCCAGATCGCCAGCGTTGGATGAGCCGCCGGGTCGAGCTCGACCGCTTGGCGATAACAGCGCTCGGTCGCCTCGGGAATTTCGAGCGACGCGTAGAGCCCGCCCACTCGCTGTAGCAGCTTGGCCTGATCGGCAGGCTCGGTCAGCGACGGGCGCTGCTTGGCGATGAATGCCTCGATGAGCGGGTCAATGGCAGCGGCCTGGTTCTGATCCTTCAGCCAGCGGGCACGCAACGAGAGCGTTCGCAGGTGGGTTGATTCCGGTTCGAGCTTGGCCAGCTCGTCAAGCGGCGCGGCTGCATCGGCGGCACGTTCTGATCGCAGTAAATTATCGACGTAGGCGGCCAGATGGTCGGGCACCGGCGGACCGCTGTTGACCAGCGTCTTCAGTTGTTCGCGGGCCTCGGCCATCTGTCCCTTGGCTTGATAGAGCCGGGCGAGCAGCAGCCGGTCGATTGGGGCCGCATCGCGCGAGTTGTCGGCCAACGATTCAAGCAGCTCGATCGCCTGCCGGTTGTACTCTCGGCCGCCGCGCCGCAACATCAGAATGGCCTTTAGACGGCGGTCGGTCGAACCCAACTGTTGCCCGTCACGGTCGTTGCCAAGCAATCGCCAGACTTCTTCCAACTCTTTTTCGGTCCCGCCGCCGGTGCTCAACAGCACCGCTAGCAACCGCGACGCGGCACGGTTCGCCGGATCGTCTTGTAAGACGCGGCGCAGACATTTTTCGGCCGTTTTAGGGTGCGACTGGAAAAAGAACGAGGCGGCTTGCAGTTGCACCGCCGGGCGATCGGGCGCCGCGTCGATGGCTTTCAGATATTCCGCCTCGGCCCGCTCACGCTGTCCGAGGGCCGCATGGCCCTGGGCGAGAAAGAACGCTTTCTCGGCACTCGGCAAGACATCACCGCCTTGCACTTCGTCGAGCAATCCGGCGGCGGCCTCGCTCTGCTTGGTCTGAATATAGAACGTCAATAATGCCGCCCAGGTTCGGGCATCATCGGGCGCGAGCTCCCGCGACTTTTTGATCTCGATTTCGGCTTCAGCGAGCCGGGCTGAGCCCGCGGCGTCGTCGGCCATGCCCGACTCGGCCAGCAATTGCCCCAGCCGGATATGATTCAAGGCGTCGTCCGGCGCGCCGCGCAGATGATCGCGGGCCATCTCGATGGCGCGCGCGATGTTTCCTTGCGACACATCGATCGCCATGGCGACCGTGGCCAATTCGGGCGGCACGCTGACGGCCTGCCGCAACTGCGCCAGATACTGATCGGCTTCGGCCAGTCGGTTTTCGCGATAAAGCAGTAGAATGATTGCCTCGTAAACCGCGATATTCTTTTCGCCGAGCTTGATTGCTCGAGCGTAGGCCTGGATGGCGGCCGGCGCATCGGGCGGGGTGGCCGACTCAGTGAGCCGGCCCTTGAGCAGATAGCCGGGCGGCCAATTGGGGCGCAGCTCTTCGATCTGGCGCTGCAGGTCGCCAGCCTGCTGCAACAGCTTTTTCAAATTCGGGCTCTTTTGCAGTCCGGGCGCCAGGGCTTGCAGCAGCAACCGCTGCGCCGCGTAATATCGCCAGGCGGCGCCTTCGGGGCCTTCGCGGGTTTCCAGCTCACGAATTAAGCGCAGGGCCTCGTTCAGTTCGCCGGGGTTGTCACGATCAGCCGAGTGCAGCTCCAACTCGATCAAGTAGTGCAGCGGCCGGTCGCCACGCTTGTCCGCTTCGGCCCGCGACTCGAAAAGCCGGCGCGCCTCGTCGGTTCGGCCGTCGCTAAGATACATCAATGCCAAGCGAGA
Source organism: Pirellulales bacterium (assembly GCA_035252155.1). Taxonomy (GTDB): domain Bacteria; phylum Planctomycetota; class Planctomycetia; order Pirellulales; family JAICIG01; genus JAICLL01. Next base: position 3,654 of record DATFDL010000522.1, on the reverse strand, counting down.
CTCGATTTGCTCGCGAGCCGACTCGTCGGCTTGCGGCAGGGCCTCGGTCAGCATTCGAATGGCTTCGTCGGCGAGTTTGCGGCGGAAGTGCACTTCCGAAGCAAGCAGTAGATAGGCAGTCGCGTCCGCGCCGTTGGTTTTCCATTGTTCGAGCAAGCGGTCCGATTCGTCGGTCAGCCCGCGGCGCTCGTAGTCGAACGCCACACGGCGGACGAGTTGAGGGTCGGCCCATATCTCCTTCTCCAACCCGTGCCAGGCCACGATCGCCTGCTCAATCCGTCCCTCTTCCGAGTCGTATTCGGCTTCGATCAGCCGAAGCAAGGTCAAGGGGCCGGACTCTGTTTGCGACATTTGCTGCCTGGCTTTAGTGAGCATGTCGCCAAGCGTGCTGAAGTCGCGCTGCGCGGACGGCAACGACATCTGCCGCAGATACTCGGCGTTGGCCAGTGCTACATAGGTCGTCGGCGAGACGTTCGGTTGCGTCAAGGCGTCGTCATATTGCCGCACGGCTTCTTCATATCGGCCGGCGATTACCCAGGCGCGCCCGGCCGATAAGCGCGGGCCCGGCAAGCGCGGCTGCAGGTCGGCCGCCCGCCCGTAGGCCAGCGCGGCCTGGTCCCATTCGCTTCGCGCGGCGTAACATTCGGCCAGACGCGTTTCGATCAGGGCCAGCGCCGCCGCACGGCGAGTTGACTCGGCCCCCGCGCGGCGCAGCGCCAGCGATTGCTTGAGCAACGAAATCGCGCGAGTGAAATCCTGGTGCTCGCCCTTGGCAACCTCGGCCCGCAACAAAGCCACCGAGCTCAGCAACTCGGCCTGCTCTGGCCCGACGATCAGATCGATCAGTTTTTCTGCCTTGTCCAAGCTTTGCGTGGCCTCGCGCCACTGCTGCAAGACAACCCGCGAGGTGGCGATCAGCAGTTGAAGCTCGATGTCACCGGGCGCCGCCTGATCGAGCCCCGCCTGCCAGGCCTCGATCGCTCGATCGTCTTTTCCGTCTGCGCGATAGGCGTTGCCGAGACTCAGATGCCCCCGTCGATCGGTCGGATCGGCTGCGACTGCGGCCTGAAAGTGTTTGGCCGCGATGGCGGGTTCGCCCGCGTCCAGGCTGCGCTGGCCCGCGCGCCACCACACCTCAAAATGCGCCTTGTTTGGATCGGCTACCATCGCCTGATCGAGATCGGCGTCGCCGCCGGGCAAGTTGTAGGTGACCCGGTAAACGTATCGCGCCAACAAGCCTGCAGGCTTGTCGTCGCTGGCGGCCACCAGGCGGTTCATCACTTCGTCGGCCTGTTTGGAAAGCGCTTCGCGATCACTCTGGGCCGGCTGCTGCAGTTCGACCCGATAGAGACGCGCCAAGCCGGTGGCCAGCTCGGCGTCGCCGGGGTTTTTGGCGATGGCCGTGCGATAGGCTCGCACCACGTCGTCGATCGACTTCGAGCCGCGCAGACTCCATTGGCGGTGCATGGCCAGAGCGGTGACGCGCAGGGCAGCGGGGTCGCCGGGCGTTTTACGCAACACACTGGCCGCTTCATCGAGCGCGGCCCGCTGGTTGCCCAACTCGAGTTGCAGCGCCATGTGCCGCGATTTCAGGTCGTCGCGGTCAGGCGCTTCTCCCAACGCCGCCGCATAAAGTTGCAATGCGCGCTGCTTTTCGGCGCCTGGCTTTGCCCCCTTGTCGAAATCTTCGGCTCGGCGAATCATCGCCTCGATGTCGTCGGGCCGCAGTTGCAGGTAACGATGCAGGTCTTGGGCGGCCAACATCCACGCTGCTTGCTTTTCGTGCTCGCCGGCCCGATCGAGCAAGGCCGAGGCGTTGCGAGCGACCTGATAAGCGTGCCAGGCATAAACCGCGGGCGAAAGAAGGGCGGCGCCGGCCAGCGAGAAGGCCAGCAGCCGGACATTCAGCTCCCAACGCTTCTCCTGCCGCGAGCGGTGTCGCGACGGCGCGGGCCGTGTCGCGAGCGCGGCGCGGTCCGCCGCTACGGGTTTAGTTTGGGTGCTCATGACTCAATGACATCGCTTTCGGTTTCAGAGCCCAGCGGGATCTGTTGCGCCAGCAGGTCCGCCGCTTCACCGTTCCGCGCCACGCGATCGGCGGCCGCGGCGTAGCGTTCCCAACCGTAACCGTAGCCGCCGCTGCGGTAAGCCCAGGTGCGTGTAGGCACGCCGCTGATCACGGCGCCGAGCACCCGCGCTCCCGCGGCGATCAGCCGGTCGCTGGCCGACCGCAATTGCCGGCTGCGGCTGTAATCGCAACGGGTGCAGATCACCACGCCGTCGCAGGCATGGGCCAGCACCACGGCTTCGCTGGCCGAGAGCACCGGCGGCGCGTCGACCAGCACATAGCGATACCGCGATTTCAATTGCTTCAGCAGCGACTCGAAGGCGCCGTTACGAAGCAAAAAGTGCGGCGTCACGGCCAAATCTCCTGCCGGGAGCAAGTCGACCTTCCGCATGTCGGTGCTGACGATGGCCTCGTCCAGGGCACGGGCGCCGCTCAAAACTTCGGCCAGGCCGGGACCGAGCGGCGTCTCGAACATGTCATGTAAGTCGGGGTCGCGCATGTCGGCATCGACCAGCAAGACCCGCTCTTGCGAGGCACGGGCCAGGCTGATGGCCAGCGACGACGTGAGATTGGTCTTGCCTTCGCCGCTCACCGCACTGGTCACGAGCAACGTCTGGAGATCGCGCCATTGGATGGGCAAAGTCAGCCCGACGCGGAGCGAGTCGATACTTTCCTCGAACGTCACCCGCTCGCGGACAAAACTCGCCGAGCGAAACCCTTTCGCCCCGCGACTGCTCGGCAGCGTGGCGATCTCGCCAAGCACGGGCAAGTTCAGCTCGACCGCCAGCCGATGGCTGTCGGAGATCCGCCGCATCAAGCGTTCGAACAGAAACGCCAGACCAAAAGGAAGGCAAAACGCCCCCAGGCCGGCCATGCTAAGCTGCTTGACCGGGATGGCCTCAAGCGGCGCCGTGGGCGGAGTGGCTGGATGGCGCTTCATCGCCCGAGCAGGCGCCACCTTTTCGGTCTTCATGGCGACGATGCGCTGGGCGATCAAAGCGTGTACTTCTTCCGATCGCTGCAAGTCATCCTGGGCAAACTGCAGGTCGAGCGCTTCGTTGCCGTGCTTTTCCGATTCCTGACGCTGCTTCTTGATCTTCTCTTCCCATTGCGTCAGCATCCGCTTTTGAAAATCGACCTTGATCTGCAGTTCGCGGATGGCTTCCGCCCGTTCGGCCTCGTAAGAGCGCCGCCACTCGTCTTCGATCGCCGGACGCAACTGATCGCGCTGAGCTTTCAAATCTTGCTCGGCAAGCTGCACTTCTCTCTGCTTGGCGGGCAGCGCGGGATCTCTGGGACCGATTGCCGATTGGCTCTGGTAGAGGCTGAGGCGCGACTTTAGCGCTGCCACGCGCGCCTGCCGCTGCAGAATTGCCGGGTGCTCATCGAGCGCCAACTCGAGCTCTTCGGCGGGGACCTCGAACTTTTCGGCCGCCGCGGCCTCTTGCATGGCTTGCAACTCGGCCGCGCGAACGTCGTATTCCACCTCGGCGGCCACCCGTCGCTGATCGAGGTCGGCCAATGGGTTTTGCCGGATCACCACGTTGCTGTCGCCCCTGACGACGACCGGGTCCTGGCCAGTGGCT
>DATFDL010000521.1:0-12428 GCA_035252155.1 Pirellulales bacterium | reverse complement strand
CCCGCGCATCCGTTGCGCTTGTGACGCTCGGCCACTGAGTTTCTTGCCCGGCCTGCCGGCCGGTGCGGCAAAGCAAGGCTCATCCAAGGCCCGGTGTCACGAGACACCGGGCCTTTTTTCGTTGGCGACCACCAAATCATGGGCCGGTAGCTGAGAGGCGACCAACGCTGCGCGTCGGTGCCCGGCACTTGGCTGAAAACCAGGAGACGAGGATTCGAGCGCCTCCCGACCCACTAAGTAGGCACAGTCCCTGCAAAGTAGTAGGCACGCTCCGCGTGCCGCAACTTTGGGCGTATTCGCGTAGTTCCGCAGTCCGAAGATCGGCGTTGGCCGATCGAAAGCTGCGGCATGCGGAGCGTGCCTGCTACGAATGGCTCGTTCGTCTAGCGGCTGAGGATGCCGGCCCTTCAAGCCGGAGGCCGGGGTTCGACTCCCCGACGAGCTATTTGAGACGTGTCACCGTTGAACAAGAGAGTAGAAAGTCGAGAGTAGACCGAGTTGAGAAGAGAAAGGCCGAGGGTGACTCGGGTCCGTCCGCTGGGCAATGTCTGTTCTACTTTCTACTTTCCCTTCTCAACTTTCTATTTTTGGCCGCTTCGCGGCCAAAAATCGGGATGTAGGGTAACGGCGGCCCGCGTGCCTTGGGAGCACGAGCGAGTGGGTTCGACTCCCACCATCCCGACTTAGGTAGCTCCGACACTCCGTGGCGGAGCGGTCGCCTTTGGAGACGTCCCCGCCACGGAGTGCCGGGGCTACTTGGATACAGTCCGGTGTTGTAACGGAAGCATGGCGATCTGATACGTCGCCGGCGGTTGGTTCGACTCCACCTCGGACTAGTTTGATCACCAATGAGGATCCACAACATGCGACAACCACAGCGATTCAAACGCATACGCCACACCAGCGACACGGGGTTGTGGCGTAACGGCAGCGTATCCGCCTTTTAAGCGGCAAGGTGAGGGTTCGACTCCCTCCGACCCCAGTACAAGTGGGGCTAGGGGCTCGGGACTAGGGTTGCGGTGTGCTTCTTCCCTAGCCCCAAGTCCCGAGCCCCTAGTCCCTCGTCCGATCTTTGACAATTCGGTTTCCCCCCACGCACCCATGATGTAGCGGAAGCCTATCTGCTTGCCATGCAGAAAGTGCCGGTTCGACTCCGGCTGGGTGCTCTTTGCGGTGGGACCCGTGCTGGTACGGGTAGGCGGCTGTTAACCGCCCCGACGCAGGTTCGATTCCTGCCACCGCAGCTCAGCAGCGCTCAGTAGTAGGCACGCTGGAGTGTGCCGCAACTTTGGGCGTGTTCGCGCAGCTCCCGCAGGCAGAAGGCCGCCCTCGCTCGGTCGAAAGCGACGGCACACGGAGTGTGCCTGCTACTTTGTGCCCGCGTATAAGCGGCTGAGGATGCGGGTTGTTCAAGCCGCCATGTCGGCACTGGGCCGGAAAGTAGAAAGTCGAGAGCAGATCGAGTTGAGAAGAGAAAGGGCAAAGGTGGCCGATAATCCGCCCACCGACAAACGTCTTCCCTACTTTCTACTTTCTCTTCTCAACTCTCTCTATTTAGGCGGCTTTGCCGCCGAAAATTCGGGGATCGGCTAACGGTAGGCCGCCTGTCTTTGAAGCAGGTCGTGAAGGTTCAAATCCTTCTCCCCGAACTTTCAGGGCGATGTTCGTGTCCCATGAATAGTTGATCCGGGGCTGTCGCTGCTGGTAGGCGATACCTGGCCCTGACCCAGGAGGTCGTTGGTTCGATTCCAACCCCCGGAACTGTCCCGTGGCCTAGCAGCGAAGGCAGCACCCTTACAAGGTGACGATCGACAGTGCGAGTCTGTCCGGGACTACTTACCTGCTGGCTCGGTAGGCAACGGCAGACCACTCCGGCTTAGAACCAGAGATGCTGTGGGTTCGAGTCCGACCCTGTCACGGTGGAGATCGCGGGTTCGAAAAAAGCAAACGGCTCTTCTGAACAACTTGCACGTGAACAGATGCCGAAGGCAGTGCAACCGTGCGTTTTCAGGCATGGCAACTGCCTGGGGCACCGCCGTGCAGCGGTCGTCTACGGATTTTAGCGGGTTCGACTGCCGCCGGTGTCTCTGAAAGAGTCGTGTCGGAACTTCCGGTTCTACTTGCCCAGAATCTCATCCAGGGCCCAGCAGCCCTTGGGATGGTCGTCTGCGCAGAAATGCCCTGCCAGCTCGCGTTGGCCATCGTTCGCAAGTGCGGCATACAGATCTTCTCTCACGGCCTCTCCGTCGTAAAGCCGCTCGGCCAATCGCCTCACAACCCCGCTGTAATTCGTTTTTTTCATGGTTTGTCGAAATGGGTTGCCAAGAATATGTCGGACGAGATCCGCGTGGGCCATCATTTCACGTTCATCGTCCGGGTCGTCAAGACTTTCGCTAATGTCTGACGATATCCACGACCGCCCGTCGACCGCAGCATAGACAACGCTATCGATCACGAAGCTATTCGAGAGCGCAAGACGCGCTGCGGCCAGTTCTTCCGCGGTCGCCAGACCATCGGCATACCGCAACGAAACATCAATGGCGCGTCGCCCGGCATCGGTCAGCCGGTTTTGAACTCGTCGACAACAAGCAACGCAGTACAGACGTAGCTTCCGTTCATCAAGCAATCCATGCTCTTCGAGCCAGTTGAGCATCCGGTTCGGATTTCGCGCTGTCAGCCAATCTTGCTCGGATGCAACGAGCGGCGTCGACATTAAGCCACTACGAACTTGGCCCCGCAGCAGTGTCTGCAGCGCCTCTAGCTCGGCCGGATACTTATCGACAGCCAACCAACCCGTGTCCGGGTCGCAAAAGTTCACCACGAAATCAATGCCGACATAACACAGGTTCTCCCAACTTTCGAGGAACGTGTCGAGTTTAGCGGCCAAGATGTCACTCCCGCCGGAGCCTTCGTGACACAGGTAGACTACCGGCGGATCAACCAAATCGTCGCGGACGTATAAGCCGATATAATCGCCGTCACCCACTGGTACCAGTGGCAACGAATGGTCCCAGAGGCGCGCGTCTTTGGGGTTTTGCGGGCGCATTCCTTCCGCCCAGGATGGAAAATGGTGCGACAGATCCACAACTTCATCGGCGGGCAGCAGTTCCGGTCCTCCCCAGACGCGATCAGCGAAACGGTCACCGCTTGCCAAACGCACTTGGTGCTTCAACTTCGTGGGGATCGATTCCCAGTGATATCGAAGATCGGAACCAGAGGTTCCGCTCGTCCAAAGCCGCCGCAACGAATCGGGTATGGCCAGTCGGCATCGCTCCGCCAGCCGATCGACTGTCAATGCGTCGATGGGCGGTTGCACGCCGCCGCTTACCTCGAAATCCCCGGGCAGCGGCGGAATTGCCTTGACATAATCGACGGCGCGACGGACCCAGGCTTGGTAATCGAGCATGGTTCGCCTTCTTGGGAAATGAAATAGTTAGAGGCCCGCCGATTCGCTGCGTCAAGTGCTCGATGCATGGCTGCACGCTGCAGCTTTGAATCTCACCGGATAAGAGAGTACCTTGCTATGGCCGAATGCCACTTGGCCTTGTTCTATACGAAGGTGCTTACACCTACGGACGGCCCGCCGACCAGATGAATTCAACCCGCCGCGTGTCTTGGTGGGCGATGCACACCCTACAAAAGTTTGGACCTCCGTCGGACGCTGAGTGTCAGGTTGTGCCACGAGCTAACTGATCTGCCGTCATAAAACACGTCAACGGCGGCGAACATCGGGGCGGTTGCATTCGAGGACCAGCGAGGTTTTACTGACTTTCATGCCTCGATTTCAAGTCCTGCTGACCGACTATGCCTGGCCTGACCTGGGGATCGAACGAGCAACGCTAGCTGCGGTGGACGCACAACTGCTCGTCGCGGAGCGGACCGATGCGACTACACTCGCGGCGCTGGCCGCCGAGGCGAACGCGATCATGACCACTTGGGCGCGCGTCTCGGCAGAGGTGCTGGCCGCGGCCAAACGCTGCCGCATTGTGGCTCGTCTGGGCATCGGGCTCGATAACATCGACGTCGATTTCGCCACGCGGCGGGGAATGCTGGTGACCAATGTGCCCGATTATTGCCTGAAAGAGGTGGCCGAGCACACGCTGGCGCTCATCCTGGCATTGGGCCGTAAGGTGGCTTTCTACCATCAACACACCAAATCGGGCGTTTATGAGCTAGCGACCGGTCCCGAGCTGCGTCGGATGGAGGGCCAGACAGTGGGCATTGTTGGCCTGGGCAACATCGGACGGCAAGTGGCCGCCAAAGCGGCGTCGTTCGGTTTTCGAGTGATCGCCTCGACGCGCCGTGCAGCCAGCGCGCCGATGGCGATCGAGTGCCTGCCGCTCGACGCGCTGTTGGCGCAAAGTGATTATGTTTCGTTGCACGTGCCGAGCACGCCGGAAACCAGGCACTTGATCGGCCGCGCCGAGCTCGCTCGCATGAAACCGACCGCGTATCTAATTAACACCTCGCGTGGGGCGGTGCTCGACGAGCAAGCATTGGCCGAGGCGTTAGCGGCGGGGAAGTTGATCGGCGCCGCGCTCGACGTCCAGCAACAAGAGCCGCCCGATCTATCACGGCCGCCCTTCAACGACCCGCGCGTGATTGTCACGCCGCACGCAGCGTTTTATTCAATCGAAGCCGTCACCGAGTTGCGCCGCCGGGCAAGTCGACAGGTGGCCGACGTCCTGGCAGGCAAAACGCCTGAGAATGTAGTTAGTGGCTGATTGAAGAAAGGCCCGTCCGGGCCAGTTTCAATTTCGACTTGGTCATCGGCCTTCAAGAAAGGCCAGCAAGTCGGAGATCTCCTCACGAGTAAATCCGTCGAGCAGCCCTTGCGGCATCGGCGAGGTATTGACCAACTGTTGCTCTTCCACTTCTCTCTTGTCGATTTCGACAACCTGGCCCGGACGTAGCGGATCGACATTCAGCCGGAGCTTTTCGGCTCGGAAGTCGCCCGTCATCGCCAGCCGCCCTACGAGCACCCGACCGGAATCAGTGACGATGCTGAGGTTGCGATAATTCTCGGCCACGAACCGCGACGGCTCGACGATGGCCTCCAGCATGTCGCCGCGGTCGAACCGCCGCGCGACGTAGGTCAAGTCGGGGCCGACTGCGGGACCCACGGCCCCCGCGCGGTGGCAGCGGCTGCAGAGCGCCTCGCGAAAGATCGCAGCGCCGCGCTTCGCGTCGCCGGAAGTCGCGTCCTTGTCAGCCAGCGGCTTCAAGTCTTCGAGCGTCCAGGTGGCAACACGGGGCCGCGGTGGCGGGAGCGGCTCATCGTCGGCCGTGCTTGGTGCAAGCAAGTCGTCCACCGCCGACCGCTCTTCCTCGCCAAGCGTCGCCAACGAATCGGTCCGCAAGCGATCCAAAAATCCCGGCAGCCCCTCGCCGCCCACAAACTGCCGAGCATCTCGCAACGCCGTGAAGTATGCCCGACGCGTATCCGTCGTCCAACCGTGGCGCGTATTGCGAAGGGCCAACAATCCCAACAGCCGGTCTTCCTGCGCGGGCCCTGACAAAACCGTCTTCGCGACACGGTCGATAATCGAGGGGTCGCCCAGCGCGGCAAGCAACAGGGCGAGCCGGCGGCGCAGCTCGAGGCTGTTGCCGAACGGGCTGACCCGCAACCCGCTGGCGTCCGGGTCGGGCCAGAAGCCGGCAAGCTGCCGGACGACCTTTTCGCTTCGCTGAGCGACATGCTGCGGTGCTCGGGCGAGACACTCGGCGTAGAGGAACGCAATCACGAACTGGCTCGACAGGTCGAGCTCGGCTGAAGGCAGTTCGAGCAATTCGCCGACGAGTTTTGCCGCTCGATCCAGATCACCAGACCGCGCAATCGACTGCAAAAACTCGAGTCGGGCACGTAGCGGAAGCGCGTGGTCGCCGCTAGCGTCGATCGACGGCAGCATGTCGTGCCGCGCGAAAAGCTCCTCTTTAGGGCGCTGTTCGAGCGCGATTCGCGCCGCATGTCGAATGAGCGGGTCGGCATCGGCCAGAGGGAGCTCGCCGTACTGGCCAGCGTGTTGGGCGGCCTGCGCGTCGGCCTCGCCCGCGCCGACGTGCAGGGCCTCGAGCTTGCGTCTCAGGTCCCGCTTTTGTGCCGAGAACTCAAGAGTTTCCTTTTCATGAGGGCCGGGCGCCGGCGTCGGCGCAGGCATCGCCGCGCGGGCCACGCGATACAAAGCCGACCGGGTTTTGCGTCCGCCCGTAATCAACCACATCGCGCCATCGGGCCCGGTCGCCAGGTCGGTGACATTCAGCGGTTTACCTTGCATGAACAGTTCGAGCGACGCGCGATAGCCGGCGCCGCGCGGCGCCAGATGTACGGCCAGCACTCGCCCGTAGGCCCAGTCGAGCGCGAACATTGCGTCGCGGTAGGGTAAGGGAAAGTCCAAACGCGTCCCGAACATGACGGCGGTGGGCGAGCCACGACCGACATCGATGGTGGGCAGTCCATTGTCGGGATGATCGGGAAACTCCGGGGGCCAACGGCCTCCCGCCTCGCGATAACCGTAATCGGCGCCGGAAACCAGTTGCACGATCCGCGTGGGGCGATACCAAGGTGTCCCCATGTCGTATTCGTTGTCGGCGTCGTAGGTGAACAGGTCGCCCCACTGGTTGAAGGCGATTCCGTAGGGGTTGCGCAGGCCCGTGCAGACGAGCTCCCACCGCTTGCCGCCGCGGTCGCCGCGGACGAGGTAGCCCTCGTGCCGGGGCGGGCCGAGCCTTGATTCGCGCAGCGGTGATGTGCGATCGACAATCGGCTGGTCGGGAGCCTGCACCGCGTCGCCATGAATGGAGTAAACGAGGCCATCGGGCCCGAGAGCCAGATCGTTGCGGCCGTGCCCGACTCCGCCGGAAAACTCCCGCAGCCGCTCCAGCTCGTGGACGACACCATCGTCGTCGATTTTCAGGCGATACATCGAGTGCGCATTGTTGGCGTTGGCGTAAAGCTGGTCGCCGAGATACAACAGCCCGCGACACTCCGGCAGGTCGACCTTGATCGGCTCGACGCGTGTCACGGTGCGGCGGTCGGCCGCGAGAGTCATTCGCAAGAGACCGCTGTCCTCGCGCGAGATCGTTGCCCGCCCCTGACGGTCGAAGGCCAGCGCGATCCAAGAACCCTCGTCAGCGGCGGCTTGTCGAATCCGCGCGACCTCAAAACCCGGCGCGAGCCAGAACTTCGGTCCCTGGTCGACGGCCTCTCCTTTCGCTTGCTGCCACTGCTCGTAGTTATCGAACGGCGAGATTTCCGCCGAGCGCCGCCCCAGGCCCCATTGCTCCGGGGGGACGAGGCCGCGAGACTCCGCCCCCGACCAGGAGTCATCGGAGATGATCGTCGTCGTCTCGCAGTCTTTGCTCTCGAAGGTGAGCGACAGAGCCACGGCGGCCGGGCCGGCGACGGGCGTTGTCGAAACGGCCAGCTCATTGCGACCGCGCAGCAGATGCCGCGTCACATCGAGGGCTTGCAGTGGGCAATAGGGCTCGACCGAAATCACCGGGTGGCCGTTCAAAGTCACGGCCGCGGTGCAGAAATCGGCAGCCAGCTTGAGTTCGGCTCCCTCGACGGGTCGCTCAATTGAAAATGTCTTCGACAGCCGCTGCGCCATTCCGTCGTCGTTCGTTCCGACAATCCAATGCGGCGTCGCGCCGCGAGCGGCAACCCCTCCCGCGAGAGGCAGCGTCCCTGAAACAAAGAGAACCAAGTTCCACCAGGCGCGTCCAGGTTGGAACCAAGTCGGCATCTTGAAGTCCACAGCGCGCGATTCAGGAGTAGGATGACGAACGGAAAACCACTTCGGCTTTCCCTGTCGATCTTTGCAAAACCATCGATGGTCGGCAAGGTTCATCACCGATCCCTTGCCTTTTGGTTGCGGTGCATCTCCAAAGCTTACCTGGCTGAATCATTGGAGAGGCAAGTGCTCCCCGTCCGACGGCACGATGATCATCTTAATGTCTCTGGCCCGAACCAAATACGAGCGGCGGCCTTTCGTCGCCCTCCGCCCGATCGGCAGGCGTTTGCGATAATGCCGTTAGTGGCAGCGGCAGCAGGGCCAGCAGAAAAGCGATCACCGGGAGGCGGGTTGCGTTCATGTTCGTCGATTGTAGCGTGCCGCCGCACTGCTTCCCAGCAATCGCGGATTCTGCTCACCTTTGGCGTGCAGTCGTGCGAACGGATTCACCAGGGAATCGCCGCCTTGGCGCGGGCCGTTAAGAAGGCCAGGGATTGATCGCCCGCACGATTGCTCCCACAATGGTCGGTGACAATCGACTTTTACCGGGCTGCCAAGGAGCGAACATGCCATTACCTCCGATCCGAAAAAACCGCGCGGGGCGTACCGTCAACCGGCGTCAGTTTCTGAAGGCCGCCGCCGGCGCGGCGGGCGTCTTGGCCGCACCCTCGTTCGTGTGCGCCACCGGCGCCAACGACAAGCTGAATATCGCCGTCATCGGCTGCGGCGGGCGCGGCGGCGCGAACCTGCAAGCGGTCGCTGCCGCGGGCGAAAACATCGTCGCCCTGTGCGACGTGAACCAAACCAATCTCGATGCGGCCGGCGAGCGCCACCCGCACGCCAAAAAGTTCACCGATTTCCGCAAGCTGTTCGATCACGCGGCCGACTTCGACGCCGTGGTCGTAAGCACCTGCGAGCACACGCACGCCTTCGCCACGCTGCCCGCCTTGCAGTTGGGCAAGCACGTCTATTGCGAGAAGCCGCTGACGCACAATATCTACGAGGCGCGGGTCATTCGCCTGGCGGCGGCCAAGGCCAAGGTCGCCACGCAGATGGGCACGCAAATTCACGCCGGCGACAACTATCGCCGCGTCGTCGAGTTGATCGAGACGGGTACGATCGGCGCCGTGCGCGAGGCCCACGTTTGGGTCTCGCGTGCCTGGGGCTGGCAGCCCAGCGCGGAAGCCGCCCGGCAGCACAGCGACATCGTTCTCGTGCAAGATCGCCCGACGGGCGAGCCGGTGCCTTCGTGGCTTGACTGGGACCTTTGGCTGGGGCCGGCTCCGCAGCGGCCGTTCAACAACGTCTACGTGCCCGGCCCCAAATGGTACCGCTGGTGGGATTTCGGCAACGGTACGATGTCGGACCTCGGAAGCCACTGGATCGACCTTCCCTTTTGGGCGTTGAAGCTGGACTACCCACTTTCTGTCGAGGCCCAGGGTCCGCCGCCGCACGCCGAGCTGGCGCCTGCCTCGATGCAAGTGACCTATGAGTACGGCTCGCGCGGCGACCTGCCGCCGGTGCGGCTCTCGTGGTATCAAGGCACGAACAAGCCCGCCATTCTCGGCGAGGGCAGTGTTCCTGCCTGGGCCAACGGCGTGCTGTTCATCGGCGATCGTGGCATGCTTTTGGCCGATTACTCCAAGCACCTCTTGCTGCCCCAGCAAGAGTTCGCCGGCTTTCAGCCGCCCGATCCCTATATTCCCGCGTCGATCGGACATCACAAGGAATGGCTGCACGCCTGCAAGACCGGTTCTCCGACGACGTGCAACTTCGAGTACGCCGGCTGGCTGACCGAGGCGAACCATCTGGGCAACGTGGCTTATCGCGCCGGCACGAAGCTCGACTGGGACGCTGCGAAGCTCCGTGCGACGAATGCCCCCGAAGCCGACGTTTTCATCCACCGCGAGTATCGCCCAGGCTGGCGCCTGGCATGATCATGGCCGTCTCTGGGACCGCTGGCAGTACTGGACAATGAAGTCAACGCCGAGGGCAAGTTTTTGCCCCGCAGTTATACGGTTGAGTATTTGGACGAGTCCAGCGGGCGGCTCCTGCGCACCGAAGCGGTGAAAGACCGCTGGCGGCGCGTAGGAGAATGTCGTCAACTCTCCCGCCAAGGAGAGGACGAAAAACAACTTCGACATACAGATCCCTCTCCACTGGGAGAGGATAGGTGAGGGCCAAAAGAATTGCCGAAGTTTTTTCGTGCGCCTCTAACTCCCCAATCGGTTCCCGCGGCCCGTTTCTCTGGTAGCCCGTGGTTTCCGCTTGACCTTCTTGAATTCGCCGGGCACGCCGACCCACTGCATCGCTACCTCCGTCCGTACTAATCGCTGCGCTTCTTGCTCCGACAGATCGACAATCACGCCCGGAGCCAGCACGAAATCGGGATACTCAGCGGGCTTGGTGAGAACGATTCGCATCGCGATTCTCGCTGACCAACGGTGGGAAAGAACAAACTCGACGGCTGCCGCAGGCGGCGATCGCGAAAGAGCGATTACCGTGCCAAGCTGGTGACGAACGGAATCGCTTTGGCGTTCGTCCAGCGTTTTTGCGACCTCGATACCGGTTTTCAGCCGAAGCGGCCGGCAAACATTGTCAAGGACGAAGTCCAATTGGACGAGCGGCAGCTTGTCGATTGGGTAGCGGAAAACGGCATCGATTTGATGTGCGTTACGTGCTATGCGCCGGGCGGTGTGTAAACATTTGTGCTGCGCGGGTTCCAATGCGCCAACCTCCGGCGGTGCGTCGGACCCGATGCGTGCCCTTCGGCCTCGCCCATCGACTTCGGAGCGCGGGATCTTTTGAAGTATCTCCGTTAAACTACCTAGGGGTGGATGGCCCTGGCGGTTCCCAGAGCCTTTTTCACCTCGGATCGCCGATGAGGATGAAGGCGGCCCAGTAGCGCGGGTGAGCGAAGGGATGATCGTCCGGCGCGGCGGTATTCGCATCCGTGGATGGCACTGTGAGCTTTAGGGCCTTTTCGTTCTTACCTCGGGCCACGCTGTTGGTTAGGTCAGCCGTTAGCTTCGTGGCGTCGTCGAGGGAAAGATTTCGCAGCCAACGCTTAGCCTCGGCCAGCGCATCGGCTTTGGGCAACGGCTGCGATAACCCGGCACGCTTGCCAAGGAGGTTCTGATAAAAGCGGTCCATCAAGAGGGCCGTCGCCGTGTCGTCGACTTTCCAGAGACTCAAACAAACGGCTCTCGCCCCCGCCAGCAAAAACGCCTGTGCAAACCCCAGCAGCCCATCGCCACCACCCGGCCGGCCCAGCGCCGATTCGCAGGCAGAGAGCGTCACAAGGTCAGCGTTGAGCTGCCAGTTTTCCAGCACCTCATTAGCGGTTAGTCGCCCGTCGTAATATTTCGCACCTCCTGACGGAACGTCCCTGGAAATCTGGTCTTGGGACAGGATGAGCGCCGACTCGAATGACTTGGCATTGTTCGGTTCGCCGTGCGTGGCGAAGTGCAGGTAGCGAAACTGGGCGAGCTTGCCGCTGGATCGAAGCTCCTCCAATTGCTGTTCGCTGGCCGCTGAGCGCGTCAGCACCGTTGCCTCGCCACCGTTGACGAGAGTCATTAGCCGGCTCACTTCGGCGGCTGTGCCCGGAAGCTCCGTCCAGGTGCCGCCACGGGCTAGCGCCAAGAGCATTTGGTCGGTCTTGTGTTTGGCGGCGAGCGCCTCCGGCGCCGGCTGGCGATCGAGCAGAACTCCGAGTTTGCCCGATCCGATCTCACGCCGCGCTGTTTGCCCGTCGCGCCAGACGGTGACTGCAACGGATGATTCCTGCCCATGCTTCTGGATCAGCGTATTGAGCTGTTCCACCGATGTCAGTTCCGCTCCGGCGTATCTCAGCAGCACATCGCCTGTCTGCAATCGTGCTTGTGCCGCATTGCCGCCCGGCAGAACTTGTGTGATCAGCAAACCGCCTGGTGGTAGCGCCGGCTCCTTCGCCGCCTCAACGTGTGGAATGACAGGATCCCCGAGCGCCAAGAGCGACGTGCCATTCGCACGCGGGCGTACCTTCACTCGGGCCAGAAATGTGCCGGAGGGAACGTAGCTGATCGTGTACTGATCGGTGATGACTTCAACCGGCACCCCGGCCATTTGGTCCACCGGCACAACGTACAACCGCTTGACGCCATCGAGGTATTTTTCCACACGGGCAATTCGCTGATTGTAAATTTGACAGGCACGGCTAGCGATTTCCGAAGGCGAGGCGTTGCCGCCAGCACTGGCACTCAGCTTGTGCGGCAAGTCCCAATCGTCGTAGGTCCACTTCTGTTCCGTTCCGGTGCCGGGCAGTTGCTCCCATTTTGGCTCGCCCGTCGATCGCACGACGCAACCCCAGTGTTGCTGAGCTCCGTCCGACCACGCATTCCTGTCGATCCATAAGAGGAGGGCTCCATCGTCCGGGATGGCGGCTTGCAGTTCGGCTACGCTGGCAAGCTCGCGCTGGCTAACCACGACAGCAAGTTGTGCCAGCTCTGCGTCAAGCCTGCGCCGCTCGTCTTGCAGCTTTCGGAACTGAACATTCTCGGCGTCGGTTGGTGATCGATGACTTCGGGGCGATCGGCGATGCGGGCGCCCTCGCCCGTTTCCTTCGGTTTTCGGCGGCTGGGGCGCTTGCCGCGCCGCCGCAATAGCGACTCCCAATGTTCGCGGTCTTCGCTTTCTTCGATCCAATTGTAGATC
>DATFDL010000520.1:0-9745 GCA_035252155.1 Pirellulales bacterium | reverse complement strand
CAAGTCGACGCCAGCCTGATGTCGCGACTCCACCTTCCACCAGACACCCCGAACGAAACGGCCGCCGCGGTGCGCGTGCAGGCGGTCCGTCGGGCGTTGCTCGAAGGGTGGCCGGCCGCGCCGCATCCGGCGCTGGGCGGCGCCACGCCGCAACAGGCTGCGGGCGATCCGGCCCGGCAGGTCAAAGTGTTGGCGGCCATCGCGCTGCTCGAGGTCGATGTCCAGTCGGAAGTCGACTTCAACCTTTTACGATCGCGGCTGGGTTTGCCGTTGCCGCAACCCATCGATGGGCGAAAGATCGAGGTCGACACCGCTGCCTTAACTCGGCTGCATCGGCTGGATGTCGCCACGCTCTCGGATGAGGCCCTAGCAGCGGCCTATCGTCGCTCGATGTACATGCGACATCGACGCGCCACCCTCCACTTCGCCGCGGAGCTGGTCCGCCGGCCTGAGGCCGACGGCGCCTCGCGGGCCGACGCGCATTGCGCGCTGGCCTCGACGGAAATCACTTCGCAAAGTCCGTTCAAACATTTGGGCGAGGCGCGTCGCCTGCTCACCGCGGCGGGCAAATCGGCGGCCGCGGTCGACTTGCAAGAGTTCTCGCTCCGCCTGCAACGCGGCGAAATGGCCGAAGCGGAGCGCCTGATGCAACACATCGCGACGTCGTACGGCCGCGATCAGGCCGTGATGGAGCGGTTTGCGCAGATCCTCTACACGTTTGGCCTGATCGACGAATACGGCCAGCCGGTTCGCACGGCTCGGAGCGAACCTGCCGAGTTGGTGGCCGCTGGCGCCTCGGCCCAGCCGGGCAAAATCTGGACGCCCGGCGGCGAGGCGGGGCCGGGCAAAAAGTCGGCCCTCTGGGTGCCCGGCGAGTGACCGCATGGATCCCGCGCAGCTCGATGGCTGGCACATGCGGCGGGCGCTCGAACTGGCCGCGCTGGGCCTCGGCCGAGTCGAACCGAACCCGCTGGTCGGCTGCGTCATCGCCCAAGGCGCTGAAATCATCGGCGAGGGCTGGCACCGGCAATACGGCGGCCCGCACGCGGAAGTCGAGGCGCTGACCGTCGCGGGGCCGCGAGCGGCCGGCGCCACGGTCTATGTCACGCTCGAACCGTGCTGCCATTTCGGCAAGACGCCGCCGTGTACGCAGGCGCTCATCGAAGCCGGCGTGCGCCGTGTGGTGGCCGCCATGGCTGATCCGTTTGCAGCCGTGGCCGGCCGCGGCGCCCAGCAACTGCGGGCCGCCGGAATCGATGTCGAACTGGGTCTGTGCGAGCCGGAAGCTCGCTCGCTGAACGCTCCCTATCTCAAGCTGCTTTCGTCGGGCAAGCCCTGGGTGTTGGCCAAGTGGGCGATGACGCTCGACGGCAAACTGGCCACGCGCACAGGCCAAAGCCGGTGGATTTCGAGCGAAGCCTCGCGGCAGCGCGTCCATGAGCTGCGGGGCCGCGTCGACGCCATTATCATCGGCAGTGGCACGGCGGCCGCCGACGATCCGCTGTTGACGGCCCGCCCGCCAGGGCCGCGTCAAGCCGCGCGGGTCGTGGTCGATTCCGCGGCCTGTCTTAGTCCAGAGAGCCAATTGGTGCGCACCGCGCGCGAGGTGCCCGTGATCGTCGCCGCCAGCCGCGACGCGTCGGCCGCCAATCGTCATCGCTTGGAATCCGCCGGTTGCGAAGTGCTGGCGTTATCGGCGAGCGGTCATGGCCAGCGGCTCGACGAACTGCTGGTTGAGCTCGGCCGGCGGCGGATGACCAGCGTGCTCGTCGAGGGCGGATCGCGCCTGCTAGGCAACCTGCTCGATCTGGGTCAGATCGACGAAGTCCATGTCTTCGTCGCGCCGCGGCTGTTTGGCGGCGCGGAGTCGCTAACGCCCATCGCGGGCCTGGGTGTTGAGTCGCCGGCAAGCGCGCTTGCTTTGAGCGATGTTCGCTGGTGTCGACTCGGCGGCGATTTCTACGGTTCGGGACGAGTAGTTCGAGCCACCGCCGAAAAATGAACGCACGGCGCCGCGATCGTTGCTGCGACGGCCCCTTGGCGTGCGTGAGGCAATGGCGCATATTGACGGCTTTCGCACCAGGACCGTCAACCGTTTGAGGCAAATCATGCGACGAGCGTTGTGGGGCATGCTGGTTGTTTGCGGCGTGGGACTGCCCGTCTGGGCCGATGAGGGCATGTGGCTCGTCAACCAACCGCCGCGGAAATTGCTGAAGGAGCGGTACGATTTCGAGCCGAGCGAAGAGTGGCTCACCCATGTGCAGCGCTCCAGTGTGCGATTCAATAGCGGCGGCTCGGGCTCGTTCGTGTCGGCCGACGGGCTGGTGATGACCAACCACCACGTCGGCGCCGACGCCCTGCAAAAGATCAGCACCGCCGAGCACGACTATCTGCAAGAAGGCTTTTTCGCCGCCAGCCGCGAAGACGAAGTCCAGTGCGTCGACCTGGAGCTGAACGTGCTGATGAGCATCGAAGACGTGACCCAGCGCGTCAACGAGGCCGTGGGCAAGGCCGACGCCGCCGGCGCCCGCCTGGCCCGCCGCGCGGCCATGAACACCATCGAGGAAGAGTCGCTCAACGAAACCGGCTTGCGCAGCGACGTGGTGACGCTTTACCAGGGCGGGCAGTACCATCTCTATCGCTACAAAAAATACACCGACGTGCGGTTGGTCTTCGCGCCCGAAAAAGCGATCGCTTTCTTCGGCGGTGATCCCGACAACTTCGAGTACCCCCGCTACGATCTCGACATCTGTTTCTTCCGGGCCTATGAAGACGGTCAGCCGGCCAAAATTGAGCATCACCTGGCGTGGAGCAAGTCGGGGGCCGACGACGAAGAGCTGGTGTTTGTTTCCGGCCATCCGGGCAGGACGAATCGGCTCAACACCGTGGCTCATCTCAAGTTTCTGCGCGATCGCGTGATGCCGCGCTCGCTCAACGTGCTGCGCCGCCGCGAGGTGATGCTCCGCAACTACAGCGACCGCAGCGCCGAGAACGCCCGGCGAGCGCAGGAAGAGCTGTTCTCGTACCAAAACAGCCGCAAGGCCCGGCTGGGCGGGCTGGCCGGACTGCAAGACCCCGCCATCATCGAGCGTAAGCAAAAGGCCGAAGAGCAACTGCGACGGGCCGTGAAGGCCGATCGCGAGCTGGCCCGCTCGTATGGCGACGCCTGGCGGCAGGTCGAAGACGCCCTCCAGACCTGGAACGAGATCTACGACGATTGGTACTTGCTCGAGTTCGGCGCGGCGTTCAACAGCGAGCAATTTCAGATTGCCCGCAGGATTGTGCGGCTGACAGCCGAGACCGAAAAACCCAACGCCCAGCGGCTGCGCGAATATGCCGAGGCGGGCCTCGAGTCGCTCAAGCAGCAACTGTTTTCCGAGGCGCCGATCTATGCCGATCTCGAAATCGCCAAGCTGGCCGATTCGCTCGGCATGCTCGAAGAGATTTTGGGCGCCGACAGCGAGCAGGTGCGAACGATCATGGACGATCGCTCTCCGAGCGGGCGGGCCACCGGCCTGGTCGAAGGCTCGCAATTGGCCGACGTCGAGGTGCGGCGGCGATTGGTGGAAGGCGGCCGCGAAGCGGTCGAGAGTTGCGACGACCCGATGATCGCACTGGCCCGGCTGATCGACGGTCCGGCGCGGCGCATTCGCAAGGCGTATGAAGAACAGGTTGAAGAGCCGTTGCAGCAAGCCTACGGCAAGATCGCCAAAGCGCAGTTCGCCCAGTACGGCTCCGACCTGGCGCCCGACGCCACGTTTACGTTGCGGCTGGCGTTCGGCCAGGTGAAGGGCTACGAAGACCGCGGCAAGACGGTGCCGCCGTGGACCACGCTGGGCGGCGCCTATGAGCATGCTAAGGAGCATGGTGAAGTGCCGCCCTTTCAGTTGCCGCACCGCTGGGTCGAACGCCGCAAGTCGCTCGATCTGGATACGCCGTTCAATTTTGTCTCGACGGCCGACATTATCGGCGGCAACTCCGGCAGCCCGGTGATCAACCGCCGCGGCGAGCTGGTGGGTATTATTTTTGACGGCAACATCGAGTCGCTGGTGCTCGATTTTGTTTATAGCGACACGGTCGCGCGGGCGGTCTCGGTGCACAGCAGCGCGATCCTTGAAGCGCTGAAGAACGTCTACCGGGCCGAGCGGCTGGTGGCGGAGTTGGGTGAGTAGCGGATGCCCCACGGTAGCTCCGACACTCCGTGGCGGAGATGTGCGGTCGCCACCGGCGACCGCGCTCCCCGTCACGGAGTGCCGCGGCTACTTTGACGCCACGCAGCGACCCGCCTCGCCGGTTCGCCCTCGCGGAACGGCGCGGAGTCCGTTCCCTACAGACTATGGAATGCGCAAAACGATGAAGAGGTAATCGCTTGAAAATCGGTTTCACATTCAACGTCAAAGGCGCCGCCAAATCGTCGGCCGCGGGCGAGTCGATCGGCGGCGACGAGGAAGAAGAGTTCGATTCGCCCGAAACCGTCGCGGCGCTGGCCGATGCGGTGCGCTCGCTCGGCCACGAAGTCGAGCTGCTGGGCGATGGCGAGCCGCTCTTGCGCCGGCTGCTCGATGGCCCGCGGCCCGACCTGGTGCTGAACATCGCCGAAGGCACAGGCATGAGCCGCACGCGCGAGGCCCGTGTACCTGCCGTGCTCGAGATGCTGGGCATTCCGTATACCGGGTCCGATCCGCTGACGTTGTCCGTGACGCTCGACAAGGAGTGCGCCAAGCGGCTGGTGCGGCAAGCGGGACTGGCGACGCCCGGCTGGGTTTTGATCGAGCAAGGCGACCTGGCGGCGGCAAACGAGCAACTCGGCCGGTTGACGTGGCCGCTGTTCGTCAAGCCAGCCTACGAAGGTTCGAGCAAGGGTGTCTTGCGGGCCGGCCTGGTGCGCGAGGGGCGGCAGCTCGAAGAGGTGGTTGCCTCGCTGTGGGCGGCCTACCGCCAGCCCATTCTGGTCGAAGAGTTCATCGATGGCGAAGAGCTGACGGTCGGCCTGGTGGGCAATCCGCCGCAGGTGCTGGGCGTGATGCGGATTTTGCCCAAACAGCCCGGCGGCCCGTTCATCTACGGCATCGAAGTGAAGCGCGATTGGGAGCATTCGTTGATTTATGAAAGCCCCGCGCAGATCTCGGCGGCCGACGAGGCGACGGTGCATCAGGCCGCGCTGGCGGCCTGGCGGGCCTTGGGCTGCCGCGACGTGGCCCGGTTCGATTTCCGACTGCGCGGCGGCGTGCCGAATTTCTTGGAGGTGAATCCGCTGCCCGGCCTTTCGCCGCAGTCGGGCGACCTGGTGTTTTTGGCCCGCGGCGTCGGCATCAGCCATCGCGATTTGCTGGCCCGCATTCTCGCCGCGGCCATTGAGCGCACTTCGTAGAACGGAATTCATTCCGTTCCCTCCTCTTGACGAACCGCCGCTTCGTCGGGCGGCGTCCCAAGAGCACCTATCGCATCACCGCCGCCGGCCGCCGGGCCTTGAGCCATTATCTGGGAACGATGCAACAGATCATCGACCTGGCTGGCAAGTAATGTCGCCTTTCGCTTCAGCGAAAGACGACCATTACGCCGCGCGGGCTTCGGCGCTTCGGGCGGCTACGCTCGAAGCGTGCAAAATCTGCGTGCCCGCCGCGTTGATGCCGATGGGAATCGTCTCGAGCGGCCCCAGCGCGGCCAACACCGTCGCGCGGCGTTCGGGCGGAACAAAGAACAGCACGAAGCCGCCGCCACCGGCCCCCAACAGTTTGCCACCCAACGCGCCGGCCGCCAGCCCGCGACGATAAATCTGGTCGATCGCGTCGTTCGAGACCGAATGGCACAGCGAGTTTTTCAACACCCAGCCTTCGTGCAGCAAGCGGCCGAACTCCGCCAGGTTCTTGCCGCCGGCCAGCACCGCGTGCCCCTGGTCGACCAGCCGCCGCATCTGTGCAAGCTGCGACTTGTTGCGATCGATTTTTTGCACTTGCTGGGCCGCCACCTGGCTGGCGCGGCGACGAATGCCGGTGTAAACCAACAGCAGGTATTCCTGAAACTCGGCGAGCCGCGCCGCCGACAGCGGCAGCCGGTGAACCACAATGTCGCGCGTGCCGCGAAACTCGATCAGGTTAAAGCCGCCCATCGCGGCGAATGTCTGATCCTGGCAGCCCACCGCCTCGCCGAGCACATCGCGTTCGATCTCGATCGCCTGGTACGCCAGGTCGAGCGGATGGACCACCCGCCCTTGCAAGGCGTACAGTGCATTCAGCACGCCTACCACAAAGCTCGACGACGTGCCCAGGCCGACTGACGACGGCAGCTCGGCCATGCAATCGACTTCGACGTCTTTGGTGATGCCCGTCCAGCGCAGGCATTCGCGCAGCGGTGCGTGCTGCACGTCGCTGAGGCGAGCGACGCATTCCACCTCGCGATAGGCCAAGCGGATCGAGTAATCGAACAACCCCGAGTAAAACCGGGTGGCGGCCAGGTAGGTGCTCTTATCGATGGCAGTGCCCAGTACCGCCCCACCGTACTTGGTGAAATACTCGGGGTAGTCGGTGCCGCCCCCGAAAAAGCTGATCCGAAACGGCGTGCGGCTGATAATCATGCGGCGGCCTGCATGGGAAAATGTGCTTCAATGAAGTGATCGGCCTGGGCCAGGCTTTCGGGCGTGCCAATATCCAAGAACGGCGCCCGGCAGGTGTGGACGGACAACCGCGCCCCCCCAACCAAGAGCGCTGGAAAAACTTCGGTCTCGATGCTCAAGGGGCGCTGCGACGGAAACCGATCGAGCAGCCGCCGCCGAAATAGATAGACGCCGCCGTTGATCACGCCGCGACCGGGCCGCTTTTCGACAAAGCCGCGCAGCCGTCCGGCCCCGTCGACTTCAAGCCGGCCGTAGCGCGAGGCGTCGTCTACCTCCAACCCCACGACGACGCCGTCGACCGAAGCGTCGTCCAGCATTCGCCAGGCCGGCGAGAGATCGGCCAGGACGAGCGAATCGCCATTGGCGACAACGACCAACTCCACCGCGCCCGCCACTTGCCCGGCCAGAGCGATGGCGCCGCCGGTGCCCAGCGGCGCCATTTCGCGAACGGTGCGAATCTGCAATCCATCGCGCGGCCGGGCAACCAGGTATTTTTCTGCCGCGGCGGCCAGGTGGCCCAACGAAACGACGAACCGCGACACTTGCTGGGCCGCCAACCAACGCATGACCCACTCGATGAACGGCTGTCCCGCCGCGGGAATCATGGGCTTGGGCAGATCCGGGCAGAGATGCCGGATGCGCGTGCCTTGCCCTCCGGCCAGCACGATGCCACAGGCGTTGGGTGTTTTTGGCATGTTATGCATCGTTGTCGCGCGGCTCCGCAGTCTCGTACGGTGGGCACTGCCCACCACAAATGCCCATCGCCATCACCTCAAACCGTCTGTAGGGAACGCCCTCCGTGGCGTTCCGTGAACTGCGATTCAGCTCCGCGCCGTCCATCACGGAACGCCACGGAGGGCGTTCCCTACAGACGCTGCGAGAAGTCGCAGCCGTAGGGTGGGACGAGCTTGCGAGTCCCACCTTTCGGCTGCGCCACGTGCACGCGCCATGTTGAGCCAAAGGTGGGACTCGTGTCATTCGTCCCACCCTACGGCCTCGTCCCACTCTACGCGCTTTGTCGGCTTTCGCTCCGCGAAAGCACGCCACTTTCGCGGAGCGAAAGGCGACACTACGCCGCCACTCCCTGTTGTTCCTCGGCCTCGGCAAACCAGTTGATCGTGGCGGCCAGGCCGTCGGCCAGCGGCGTCAACCGTCGATCGGGCAACAGCCGATCGAGCTTTTTCACCGACAAACATTTCGACCGCGCCCCGACATAGCGGCCGGCATCAAACTGAATCGCGCCGAAATCGTATCCCACATGGTTGCAAATCATTTGCGCGAACTCGCGGATCGTATACTCGCGCCCCGCGCCGATGTTCACCAGCTCGTCGGTGGCCAGCTCGTCCAACTGCAGGGCGATCCGCGCGAAATCGTCGACATACACCAGCTCGCGCGATTGATGCCCGTCGCCCCAGAGCACCACCGGTTCGCCCCGCTGCTTGCCGCGCAAAATCTTGCGGATCAGGTCGAAGATAAAGTGCATCTGGCGGCCATCGGTGTGGTAGCCCGGCCCATAGAGCGTCGAGGGCACCAGGCAGAGATACTCCAGCCCATATTGCCGCGCGAAGGCCAGCAGCCCGGCGTAGAGCATCCGCTTGGTCATGGCGTAGGTGAACAGGCTGTCGATCGGCACGCCTGTCAAAAAGTATTCCTCGCTCAGCTCGCCGTCGGGCGGATAGGCGCAACTGGTGCCCATGGCGATCAGCTTGGCCTGGGGCTGGTAGTCGCGCCACCAGGCCAGCACGTGGGTGTTGATGAGTTGGTTGGTCAGCCACTGCTCGCCCGGATGCCGCAGGCAAAAGTCGCCGGCTTGCGTCCAGGCGGCCAGATGATAGATGCGGTCGTACTTCATCCGCTCAAACGCCCGCAGAGAATCAGGGCGCGTCAGATCGCAATTTTTCGAGCCCAACCGGACAACTTCATCGCCTCGGGCCGCGAGCCGCCCGCAGAGCGTCGTCCCTAAAAAGCCAGTTGCCCCGGTCACCAGCACGCGCATCGCTTACTCCAACTTCCAACTTCAAACTTCACACTTCCAACTTCCAACTACTCCGCCTCCACCGGAAAATAAAACTCGACGCCCCGTTCGATGAGCGGGCGGTTGTTGGCCAGAATCTCTTGCTTGAAGTTCCAGGCCAGCACGTAATAGATGTCGGGCGGGGCCTCCAGCTCGCGCTCGATCCGCACGGGCAGGTGCATGCCGGGCGAGAAGAGGCCGCGGCGCAGCTCGTTCTTTTCCACCAGGCACTCGATCAGCCGCGGCCCGATGCCAAAATAGTTCAAGAGCGTGTTTCCCTTGACCGGGGCGCCCATGCCGAACACGCGCTTGCCGGCCCGCCGCGCGGCTTCGAGATACGCCAGATCGCGCTGCTTCATCTGCTCGATGCGCCGGGCAAAATTGTGATACGTCGCCACGTCGTTGCTCTGCGCCTCGTCTTCGGCCCGCCGCAGCTCGGCCAGCCGCTGGCTGGCGTCGCGCCGCCCGCGATGCGTGACAAACCCGATCACCGAGCCGCCGTGAATGGGCGAGACGTAGGCGTCGAACATGCTCAGCCCGTGCCGCGTGAGCAGCGTCTCGATGGTCGCCAGGTTGTAATAGAGCAGGTGCTCGTGATAGATCTGGTCGAAGGCGACGTTCTCCATGATCCGTTTCATGTAGAGAAACTGCACGACGAACACGCCGTCGTCGGCCAGGGCCTCGCGAATGCCCTCGGTGACCGAGTGCAGCTCTTCCAGATGGAAGAACACGCCGGCGGCGTTAATCACGTCGAACTTGCGTGCCAGCCGCCGCGCGACCTCCAGGTTGAAGAACTCGTTGAGCGTGGCGATGCCGGCCGCTTCGGCCAGTGCGGCGGTCGATTTGGAGCTTTCGACCCCCAGAACGTCGTAACCCAGCTCGCGGTAATGTTTCAGTTGGGTGCCGTCGTTCGAGCCGATGTCGAGCACCGACTTGGGCCGTTTGCGATCGGACGACAAATAACTTCGGCTTACAGATCCCTCTCCCTCCGGGAGAGATAAGGTGAGCTCCGACAAAGATCCCTCTCCCTCTGGGAGAGGTAAGGTGAGGGCCGACAAAGATCCCTCTCCCTCTGGGAGAGGTAAGGTGAGGGCCGACAAAGATCCCTCTCCCTCTGG
>DATFDL010000519.1:0-8148 GCA_035252155.1 Pirellulales bacterium | reverse complement strand
ATCATGTTGGCCCACGGCCGGTCGGGGTTGGCCGCGAGCCACGCGAGGACGTTTGAATTGTCCAAAATGCTCGGGCCGGCGCCATGAAACGTGGGCACGATCCGCGGGTCGCTGAAGATCGGCACGTCGGCTCGACCGCCAAAGGCCGCGCGGAACGGCGCGATCAGCGCCGGCTCGGTGCCATAAGGAACCAGCACGCGGTTTGGATCTTGCGAAGCGAGGTCTTCCAACCACGCGCCGCCCACGTTCCAAAGATAAAGAAAACCCGTATCGCGAAAAGTAGCGGGCTTCCAGACGGCCGGCGCCGTGAAATCACCGGCGCGGGCCGCCAACGGCTGTGGCGCAACCTTGGGTTTTGCCCGTAACTCATCGAGCAATTGCCAAGCGGCGCGGCTGGGCTTTTCACGATGAAGGGGGCGGTACTCTCGATCGGTGGTGAGGCAAAAACAATCGACCTGCCGATGCACCGGCTGCTTAGCATGGGCCAACAGAGTGAGCCTAGCCGGCCCCTTAGCGAGCTTGAGCGGTCGCGAATCCCATCCGAAAACCCACCGCCAGAGCAGCTTCAGTTCGTCGTCTTCATCGACGACGGGCTGCTCGCCAAAAACGAACTCCTGCCGCCGGCCCGCCTGCTCGATGCGCACGGCGAACCGCTCGGTTTGCTTTCGCCAATCGCGGTATCGCACCCAGAGCGTCCACTCGCCGGCTTCCGGCGCTTCAAAATCATGAACGGCCTCGGCCCGATCGTCGTCGGGCCCGCAGGCCACGCTCAGCCATTCGCTCTCGCCGCCCTGCGTCCATTCCGGCGCGATGCCGGGACCCGAGAGGCCCCAATGTCCATCGGTGGTTTGCTCCATGTCTGGAAAGCAACTGCCGCGGATGACGCGGAGGTGTTCCGCTTCGATCCAGATGGTTTCCGCACTCCAAAGATCGTTGGATGCCGCCAGTAACGCCAAGGCGGCGCAAACGGCTTTCAATGGCAGACGTCGCATGGCAATGGCGGCGGCGTTACTCGGAGCCGGCGACAAACGGCCGGCGAGGACTCGACTTCGATTTGGCAACGATTGCGCGAAATGCCGCGTTCGATTCCAGCAAATCGCTTGTCAACGAATCGTCGTCGCCTGCTTCCAAAGGCTGAATGGACACCAGTCGCTGATCCGGAAGTTCCACGACAACAGCTTGCCCGGAATCGGCGCACTCACTGAGCGTCTTGCGCGGGTCCGCCTC
Source organism: Pirellulales bacterium (assembly GCA_035252155.1). GTDB lineage: Bacteria > Planctomycetota > Planctomycetia > Pirellulales > JAICIG01 > JAICLL01. The sequence continues at coordinate 6,921 of DATFDL010000519.1, read as the reverse complement.
CAGTTGACTCAGGGAGATCGTCTTGATGCCCATGGAATTCCTCTCCTTCCACGACAAGTTTGTTGCCCACTTTCTTTCCCACGATCAGAAGCACGGCTTCCGATCCTTCCACATTATATAATACGCGAAGATCGCCGACGCGCAATTCAAATTCAGCCACCGGATTGGGCCTGAGGGCTTGATGGCCCGAGTTGGCGTCGTCGGCGATTGCCTCAGGCGTGTCAAAACTGCCGTTTCGACGATCCGCTGCTCCCGTGCAGTGAGGGAGCGAAGTTGCGATTCGGCGACCGCCGTAATCGTGATTTGGAATGGAGTGTCGGCTGCCGCGTCGGACACGTCGGTACTCTCCTCTCCGCCGGTCGTGATCGAATTCGCCACGAGATGACTTAGTACGTATACTCATACGCACCTTCGTTCGCTAAAACAAGACTCGCTAAAACAAGCTCGCACTCAAACTGTAAGTCATGCGACTGGCTTCACTGTGGCTACCCATAATACTGTTGTGGGCGGGTGTACCCGCCGTTGCTGACCCCATCGCCGGGCTGCGCGTTCCCGAGGGCTTTGAAATCAGTCAATACGCCGCTGAAACATTGGTGCCCGACGCCATTCGCTTAGCTGTTGACCCTCAAGGGCGAATCGTGGTTTCCGGCCCCGGATACATCCGTATCCTCATCGATGCCGAGCACGACGGCCGAGCCGAGCGGGCCGAGGACTTTTCCAAAGAGCCGCGCGGCGGGGCGATGGGCCTGCTTTGGGAGGGCGATACGCTCCTCTACGTCGGGCAGGGCGGGCTGCGGCGGCTGACCGACGCCGACCATGACGACCATGCCGATGGTCCCTCAGAATTGATCCGAGCGGTCAAAGCCTCTGGCGAGCACGACGCCCACGCCCTGCGCCGCGGTCCCGACGGCTGGCTCTATCTGCTCTGCGGCAACAATGCGGGAATTGACGCTTCGTGGGCCCAGTTGCCGACTTCGCCCATTCACGAGCCGGTGGCCGGCTGCGTGGTGCGGTTCACGCCCGATCTGCAAAAGACCGAAATCGTGGCCGACGGCTTTCGTAACGCCTACGGCATGGATTTCAACGACAACGGTGAGTTGTTTACGTTCGATTCCGACAACGAACGCTGCGTTTCGCTGCCGTGGTACGAGCCGACGCGCTTTTATCACGTGGTTGCCGGCGGGCATTATGGCTGGCTCTCTCCGCAGCGAGCGAGGTTCTGGCGGCTGCCGTCATACCTGCCCGACGTGGCGCCGCCGGTGGCGACGCTGGGGCGCGGCTCGCCGACCGGCGTGGCCTGTTATCGCCACCATCAGTTCCCGGCGCATTATCGCGGCGGCGTTTTCGTGCTCGATTGGACCTTCGGCCGCGTCGAGTTTTTGCCGCTCACCCGTTCGGGGTCGACTTACGCTGCCAAGCCAGAAACGTTCATGAAGAGCGTCGGTGAAAACGGGTTTGCGCCTACGGACATCGTGGTGCATCCACAGACGGGTGACCTTTATGTCTCGATCGGCGGACGCGGAACGCGCGGGGCGGTGTATCGGGTGCGGTATGAGGGTTCAGGGTTGAGGGAGGGTTCAGGGCTGAGGGTTCAGGGTTCAGAACTCGCGGGCGCGGCCGCTGCCAAGATTGCTGCGCCTTGGACGACGCTCGATTGGCAACCAGAAGCGAAACAGCGGTGCTTGCAAGATGTCGCCGGGGGCGACGCGTTTGTTCGCCGCCGGGCCTTGACCTATCTGCTGCGGCACTCCGATCATTTCTCGGCGGAAGAGCGGCGCGCAGCGGTGACCGCCAATTGGAACAACGACGACCGTTTATTGCGGGCACTGACAACGAACCTGATCGCCGGTTTAGATCCGCAAACCCAAGCTAAACTGCTCGACGAGGCCGAAGCGCCTTTCGAGCGAACAACCGTTGCGATGGCGACGGCGCTGAACCATTCAGCGGCGGCCGCCACCTGTGCGTATGCGGTGTTCGCGGATCCGAAGGCCCCCGCCGACTCCCGACTGGCTGCGGTGCGCGTCGAGCAGCGAATACTGGGCGACCTAGCTGCTCCGCGCCAGAAGTTCATCGTCAACGAAGGCTATGCACCGTGCTACGATCTCGGCGTGGGCGTTCCCACGATGGCATTGCCGCTTCGCGCGGCGTTTCCCGCGGTCGACCCGGACCTCGACCGCGAACTGGCGCGCACGGCGGCCATGCTTGAAGACGGCGATCCTATTGTGCTGTTGCGCGTCGCCGAGCGGCTGACCGACGATTCTGATCCGGTCGACGACATTCATTATTTGATTGTCGTGGGTCGCTTGGCGGCGCCGCGGACGGCGGAGGTAACGCAAAAGACGGCCCGCGCCCTGGTGTCGCTCGACCGGAAGCTCGACGAGCGCTCAGCAAGGCGCGATCTGCATTTTCCGCTCCGTATCGCCGAACTGCATGCCGAACTCGCCCGAAAAGATCCGGATCTCAACCAAGCCATCTTGGCCGACCCGGAGTTTGGCCGTCCGGCGCATGAGCTGCTGACGCACGCGCCGGAGTTCGACCGGCGGCGGGCGGCCGATCTGATTCTCGCGCGGATCGTGCCTGACGACGATGATGACGAAAAGGTTGCGCTTTGGACGCCAGCGCTCGTTGAGCTGCTCGGTGAGCTACCCGACGAATGGTCGAAGCCGGTACTGCGCAAACTCTGGGGACGTGCGGGACTGGATGAGGCCGTTCTCGCCCTGCTGGCCCGCAATCCGCAGGTTGACGACCGCGAACGCCTGGTTGAGGGTCTGTCCTCGCCGCAGCCGGAGACGGTTTCGCTGGCAGTGAAGGCGCTTGAAAAGCTGCCGGGCACAGACAACGCAGAGCTTTTGGCCCTCGTCCGGGCGCTCGGCCGCTTGCGCGAGCAGAAAGAGCACCAGGCGTTGCGTAACGAGATCATCGCGGCCTTGCAACGAATCACATGCTTGGAGAATCCGCCGACCGATGTCCACGGCTGGGAGGCTTGGCTGCGAGAGTCACACCCCGATCTGGCGGCCGGGTTGAGCGGCGAGGGCGTCGATGCGTCTGCCTGGAGCCAGCGACTGGCGGCCATCGACTGGCCGTCGGGCGATGCGGCGCGGGGGCATCGAGTCTTTGCGCAGGCCTCGTGCGCGGCGTGCCACTCCGCCGGCCGTGCTCTTGGCCCTGACTTAATTGGCGTCGCCAACCGTTTCTCGCGCGATGCCTTGTTCACGGCCATCTTGCAGCCCAGCCGCGACGTCTCGTCGCGCTATCGTACGGTCTCCGTTGCTACCTCCGATGGCAGGGTCCATCAAGGCATGATCGTTTACGACGCGGTCGACGGATTGATTCTTCAAACCGGCGCATCGACGACGGTGCGAATTGGTGGCGACGACATCGTGGCTCGCCGCCCCTCGGCGGCATCGTTGATGCCCGTAGGGCTGCTCGACAAACTAAGCGACGGCCAAATCGCCGACCTCTATGCGTATTTGAAGTCGCTACGGTGATACCTAGCCCGCGTCCTCTATCTGCTCTGTAGGGAACGCCCTCTGTGGCGTTCCGTGAATGGCGGACCGACGTCCAATCGCCCCTCACGGAACGCCACGGAGGGCGTTCCCTACAGACGTCGGCTCAGCCTACCGCTGCGCGCTGGACGGCCTTGGAAGGCCATCTTCTGATCGGCCGGATTCATTAGCTACTACTCGCCGCGGATTCTTGCCAGTTCTTCGCGCAGCTCCTTGACCCGTTCGGGCTGCTCGGCCGCAAGGTCATGCGTCTCAGCCAGGTCATCCGCGAGGTTGTAAAGCTCGCCAGCCGCCGACTTGGCCGCCTTGGGGCCGGGCGGAATGTATTTCCACTCTCCCTTGCGAACCGCCAGTCTGCCCGCCTGCTCGATCAACACCTCGCGGCCTTTCCGCGACTCGCCCAGCAGCGCCGGCAAGACGTTCTGGCTGTCTGGTGCCGCATCGTCGGGCAACTTTTGACCCGTGAGCAACGCCAACGACGCCAGTAGGTCGACCTGGCAGACCAACGCGTCGGACGTGCCCGGTTTGATCCGGGCCGGCCACCGCGCCAACCATGGTACACGCGTGCCGCCTTCGTACGGGCTGTATTTGTTGCCCCGCAACGGACCTGCCGCTTGATGCCCATTCAAGTCCTCGACCGCGCCGTCGGCATAGCCGTCGTCGATCACCGGACCGTTGTCGCTGGTGAAAATCACCAGGGTATTGTCGGCCAGGCCGCGCTCGTCGAGTTTGGCGAGCACCTGCCCTACGCACCAATCGAGCTCTTGAATCACATCGCCCCGCACTCCGCAACCGCTCGTGCCACGAAACCGGGCGTGCGGCACGCGCGGCACGTGGGCGTCGTGCGTGGCAAAGTACAGAAAGAACGGCCCCTCGCGATGCGCGTCGATGAAGGCAGTGGCCTGACGGGTGAGCACGTCGGCCATGTCTTCATCGACCCACCGCGCCGAGCGCCCGCCGCGCATCCAGCCGATGCGGCTGATGCCGTTGACAATCGTGAAATCATGCCCGTGGCTCAGTTTGACCTTGAGCAGTTCGGGGTGATCGCGCCCGGTCGGCTCATCGCCAACCTGGACCTGGTAGCTGACCTCGATCGGATCGGCCGAATCGAGCCCGTCCACGCGATGGTTTTTCACATAGACGCATGGCACGCGGTCGCCGGTGGCAGGAATGATGAACGACGAATCGAAGCCAAGCTCCAGCGGGCCGGGCCGGATCTCGGCGTTCCAGTCGATAGGTCCGCTACCCAGGCCGAGATGCCACTTGCCGACCACGCCCGTGGCATAACCGGACTGCTTGAGCATGCGCGGTAACGTCATGCGGCTGGGTTCGATAATCAAGTTGGCGTCGCCGGGCAGTACGCCGGTGCCTTTTTTGCGCCAGGCGTATTGCCCGGTAAGAAGCGCATAACGTGACGGCGTACAGGTGGCGGCAGCCGAATGGCCATCGGTGAAGCGCAGCCCAGCCACGGCCAGCCGATCGAGGTTCGGCGTTCGGATTGTTGTGGCCCCGTAACAGCTCAGGTCGCCATAGCCCACGTCGTCGGCGTAAATCAATACGATATTCGGCGCCTTGTCGGCAGCCGAAGTCGGACGCTCCCATCCTCCGGCCAAGAACGTGAGCACGAGCGCGACCCAAACGAAATTCGCACTCGGTTCATGGCAAACGCGCAAACGACGCGCAAGCGAGCTGTATGCCATCGAAAATCAGTGCAACTAAAGGGAAGTGCTGACAGAAAGATTGTGGACAGAAAAATCTTTCTGTCAACCATCTTGCTGTCAGTCGACGCCTTTAGTTGTCCGAGAGGCGCACGCGCGCGGAGGGGAGCGGCGGGGAGCCGTCCTCGGCAACAGGCGGAACGATCGGCGGCAACGGAAGCCATGGTACAAGTGCCGACGTTTCCTGGGTGGCCGGCACGTGCGTCTGGCTCGGCGGCACTAATGCCCGAAGCAGGGCCACCAGCGGCGAGGGGCGAGCCGGCTCGATGAGAATCGGCCGCCGGCTGGCGTCGACGAAGATCGCTCCGGCGTCCGGCCCGCCGGGCAAGCCTGCCAACCGCAGCCCCGCGCGATCGAGCGCGAAGCGCAGAAAGAACCGCTGATAGAGCAGCTTGTCCGCCGCGGCGCGATCGGTCGCGCGGCGGGTCCGACAGCCGAGTGACTCGACGGCGGCCGCGATCAGCGAACTGCCGACGACGCCATGCTCGCAGTGCAGTTGCCCGGCGGCCTCGGTTAGCCGTCCTTGCTCGATTCGACCCCGCTCGATCTCGAGCGTGGCCTGGCCCGTTAGCACATGCGGAAAGCGAGCCGCCACGAGCGCCGCGAGATCGACTTCCGACAGCACGCCAGTCACGTCGCCACGCCGACCGTGGCCGTCTTCATCGATCCAAAGCGAACCGCGGAATCGGGCGTCGCGCCCCAGCACCTTCTCAGCATCGAGCCAGGCGGCGAACATCGAGACGGGCAACGACGCACCGGCAGTATTGAGCGAGACCCGCGTTGTCGAGGCTAGTTCCGAATGCCGTCGAGTGACGACCACCGTCACCACTTCGCTCATCTCGACGCCCGCCAGGCGAAAACGCAGCGTCGCCGAGTCGTCCGTATCGCTCGACTCAATCAGACACTCCGCGTCGTCGTAGGTTTGCTCGTCGCGCGGCCCGCGCAACGTCACACTGGTCGGCAAGATGCGCAGGGTGGCGTCACCGGCGGGTAGCTCATGTTGCAACCGGCGCATCATCAGCCGCACCAGCCGGCCGGCCGCTTCGGACTTCACCTCTACGGCCGCCGGCCGCAGCACCAACGTTTTTCCCGTGCGCCCGAGTTCAACCCAGCGACATCGCAGCACGGCTTGGTGGGTCTCAGGATCGGTCAATTCGATCCCCTCGTATAGGCAAAGCCCTGGTTGCGGATAGCGGACACGCTCGATGCTGACATTCAACCCTAGCAATTCGCTGAGCCGCTCTTCGCATCGCTCGATGTGACCGGGCAGTTTGCACGTAGCTGTCCACCCGAGCAGCGCGGTCGTGGGCAGCAGACAGGCCAGGCAAAAAATCGCCCGACAAACCCGGCGGCGAACCGATTGGTGCAGATGAAATCGAGGCACGGCACAAAGCCCGACAGGTGCATTAGAGCATCGTGGCCTTTCGCTCCAGCGAATGGCGACCGACGACGGCGGGGCGATTTTACCGGTCGGGTCGAATCGCTCCTAGAGCGGAATTCATTCCGTTCGCTAATCGTGTTCGACATTCGGAATCGGTGGGCTGGCTCTCGATGTTTGTAGGGAACGGACTCCGTGGCGTTCCGCGTGGGGCGGACCGAGGCCGAATCGCAGTTCGCGGAACGCCCTTACGCGGCCTTCGGCCGCAACCATTTAAATGGTTCGTTGCGATGGCGAGTCGGATGGAGAACCAACAGGT